>NZ_SSXE01000072.1 GCF_021699195.1 Nonomuraea sp. MG754425 | reverse complement strand
CCGCCACCCCGGCTCCCGCCGCCGCGCCCAGGCAGCCGACGCTGCTGGGCTCGGTCGGCGTGGGCCGGATCCTGAACGCGATGGCTGCGCACCCGGCCCTCTGCTCCGGCCCTCCGGCGGCGTCCGCCGGTGACGCCTCCCCCTCACTCCTGGACTCGGTCGGCGTGACCGGCCTGTTCCGGGGGCTGACGGAGTCCGGGAGCTGACGATTCCGTCGCCGCCGTCCGATCGATCCCGGCCATGCGGCGCTCGCCCGGAGCGGGAGCGCCGCATGGAACGGCGGTCCGGGCGCTGACATCGGGACGGGCGGGCAGTCAGAGCGGCGGCAAGGGCGCTCTTGCGGATCACCTGCCGCCTGGCTATAAATACGCCCTGGCGCTGACCCAGCCACCCCTGCCGCCGACGAGGAGCCCCTGTGACCATCCCCCCAGGTCGGGCAGCACATTTCACCGCCCTCGATCTCCGCGTTCGCCTGTTAGCGCTATCACCGCGTCACCCCGCCTCATGAAACTTTCTTTTTGCCCACTGGGAAAGCGCTTACCAACCGCAAAGGAAACCGTCATGCGCTTACACCTGGCAGCCTTGGCCACCGTCCTGGCCATGGCCGCGATCACGATCCCGTCCGCCCCCGTACAGGCGGCGCCGCCGACCAAGCAGATGGAGGACCTGGACCGGGGGCTGGTGAGCGTGCGCTCCGGCTCCGGCAACCTCGTCTCCTGGCGCTTGCTCGGCACCGACCCGGACGGCGTCTCCTTCAACGTCTACCGCGGCTCCACCCAGGTGGCCTCGGGCCTGACCGCCTCCACCAACTACCTCGACAACGGGGCCGCCGCCGACGCCTCGTACACCGTGCGGGCCGTGGTCGGCGGCACCGAGCAGGCCGCCTCGCCCGCCTCGCTGCGCTTCACCGGCGGCTCGTACCTCGACGTGCCGATCTCGCCGCCGTCGGGCGGCACCACCCCGGACGGCGTCGCCTACACCTACAGCGCCAACGACGCCAGCGTGGGCGACATGGACGGCGACGGACAGTACGAGATCGTGCTGAAATGGGACCCGTCCAACGCCAAGGACAACTCCCAGTCCGGCTACACCGGCAACGTGTTCGTGGACGCGTACCGGCTGAACGGCACCCGCCTGTGGCGCATCGACCTGGGCCGCAACATCCGCGCCGGCGCGCACTACACGCAGTTCCAGGTCTACGACTACGACGGCGACGGCCGCGCCGAGGTGGCGATGAAGACCGCCGACGGCACCCGGGACGGCGTCGGCACCGTGATCGGCAGCTCCAGCGCCGACTACCGCAACTCCAGCGGCTACGTCCTGTCCGGCCCCGAGTTCCTGACCATGTTCAACGGCCTGACGGGCGCGGCGATGTCCACCGTCAACTACGACCCGCCGCGCGGCACGGTCTCCTCGTGGGGCGACAACTACGGCAACCGGGTGGACCGGTTCCTGGCCGGGACGGCGTACCTGGACGGTGAGCGTCCCTCGCTGATCATGGCGCGCGGCTACTACACCCGCAGCGTCATCGCCGCCTGGGACTTCCGCAACGGCACGCTCACCAAGCGCTGGACGTTCGACAGCAACTCGGCCGGCTCCCAGTACGCCGGACAGGGCAGCCACAGCCTGTCCGTCGGCGACATCGACCAGGACGGCCGCGACGAGATCGTGTACGGCGCGATGGCCGTCAACGACAACGGCTCCGGCATGTGGACCACCGGCACCGGCCACGGCGACGCCCAGCACCTCGGCGACTTCGACCCGGCGCGCGCGGGCCTGGAGTACTTCAAGGTCAGCGAGTCCACCTCCCAGCCGGGCTCGCTCTACATCGACCCGCGCAACGGCTCGGTCCTCTGGTCCACCGCCTCCGGTTCCGACAACGGCCGCGGCGTGGCCGGCGACATCTCGACCGTGCGCATCGCCAGCGAGTTCTGGTCGGCCGCCGACACGACCCTGCGCAGCGTCACCGGCAACAGCGCCGCCCGCGAGCCGTCCTCGGTCAACTTCCTCGTCTGGTGGGACGCCGACCCCGTCAGGGAACTGCTCGACCAGACCAGGATCGACAAGTACGGCACCGACGCCGACACCCGCCTGCTGACCGCCTCCGGCGTGCACTCCAACAACGGCACCAAGGCGACGCCCGCGCTGTCGGCCGACCTGTTCGGCGACTGGCGCGAGGAGGTCATCTGGCCCACCAGCGACAACCGCGCCCTGCGCATCTACGCCACCCCGACGCCGACGGACCGGCGCATCTACACCCTGATGCACGACCCGCTCTACCGGGTGTCGGTGGCCTGGCAGAACACCGCCTACAACCAGCCCCCGCACACCGGCTTCTTCCTCGGCGACCGCATGCCCACCCCACCGAGACCCGACATCTACGTCCGCTGACCACGGCCACCACCAGCCGATCTCCCGGGCCGTCAGCCGCGGAACCGGGCCGCCGCAGCGCGCTCGCTCTTGTCCATGAGGTGCGCATCGGTCTACGGAAGAAGCACGCCGCCATCGGTGTGTCCCATCCACTTGGCGATCGCCTTCGGGTTCTCGCCCTCGGTCAAGAGCAGGCTCGCGTAGTAGTGCCGCGTCGCGTGCCGTGCTCGCGGACGGCAGCCCCGCCATTCTCCCTGCGGGGCTGCCTCGGCGCGTCCGGTGACGGCATCGCCGCTGCGGATCCGGCGGTCACCTGGCTGTCGGCATACGGCTCATGTAGGACGTGAGAGAACGCGGCTGTGACTCGGCGCGACGCTCACCAGGCCCACGCCTACGCCGCCCAGGCCCACCGCGCAATGGACGCCGGCCGACAGGCCGGCCGAAGCGCGAGGCTCTGGAGCTGCTGCGCCCCGGCCGCAGTTGCCATGCCCTGCCCCTGGGCCCGAACCCTGATCCATTCCCGCCACGACACCCCGTGGAGGCCGACGCCCTGTCACACTCGTGCATCTGGACCCGAGCCGCACACGTGGAGATCGACAGCCATGACCTGGATGCTGGACCATCCGAGCTGGCACCTGCCCGGCCGGCCCACCCGCGCCATGCGTACATCGACAGGGGCATGGCTGATCGAGGCGACCGCCGCGTACGACCCGGTCCGGCTCGCCGGTGAGGGAGCACCTCCCCCTCTGGTGACCTACGACCCCGCCGCCCTGGCGGAGCTCCCCTTGCCTGGGGGCCTGGCCGGCGCCCTGCAGGGGCTCCCTCCCGTTCGCCGCGTGACGAACGCCGATCTGTGGGACGCCCTGGCCACGGCCATCATCCGCCAGGTCATCCGCGCCGCCCAGGCTCGGACCATGTACCGGGCGCTGCTCGACGCGCTCGGGCAACCATCCGGCCCCACGTGTCTGCCCCCGACAGCGGAGCAGATCCTCACCATGCCGGATCAGAAGTTCACGGCCCTCGGGATGGCGTTCAAACGCAGCCCTCTCCAGGCCGCCGCCAATGCGTACCTGCGCCACCGTGACGAGTGGGCCGCTATGCCCGCCGACGTGCTGGTCAAGGCCCTGCAGTCGGTACCGCGGATCGGTCCGTGGACCGCCGGCGCCGCAGCCGCGGACCACACCGGAGACTTCTCGCTCTACCCCTACGGCGATCTGGCCGTACGCACCTGGGCCCGCCGAGCCGACCCTGCCTCGATGTGGCCTCACGACGAGCCCGCCTTCGCCGCCCGCTGGCGCGACCTGGCCGGGCCACACCTGTCCACTCTCACCGCTCTCACCCTCTCCTGGGGAGACCACCATGCCCAGCAACCCCCCGCTCATCCAGGAAAGCCCCTGCACTGACCCCAGCGGGCAGCTCGACCTGCTCCTCGTGAACGCGCCGCTGCGCGACTACCGAGTCCACCCCCGTGTCAACGACTACACCTTGCCCGTCCTCGGGATGGCCTACATCGCCACCTACGCCGCCACCCGCGGCTACCGCGTCGGCGTCCTGGACGCCGAGGCCGCCGGGCTCCCGGTGGACGAGACCATCGCTGTCATCAACCAGGCCCGGCCCCGCTGGGCGGGCTTCAACCTGCTGGCCCCCACCTACGAACTGACCGCCACCATCGCGGCTGCGCTCAATCCAGGTATCCGCATCATGGCCGGCGGCCACCACGCCAAGGCCATGCCGCAGCGAATCCTCACCGACCCGCGCATGGCCCGCTGCGACGCCCTCATCCTGGGCGAAGCCGAGACCCGTGTTGTCGAACTCCTCGCCGACCACCGATCCCGCGCCGACCTGCCCGCCGTCATGTGGCTCGACCCGGTCCTTCACCGACCCGTCACCGGCGGCCAGCCCGGCACCGGCCACCACCTGGCACCCGACATCAACGCGCTCCCGTTCGTCGACCGCGGCTACCTCGCTCAAGACCCCTACCTCGCCGACGACGGCCGCTTCGAGGCCAATATGGTGGGCGCCCGCGGCTGCCCCTATGACTGCTCGTTCTGCGGCGCGGCCGTCTCCGCGAACCCGGACGTGACGATCCGCGTACGCGACCCTCTCAACATCATCGACGAGATGCAGCAGCTCAGGGACCGGCACGCGGTGAGGGCATTCCGGTTCGTGGACGACCTGTTCCTCGGAGCCGGCCGCATCATCGACCGGATGACGCACGCCTTCGAGCAGGCCGGCATCGGAAGGTGGGCAGTGTGGGACGCGACCGGCCGGATCAATGTGCTCGACCGGCGCCATGAGGACCAGCTCGACCAGCTCGCCGCGTGCGGGCTACGGGAGGTGGCGCTCGGCATCGAGTCGGGCAGCGAGCGGGTCCTGTCCTACATCGACAAGCGCATCACCCCGGACATGGTGCTCTCGGTCGTCGAGCGGCTCACCCGGCGCGGGATCGGCGTGAAGGGGTACTTCATCCTCGGCTTCCCCGGCGAGAGCCGCGCCGAGCTGCGGCAGACGGTCGACCTCGTCCACCGGCTGTGGGAGGTGACCGAGCATTCCGATTATGGAACGTTCCGGGCATCCGTTTTCCAGTTCCGCCCCTACCCGGGCACGCCGGAATGGGGACGGCTCATGGCCGACGGCCGCTACACCGCCGAGCAACTGCTCGACTACGCCCCCGTCGACCTCGGAGCCGACGACGCCGCCCTGCGCGGACGCGACGAGTTCAATTTCTCCTCCGGCATCCAGTTCGGAGAGGCCACCGAGAGCGAGATCCATCAGCACCTGGCCGAACTCGCCCGCGAACAGCACGCCCGACGCCGCACCACCGGGAGCCGCTGATGCCCGGCCTGTTCATCACCGTCGATGGGCCAGGCGGCGCCGGCAAGTCGACCCTCCTGCCGCTCCTCGGCGCCGCGTTGGAAGAGATCGGCCACACCGTCCACCTGACCCGAGAGCCGTCGGCCGGGCTGCTCGGCCGCGCCGCCCGCGAGCGCACTGTCGACTTCCACGGGCTGTCGCTAGCGTGCCTGGTCGCCGCCGACCGGTTCCATCACCTGGCGACGGAGATCCAGCCGGCGCTGGCCCGTGGCGAGCTCGTGCTGTGCGACCGGTACGTGCCGTCCTCCTACGTCCTGCAGGTGCTCGACGAAGTGCCGCTGGAGTACGTCCGTCGCCTCAACGCGCCCGCCCGGCGTCCGGACCTGGCGTTGATCCTCACCGCCGCGCCGGACCTGCTCGACGCCAGGCTGCGAGAGCGCGGCGCGCACTCCCGGTTCGAGCACGACGGCTCCAGCGGCCCCGAGGTCCGCCTGTATGACGAGCTCGCCGACCTCCTCATCGAGGACGGCTTCCCGACGTTCAGATTGGACACCGGGGAGTTTTCACCGCAAGCCGCCGTCCACGCCATCACCCGCCACGCCAGTGCGCTACTGTCACGCAACCAAGCGGAGTAGCTCACAGAGGTGATCGGCCATGACGCAGCGGTACCGGGTGGTCGTCGACGTCCACGTGATCCTCGAGCGCGGCAGCGACATCCTGCTGTGCCTGAGAGACGGCACCGGATACAGAGACGGCTGGTACTGCCTGCCCTCCGGTCACCTCGAAGAGGGCGAGACGGTGGTGGACTGCGCGATCCGCGAGGCCAGGGAGGAGGTCGGCGTCCGCCTGGACCCGGCCTTCCTGCGGCCCGCCACCGTGGTCCACCACCTGTCGCCGGAGGGCAAGCCGCGCATGGGCGTGTTCTTCGCCACCGGCTCGTGGAAGGGCGAGGTGGTCAACGCCGAGCCGGCCAAGTGCGCCGAGCTGCGCTGGGTCCCGGCCGAGCGGCTACCGGACAACACCGTCCCGTACACGGCCGCGGGGGTCAGTCTCCATCTCGACGGCGTGGGCCTCGGTCTGCACGGCTGGCCCGAACTCGCCCCCCGATAGACACGCACCAACGATCAGCAACCGTCGGTTGCGTAGGCATGCCGACCTGGTACACATCACACGGTCTCGTGGAGGCTGCGGATCGAGGTCGATCGGGAGGGCTGCGCGGCCCTCGTACTGGATAGGCGTCTTGCTCGGGGGTCAGTGGCGGAGGGCGGCGCGGGCGGTGGCCAGGGTGGAGCGGGCGCGGGGCAGGGCGGTGAGGCGGTCGGACAGCGCCGACAGGGCCGAGGTCAGCAGTTCCGCGGGGACGCCGCGCGCCGTCAGCACCCTGCTCATCCAGCTCACATAGGAGGAGAAGAGTTCGGGATCGTCCACGTACAGGGCGGCCCGCAGGTAGTCGACGAGGTGGGCGACGTGCTCCGCGGTCCGTCCGAGCTGCTGCTCCGTGGCGGCGGGCACGTCGGGGACGCTCCTGGCCAGTTCCTCCACGACGTCCCGGACCACGTCCGGGGCGGACCGGGTGAGTTCGGCGTACTCCGGGTCGGCCAGGTGCCGCGGGTCGTCGGGGCTACGGCGGCCGGGCGCGGGCCGGCGCGGCGGTGGTCCCGTGGCCAGGAGGTCGGCGGCGGCGCGTGCGTCCGGGGCCCAGGCGTCGGCCCCGAGCAGACGGGCGTAGCGGCCGTCCGCGCCGAAGGCGGGACCGCCGGCCACGACCGGCATGCCCGCGGCCTGGCAGGCGGTGATCGCCCCGTGCGCGGCCGGCAGCCGGACCGCGAGCGAGCCGGACAGCGCGACGACGTCCGGGTTCGTCAGGTGGAGCTGGGCGACCAAGTGCGGCGTGGGGACCTGGCCGCCCAGGTAGTCCACGTGCCAGCCGCGTCCCCGCAGCACCTCGGCCAGCAGCCGGGCCGGGAAGGCGTGCCACTCGCCGTCGATGCACGCCACCAGGATCCGTCCAGGGGCCGGCTGCGAGTCGGCCCGTTCGCCGCAGCGGTCGGCGAGGGCGTCGAGCACCCGCTCGTTGACCGCCGTCGCGGTGTGCTCCTGGGCGACCGTGATGCGGTTGGCCGCCCAGTCGCGGCCGATGCGCGACTGCACGTCGGCGACGATGTCCAGCAGCAGGGTCTCCATGGGGATCCCGGCGTCGAGCGCGGCCATCGCCACGTCGGTGGCCGCGTGCTCGTCACCGGCCGTCGCCGCCGCCCACAGCGCCTGCGCGCGCTCCTCGACGTCACTCGTCACGGGTGTCCTTCCGCGCCGCGCGCGGGGCCGAGATGGCGACGACCGCCATGTCGTCGTGCTCGCGCTCGCCGGCCCATTGGGAGGCCAGCATCTGCACCCGCTCCGCCAGCGCCTCCGGCGGCATGCCGGCGCACTGCCGCAGGTGCTCGCCCAGCCGCTCCTCGCCGAGGAACTCCGAGCCGAGCGGGCCGCCCCTGGCCTCGATGATGCCGTCGCTGTAGAGCAGGCAGGTCTCGCCGGGTTCCAGCACCACCGAGTCGGTGACGCTGGTGACGTCCTCCAGCACGCCGATCAGCGTGCCGACGGCCGGGACCGTCTCGACGCGGCCGTCGTTGCGCAGGATCAGCGGCGCGGGGTGCCCGGCGCTGGTCAGCCGCAACGCCACCCGCGAGCCGCGGTGCTCGAACGAGGCCAGTACGAGCGTGACGTAACGGGACGGATCGCCGTCGGCGACCAGCACCCCGTTCAGCAGCTCCAGCACCCGCTGGTGGTCGTCGGCCAGCGGCAGCAGGGCCCGCAGCGTGTTGCGGATGCGGCCGGTGAGCACGGCGGCCTCCAGTCCTTTGCCCGCCACGTCCCCGAGCACCACCAGCGACTCGCCGCCGGTGCCGGCGGCGGGGTACACGTCGTAGAAGTCGCCGCCGACCCGCTCCTCCTGGCCCGCGGGCCGGTAGAGCGCCGCCAGCTCCACGCCTTCCAGGTCCGGCGTGGGCGGCGGCAGCAGCTCGGCCAGCAGGGTCTCGGAGACGACGGCCTGCTCGGCGTACAGGCGGGCGACCGAGATGGCGGAGCCGGCCCACATGGCGAACAGCCGTACGAACAGCCCCTCGTGCTCCGAGAAGCCGGCCCGCGTGCCGCGCACCAGCACCAGCGCGCCCGCGGGCAGCCCGTGGCCGGGCAGCGCGGTCACCGCCACCGACCCCGCCGCCCCGGACCCGTCGCGCAGCACCCAGCCGGGGACGTCCGCGGGCGCGGTCCAGCGCGTGGGCACCGGCGGGAAGCCCTGCAGCGCCTCGGCGAGGCCGGGGAGTGTGCGCGGGTCGATGTCCAGGTCCTCCCTGACCGGCTCGCCGCGTGGGCCGCAGCGGGCGATCGCGTACCTGCGACCGGACAGCGGCAGGACGACCAGCGCGACGTCGGCCAGGCGGCGGGCGGCCAGGCAGGCGGTCGTCTCCAGGCAGCGGTCGAGGTTCAGCGACGGCAGCAACTCGTTGCCGGCCTCGGTGATGAACCCGGCCCAGTCCCGCAGTGACCGCAGTGCGCGCTGTTGCGCGGTGACGTCGACGAGCCACCAGACGGCCCGGTCGCCGGCGGCGCACACGGCGTGCGCCTGGTAGACGCGCTCGCCGATCCGGCCGTACGGCGCCTCCCGTCCGGGGCCGGCGCCGCCGGCTCCGTGCCCGGAGGAGAGCAGGTGGTGCGCCTGCGAGAGCCACTGCGGGGCGGTCCTTTCCAGCCGCTCGCCGACGACGGGACGGGCCGGCGGCACGGCGAGCAGCGCGCGGGCCGCCTTGTTCGCCTGCTCGACGACTCCCGCGGTGCTGACCTCCAGCATGGGGTACGGCGCGTCCTCCCACACCGTCCGGACCATGGCACCATCCCACCCGAATTCACCAGATTCCTCACGCTACCGGCGAAGCGTCACCACCATCTGCCTGCTATATCGCTTCTTTGCAGGATCTTTCACCTGGTTCCCTCGCCCCAGGAAACCCGCACGACCCGGCCCGCCCGGGCGGGGACCGGATGGCCTGCGCACCGAAGCGTCGAGCTCCGGGGCGGGAGCCGGACGAGAGCGAGCGGCCCCGCAGGCGTTCTTCCTGGCGCACGAGCCCGGCGGGTCCTGACCTGAAGGGCCGCAGGCCGCCGGTGCGGCCGGAGGTAGGCTGGTCACCATGGCCGAACACGTCCCGGAGCACTCCCCCGCCGACGACGGCCCGCCCGGCCTCTCGTGCGGCGTGGAGTTCGTGGACGTGTTCAAGGTGCTCGGCAAGCGCTGGAACGGCATGGTGCTCGTCGCCCTGATGGAGCGGCCGGCCCGGTTCGGCGAGCTGGCCAGGATGGTCTCCGGCATCACCGACGCCATCCTCGCCGACCGCCTGCGCGAGCTGATGGCGGCCCAGCTCGTGGAGCGGCAGCTCGCCGAGGGGCCGGGCGGCGCGGTCCGCTACCGGCTCACCCCGGTCGGCGAGGATCTGCGCCGGGCGTTCGAGGAGTTGCGCTCCTGGGCCGAGCGCAACAACGTCGGCGAGCTCTGCCGTTCCTGAGCCCGGCCTCTAGCGGCGGGCCAGGTCGATGAGTTCGGCGTAGAGGGCGAGCGTCTCGTCCACCGTGCGGTCGGGTTCGGCGTTCGTGGTGGTGAACAGGACGTGATCGACGCCGGTGCCCTCCAGCCCCGCCAGGTCGCTGGCGATCTGGCTCGGGGAGCCGCCCAGGAACGGGCGATCGCCGCCCAGCGGCTCGGTGGTGGGCGACTCGTTGGCCCTGGCGACCACGGTCACCGAGGCGGGGTCGCGGCCGAGGTCCTCGACGGCCGACCGGTAGCTCTTGACCAGGTCGAGCAGCGCGTCGCGGGAGAGCGCCACGGGGTTGAGGCCGTCGGCGATGCGGGCGGCCCGCCGGACGCCGGCCGGCGTCATCGCGCCGAGCAGGATCGGCAATCGCGCCTGCGCCGGTTTGGGGTTGATCTCCGACTCGGCGATGGTGGTGAACTCGCCCTCGTACGAGACGGGGTCCGGCCCCCAGCAGGCCCGCATGGCGGCGACGACCTCGTCCATGCCGCGTCCGATCCGGCTCATCGGCACGCCGGTCGCGGCGAACTCCTGCGGCATCCACCCCTGGCCGAGCCCGGCCACGGCCCGGCCGCCGCTGAGCTGGTCGAGGGTGGCGAACCGCTTGGCCAGCACGGCCGCCGGGTGCAGCAGGGCGTCGACGATGCTGGTGCCGAGCTTGATCCGCTCGGTGACGGCGGCCACGTAGCTCAGCGTCTCCAGCGGCTCGTAGACCAGCCGGTAGACCTCGGGCACCCGCTGTGGGTCGCCGCCGCCCATGGGTATGGGTGCGGTGGGACGGAGCAGCCGTTCGTAGGTCCACACCGAGTCGTACCCGAGCCGTTCCGCCTCGCGCGCGACGCGGGTGATGTTGGCGGGGCCGGCCAGCGGCCCGGAGGTGGGCAGTGCGATACCGAGTTCCATGATGGCGACACTACTATGTTTTTCATAGCCCGCTAGTCAAAAGATAGTGCTGGTCGAGCATGGTGGGGCGGCCCCGCGCGAGAGGGCGGCGGGCAGGCGGGCCCGGTAGTGTCGCAGGCGTGCGAAGCGTGGGGCCGGAGGGTCCGGAGGGAAAGGTGTCCGCGCCGTTGAGGCGGTTGTGGCGGCTGCCCGCCGGCTCCCAGCGGGGCCGGCCGAACTCGGCGTGGTGAACCTGATCGGCGGCTACGTCCGCACCGCCAGCGCACAGGAGCAGCAGCTCGCGCAGGGCCGCCAGGGCGGCGGCCTCGACCAGGCCCGGAGCGAACGCGACCACGGCCGCACCCTGGCCCGGCTCGTGGACCCCGGCCGCTTCCCCGACGCGGCCGAGATGTTCGCCTCCGTCCCACTCCCCTACGACGGCGACTTCGGCTTCGGCCTCGAACTGATCCTCAACGGCGTCGACACCCTCATCACCACCGCCACCCGCGAACTGACATGACGGGAAGTACGGCGGCCACGCCGATCCTCGACTGGCGACACCCCCTGGTGCAGGAGCTGTCCGCCGAGGCCCACGGGTCCGAACGGGCCTTGCTGATCACGGCCCACCGGCTCATCACCACCCGGGTCCGGGGCCTGCTGCTCGACGGCCGCTTCTGGCACCCGCGCCGAAACCCGACTTTCCGGGCGGCCCAGGGCTAAGTCTGGCCGGGGTGCCGGGGCGATCTATGCTGCGGTTCGTGATGATGACGGATGTCGAGTTGGCCAGGGCGGCGGCGCTCGCCGGGGGTGCCGTCGTGCGTGACATGTTCGGCGGGCCGGGGGAACGCCTGGAGAAGGGCGGGGGCGACTTCGCCACGGCGGCCGACGTGGCGGCGGAGCGGGCCGTCACCGACGTGATCCGCGCCGCCCGGCCCGATGACGCGGTGACCGGCGAGGAGGGCGGGCGCTCGGGGCCGTCCGGGGCGGAGCGCATGTGGCTGGTCGATCCCCTGTGCGGCACGCTGAACTACGCCGTGCGCAGCCCGCTGGTCTCGGTGAACGTCGCCCTGCGCGCGGGCCGGGACGTCACGGCGGCGGCTGCGGCCGACCCGTTCGCCGGTGAGGTGTTCTGGACCGACGGCGTCCGGGCGTGCCTGCGCCGCGACGGCGTGGACGAGCCGCTGCGGCCGTCGCCGGACTCGAACCTGGTGGAGGTCAACCTGGACCCGCCGTTCCCGAACGCGCCCGGTTTCCGTGCCGCCGCGCTGCTGGCCGACCCGGGGTTCGGTGCGCGGTTCCGCCCGCGGGTGCTGTCCACCACGCTGGCGGTGGCGTGGGTCGCGGCCGGCCGGCGGGCCGCGTACGTCACCGACGGCCGGATGCACGACAACGTGCACTTCGCCGCCGGGATCGCGGTGTGCCGGGCCGCCGGCTGCGTGGTGACCGGGCTCGACGGCCGTCCGTCGCTCACCGGTTCCGGCGGGCTCGTCGTCGCGTCCGACGACGAGACCCACGCGGCGTTGCTGGAGCTCGTCGGCAGTCTCCGGTGACCGCTCTCACCTGGGCCGACGCTTGCTGATCGGCGGTCCGCCGCTGTAGGAAGTTCCCTATGTCCGTCGAAGGTGAGCGCCCGGCCGTCGACCACAGGGTGGAGGACGCCCTGTGGGCGGCGAGGAAGTACTACCTGCACGGCGTCACGATGGACACGATCGCCCGGGAGCTCGGCGCGTCACGCTCGACCGTGTCCCGGCTGCTCGCCTACGCGCGTGAGGTGGGCCTGGTCGAGATCCGCGTGATGCCGCCCCGGACCCGGTCCACCCGCAGCGAGGCGGACTTCGCCGGCCGGTACGGCGTCCAGGCGCACGTGGTGCCGGTGCCCACGACGGCGTCCACGGTGGAGCGGCTGGAACGGTGCGCCGTGTACACGGCCCGGCTGCTCACCTCGGTGTTCGACTCCGACATGATCATCGGCCTGTCGTGGGGAACGATGGTCAACGCGATCAGCCGCTGCCTGATCCCCAAGGTGACCGCGAACTCCCAGATCGTGCAGCTCAACGGGCTCGGCAACGCCCGCACGACGGGCGTGCACTACTCGGGCGCGATGCTGACCGCGTTCGGGGCGGCGTTCGGCGCCTACGTCCAGCAGTTCCCCGTGCCGCTGTTCTTCGACTCGCCGGAGACCAAGGAGCTGCTGCTGCGCGAGCGCAGCGTGCGCCGGATCGTCGAGTTGCAGCAGAGCGCCGACGCGGTGCTGTTCAGCCTGGGCACCGTCACCGAGGGCATGCCCAGCAGCCCCTACCTGAGCGGCTACTTCCTCGACGAGGCCGACTTCACCTCCCTCGCCGAGGACGGAGCCGTGGGCGACATCGCCACCTCGTTCTACCGGCTGGACGGATCGCACGACGGCATCCGGTTCAACGCGCGGACGAGTGGGCCCGACCTCGACCAGCTCCGGCACGTCAAGCACCGGATCTGCGCGGTGTCGGGTGACCACAAGATCGACGCCCTGCACGCGGCGCTCGCCGGCGGTTACGTCACCGAACTCGTCGTGGACGAGATCACCGCCCACGTTCTGCTGGAGCGGTATCCCTGAGCGGGGCGCCGGCCCCGTCGCCGCCGCTGAAGGCGATGCTGCGGCCGTCCTTGACGCCGAGCGCGCCGGCGATCGCGACGGCGCACATGACGACCATCAGCGCCGAGATCGCCCAGGTGCCCTGCGTGCCGGCGGTCAGGAAGGCCGCGATGAACGGCAGGGTGCCGCCCGCCACCGCGGCGGCCAGTTCCCGGCTGGCCGCGACCCCGGTGAACCGCATCCTGGTCGGGAACTGCTCCGGCAACATCGCCGCCTGCGATCCGAGCATCAGGTCGTTCGCGAACGTCAGCACCAGGATCATGGCGAGCCAGACCAGCGGCACGTTCCCGGTGTCGAGCAGCCAGAAGAACGGGAACGCGGCGGCGGCGCACAGCGTGGCCCCGGCGATGAACACCGGCTTGCGGCCGAAGCGGTCGGACAGCGCGCCGGACAGCGGCAGCGTGACGAGCTTGATCGTGTTCGCGACGAGCAGCCCGCCGGTGGCGACCGCCGCCGCCAGGCCGACGTTGTCGGTCAGGTACGACAGCGCGTAGACGCTGGGGATGTAGGTCGCGACGTTCGGCCCGACGCTGAGCAGGAAGCCCTTGACCAGCGAGCCCGGCGCCTCCCGCAGGACCGCGACGACCGGCGCGTCGCTCCGGCCTCCGGCCTCGACGGTCTCGGTGAACGCCGGTGTCTCGTCGACCCGTGACCTGATGTAGAGGCCGAGCGGCAGGATCAGGATGCTGACGAGGAACGGCACCCGCCAGCCCCAACTGAGGAACGCCTCCTGGGGCAGCCACGTGAACGGGGTGAACACCAGCGTGGCGAGGATGACGCCGAGCGCGTTGCCCGTGGGCGGGATCGCGGCGAACAGCCCGCGACGGCCGGGAGGGGCGTGCTCGGCGGCCATCAGCGCGCCGCCCGCGTACTCGGCGCCGGCGCCGAGTCCCTGGGTAACCCGGAGCAGGACGAGGAGCACCGGGGCGGCGACGCCGATCGTCCCGTAGTCGGGGATCAGGCCGATGGCGGTCGAGGAGACGGCCATCACCGTCAGCGTCACGACGAGCACGAACCGCCGCCCGTAGCGGTCGCCGAGGTGGCCGAACAGCAGCCCTCCGACGGGCCGGGCGAAGAAGCCGACCGCGAACGTGCCGAGCGAGGCGAGCGTCGCCGCGAGCGGGTCGCCTTCGGGGAAGAACACCTTGCCGAAGACGAGCGCGGCCGCGGTGCCGTACAACATGAAGTCGTACCATTCGAGCGCGGTCCCGATGGTGCTCGCCGAGACCACGCGGCGGATCATCGCCCGCCTCCTGACCGGCCGCTCGCGACCTCCAGGCGCTCGGCCTGCGGGCCGCCGAGGTAGGCGCCCTGGGCGAGCAGCCGCCGCTGGAGCTCGACGACGTCCACCCGGCGGGGCGCGACACCCGCGCCGGCCGCCATCGCCGCGCCGAGCCCGGCGGCCTCGCCCATCGCGAACGACGGCGGCATCACGCGTACTGCGGCCAGCGCCTCGTGCGTCGCGGAGACGCACCGTCCGGCCACGAGGACGCCGTCCAGCTCCGCCGGGACCAGGCTGCGGAACGGGATCTCGTAGACGTTCGCGGTCGGCGGGATGCCGTCCTCGAACGGCCCGTCGCCGTCGACCGGGCTGTGGATGTCGACGGGGTAGCCGGCCACGGCGACGACGTCGTCGAAGTGTCTCCCGTCGATGAGGTCCTCCAAGGTCAGGACGTACTCACCGACGATACGCCGGCTCTCCCGCACGCCCACGGTGGCGGCGGTGTCGAGCAGCTTGGCCTCCTCGAGCCCCGGCAGGTTCTCGTGGAAGAACGTCATCAACTGGCTGACCTGCCGCCGGCCGAGCACTTCGGCGCGGGTCAGGTCGCCGGCGTCGGTGCCGTTCATGCCGAGCACCCGCGTGGTGTTGATCCGCCAGACTCCCGGCTCCAGCGTCTTGAACAACTGGACGCCGCGGCGCGGTATCGGGAAGCGGCCCTCCCGCCGGGCCCGCTCGACGATGCCCTGGTAGGGGAACAGTTCGTCGGGGTGGGCGTCCTGGTAGGCCCGCACCTTGGCGTCGTCGACGTTCGACACCCGGAAGAACACCGTCATCGGCTGCACCTCGCCGTCGGCCGAGCGGCCGTACTCGAAGGCGGCGCCGCCGCGTGCCGCCACGTCGCCGTCGCCGGAGCAGTCCACGGTGACGGTGGCGGGCAGCAGGGTCAGCCCGCTCTTGTTCGCGACGACGACCCCGGTGACCCGCCCGTCCGCCACGGTGGTGTCGACGACGAAGCTGTGCAGCAGCAGCTCGACCCCGGCCTCCAGGCACATCTCCATGGCGGTCTGCTTGGCCGTCTCGGGGTCGAACGGCGTCACGGCCTCGTGCCCGAAGACCATGAATCCGGAGTACTCGCTGCCCGACCTGGTCCGCGAGGGGTGGACCGCTCCACCGGCGTCCTCCATCCTGCGGACGAACTCGTCGAAGACGCCGCGGACGAGTTGCGTGCTCCCGTCGAGGGAGAAGGACGTCATGCAGGGGCCGACCAGCCCGGCGGTCAGGTTTCCGCCGAGGAAGCCGAAGCGCTCGACGATCCGTACGGACGCCCCCGCGCGGGCCGCCGCGATGGCCGCCGCGAGCCCCGCGGGCCCGCCGCCCACGACGAGGACGTCGGTGGCGTCGCTGACCGGGATATCACGTGCATAGCGGAGAGTTGTCACAGGCACTCCTTGTTCCAGTGCTCGGGTGTCGCGCCACTGTGACGCGCCTGTGAACGTATGGTCAACAAATCTGCACGAACGTGCACAAAGCACGTTTAGCACCACACCTTCCCCTGGAAAAGCCCCTGGTCGAAAGGTGTAAATCACCGGTTGTTAGGGTGAAAACCTTGATCAACCGGAGGGCTGGGACACGGCATGCGGGTGACGATGACGAGCGTGGCCGCCGGACGGCCCGGCCGGAGGAACGAGGACTTCACCGGCGTCACACCGAACGCGGTCGTGCTGACCGACGGCGCCGCCATCCCCGGCAGCGCGGCGATCTGCCGGCACGACGTGGCCTGGTACGCCCACCGCCTCGGCGGCACCCTGCTCGGCCTGCTGTCACTCGTACCCGACCGCGGCCTGCCCGCGCTGCTCGCCGAGGCCGTCGAGCGGGTGACGGATGCCCACCGCGACACCTGCGACGTCGCCGACCCCATCAGCCCGTGCGCGGCCGTGGCCCTCCTGCGCGTGTCCGGCGGCCGGGTCGAGCACCTGGTGCTCGGTGACGCGGCCCTCCTCCTCGACCGGGCGGACGGCCCGCCGCTGGTCGTCACCGACCCCCGGGAGGTGGTCATCAGCCGCTCGTACGAGCCCGCGCTCAAGGCCGCCGCCGAGGGGAGCGAGGAGTACCGCCGGATCCTGCGGGACCTGCGCGCCAACCGGAACCGGCCGGGCGGCTTCTGGGTGGCCAAGGACGACCCCCGGGCCGCCGACGAGGCGATCAGCGGCAGTCGCCCGATCTCCGAGGTGACCGGCGCCGCCCTGCTCAGCAACGGGGCCGGCCGCCTCGTGGACCCGTTCGCGCTCGCCGGCTGGCCGGAGGTACTGTCCGTGCTAGCGTCGAGCGGGCCGGCCGAGATCATCCGCCGGGTCCGGGCGGCGGAGGCCCGCCACGGGGTGGCGGCGGACGACGCGACGATCGCGTACTGCACCGACCTCGGCGAGTCCTGACCGGTCCGTCAGGAGCGGGCCTGATCGGCGGGCAGTTCGACCGTGATCGTCAGCCCGCCCTCCTCCCGCGGCGTGGCGGTCACCGTCCCGTCGTGCGCCTCGGCGATCACCCGGACGATCGACAACCCCAGCCCGCTGCCCCGGTCGGAGCGCAGCCGGTCACCGTGCAACCGCCGGAACGGCTCGAAGATCGCCTCGATCTCGTACGGCGGCACCTGCAGCCCCGTGTTGGCCACGACCAGCTCGACCCGCTCGGCCCGCCGCCGTGTCGTCACCCACACCTCGCCCCTGGGCTGGTTGTGCCGGATGGCGTTCTCCACGAGGTTCTGCACCAGCCGCTCGACCAGCACCGCCTCGCCCGCCGTCGGAGCGGGGTCGAGCAGCCGGTGGATGACGACCTCCCGCTCGGCCGCCTCGCCCGCCGCCTGGTCGAGGACGTGCTCGGCCACGTCCGTCAGGTCGAACGGCCGCCGGTCCAGCACCGCCTGCTCGCCCTCGGCCAGCGCGAGCAGGCCGTCGATGAGGCGCTCGTTGCGGGCGTTGACCAGCAGCAGCGACTCGCCGAGCCGCTTGACGTCGTCGGTCGCGTCCGGCCGCCGCACGGCCACGTCCACGAGCGTCCGGTTGATGGTGATCGGGGTGCGCAGCTCGTGCGAGGCGTTGGCGACGAAACGGCGCTGCCCGTCGAACGAGCGGGCCAGGCGGCCGAGCATCGTGTCGTAGCTGTCGGTCAGCTCCTTGATCTCGTCGCGCGGGCCCGCGTAGCCGATGCGCTCGCTCAGGTCGTGGCTCTGGGCGATGCGGCGGGCGGTGTCGGTGACGTCCCTGAGCGGGCGCAGCACGACGCCGGCCGTCCGCCAGCCCACCACGAAGGCGAGCCCGGTGCCGCCGAGCAGCGCGAGCCCGCCGGCGGTGCGCAGGTTGCCGAGGACGCTGTCCTGGTAGGTGGCGTGGGTACGGAGGGCGAACCCCCGGGCGAACTCGTATTCCTGCCCGAACCGCCCGCCCGTCAACCAGCCCCACGGCTCGTGCCGGACCGTGATGACCTGCGGGGTGAACACGCTCGCCCGGTACTGCAGGCTCGCCTGGACGACGAGATAGACGGTGACCAGGGCGGCACCGGCGATCACGAGGAACACGCCCGCGCAGGCCAGCGCGAACCGCAGCCGCATGCTCATGGGATGCGATACCCCGATCCCGGCACGGTCTCGATGACCTGCGGCTCGCCGAGCTTCCTGCGCAGCTTCATCATCGTGGTCCGCACCGTGTTCGTGAACGGGTCTATGTGCTCGTCCCACACCTTCTCCAGCAGCGTCTCGGCCGAGACCACCGCGCCCTGGGCGCGCAGCAGTTCGGCCAGCAGCCCGAACTCCTTGCGCGCCAGCGGCACGTACCGGCCGTCCCTGAACACCTGCCGGTGCGCCCAGTCCAGCCGCACCCCGGCGCGCTCCAGCATCGGCGGGTCGGCCCGCCTGGCCCGCCGGCCGAGCGCGTGCACCCGGGCCACCAGTTCCTCGAACGCGAACGGCTTGGGCAGGTAGTCGTCGGCCCCCAGCGACAGTCCGGACACCCGGGAGCGCACGTCGGCCGCGGCGGTCAGCATGAGCACCCGCACGAGCCGGCCCTGCCCGGCCACCTGCCTGCACACCTCGTCCCCGTGCACCAGCGGCAGGTCCCGGTCGAGGATCAGCACGTCGTAGTCGTGGACGCCGAGGCGTTCGAGGGCCGCCTCCCCGTCGTAGGCGACGTCGACGGCCAGCGCCTCCCCGCGTAACCCCTCGGCGATCGAGTCGGCGAGCATGCGCTCGTCCTCGGCCACCAGAACACGCACCACGTCCCCCAAAAGATCGTAAATGCCGCCAGTCTGGACCGAACCGCATAACGCCGGCATAACCCAAATCGGTGACGGCCAGGTTATCGGCCACCGGCTGGACTACCTCCCCTACGGCCGGGATCCGCCCGGCCCGCGCCAGGGAGAGTCATGACGGCCATCCTCGACCGGACCCGCCTGGCGGGTCCGGGCCCGCACCCGGCCGGCGGGCACCGGGTGTTCGCGTGCGTGCTGGTCCTGGCCGCCGCACTGCGCGTGCTGGTCATGCTGGGGTACGACACCGCCCAGCTCTACTGGTACGACTCCTTCACGTACCTGGACACCGCCGTGCACCTGCGTCCGCAGGGGGCCTTCCATCCCGCGGGCTACTCGATCTTCCTGTGGCTGCTGCGGCCCTTCCACAGCGTGGAACTGGTCGTCGGGGTGCAGCACGCGATGGGGCTCGGCCTGGGCGTGCTGAGCTACGTACTGCTGCGTCGCTGGTCGCTGCCCGGCTGGGGAGCGTCGCTGGCCACGGTGCCGGTGCTGTTCGACCCGTCGTTCGTACGACTGGAGCACGCCGTGCTGTCGGACCTCCAGGTGATGGTCCTGGTGATGGCGGCCCTGCTGGCCCTGATGTGGCGTCCCGAGGTGTCCGTACGGGCGGCGGCCGTGGCCGGCGTCCTGCTCGCCCTGGCGGGGCTGACCCGGACGGCGGCGGTGCCGCTGATCGGCCTGGCCGCGCTCTGGCTGGTGCTGCGCCGCACGCCGTGGCGGCGGACGGCGGCCCTGCTGCTGGCGGGCGCGCTCCCGCTGCTGGCCTATGCCGGCTGGTACGCCCAGCACCACGGCAGGTTCGCCCTGAGCGGCTCCGACGGCGTGGCCCTGTGGGCGCGCACCATGACCTTCGCCGACTGCTCGATCATCAAGCCGCCGCCCGAGCTGGCCCCGCTGTGCCCGAACGGCACCGTCGTGGACGCCGCCTCCGAGTACGTCTGGGCCCCCGGCGCCTCGCTCAACCGCCTGCCCGGCGGCCGTTTCGCCCACAACGACCTGGCCAGGACGTTCGCCGTCCGGGCGATCGCCGCCCAGCCGCTCGACTACCTGCGCGAGATCGTCAGGGACACCTCGCTCGCCTTCACCTGGGAACCGGTCGCCCACCCCAAGCGGGTCCGCCCCGCCACGACCTTCCCGCACGGCTCCTGGACGCTGCCCGAGGAGCACGCGCTCATCGGCGAGGTCAGGCGGGAGTACGACCCGGACATCCGTGGCATGAGCTCGGTCGAGCCGTTCGGGTCGATCCTGGCCGCCTACCCCTACCCGTGGTTCCTGCACGGCCCGCTCTTCGGCGTGCTGCTGCTGGCCGGCGCGCTGGGCTCGGCCGGACGGCGGCGGCCCGCGCTGCTGCCGTGGTCGTTCGCCGTGTTCCTGCTCGTCGGCCCGGTGGCGGCGCTCGACTTCGACCACCGCTACGTCCTGCCCGCCATCCCGCTCGCCTGCGTGGCCGCCGCCCTGTCGGTACGCAGGACGTGCGGGCGGCGCGGCGCGGAGGGTCAGTAGACGGCGCAGCCGACACGGACCGGGACGCTGGCAGACCAGCGGCCGGACATGACGTCCTGGGCGCGGGCGTAGGCGTTGGCCGGCTTGCCCGGGGTCGAGCAGTCGAACCTGCCGGGTTCTCCACCGCGGTCCGCTCACGGACCTTCGGGGTCACGCAGACGTGGTCGGCGGGCCGCGCCTCCCGCCAGACGAAGCCGGCCAGGCAGGTGTCCGGTGGCGGCGCGGTGGCGACGGTGGTTAAGGCCGAGACTGAGTCCGAGGTTAAGGCTGAGGCTGAGGCTTGGGCGGGCGAGAGGGCGATGGTCAGAGCCGCCGCAGCGAGGGCGGCCGTTCCGACGGTGGCATATTTCATGATTCTTTCCTTTGATGGTGGCTCGGGTCGGGCTTGATCAGCAGTGCTTGCTCAGCGACACGTACTCGACGAGGTCGAACAGGTCCGGGTCGAAGCGGCCGTCGGCGAGCCAGCGGTACTTCCGGAACTGGACGGGCAGGTTCTTGACGAACTTGGTGCTGTTGCTCCCGGACACCCGGATCTCACCGAGCACGGCGCGGTCCTCGTCCAGCAGCCGCGCCCACATCAACCAGGCGTCGTCGCCGTCGAGGCTGAACACCGTGGCGTCGAGGCGCGCCGCGCCGTTCGAGTACAGCGTCCACGTCGCACCGGAGGAGATCTGGCAGTCGCCCGCCGCCATGGGGCGCTTCCAGGTGAACGTCTTCTCGTCGAGGGAGGCGGCGCCGGCCGGCGACGCCAGGCCGATGACGAGGACGAGGACGGCGACGACCGTCCCGATGGACTTTCTCATGGAACGTTCCCTTCTCTTGGAATCGGTTTCTCTTGAGGTCGGACGGGGCGGCGCTAGCCGGAGACCGCCGCGAGGATCCGGGGGAAGACCGGGCTGAACCTGGTGGCCGTGGAGGTGTCGGCGTTGACCCAGTAGACGTCGATCGCCCGCTCCCCCGTGCCGGCCTGCCCCTCCACGACCGACCCGTTCCGGTCGCAGACCCGCGCGCCGGAGACGTCCCGCACCTCGCCCCCGTTCCCGGCGCAGGTGTCGGTGAAGTTCTTCCTGATCACGGCGGAGTCCGCGCCCTCGACCAGGTCGACCCGCATCGTCAGCGGATCGGAGCCCTCCTGGGGGGCGTCGGCCGCCGTGTAGAGGCAGACCATCGCCTTGATCGACTCCGCCGTCTCCAGCGGGTGCTCGTCGAGCCGCTCCTTCAGCTCCCACCGCAGGTCCGTGACCTCGGCGAGGGCCTGGGCCGTGAGCGGGCACGACCCCCTGTCACCGGCGGCCGCCTGGTCAGGCGATGACCCGCAACCGGCGAGCAGGATCGCGACCAGGACGGGTGCGAACGGTACGGAACGTGCCATGCGGTCTTCCTTTCCCGAACTCTGGGAGGGCGTGCGACGGCCACGCCCTGGACGGTTGATCTGCCGGCCGCTCCGGCCCGCCCTGGTCGAGGGCTTGGGCGGCGATCAGGCAGACGAACGCCACGAGGGCGAGCGCCGCCCGGACGAGGTGCAGGTCGAACCACCGCCGGCGGCTCCGCTGCCAGTCGGCGGGCAGCCGATCGGGGTCCCAGGCGTCCGCGATCCGGTTGAGCGGTTCCAGCCCCGCCAGGGTGAGGATCACCAGCAGCAGCGCGACCGTCCTGGACGCGACGAGAGCCACGGACACCGTAGTGCCCCTTCCCTGACGAAGACTTCGCTAGATTTATACTCTTTCATTAGAGATGAATCTAGTCAATGTACTTCTGAAATCATGGCTGGCGATGACCGAGCAGAAGAAGCGACGCTCCTACTCCAGTGCGCTGCGCCAGGAGCAGGCCCAGGCCACGCGGCAGAAGATCGCGGCGGCGGCGCGGGAACTGATGATCAGCAAGGGCTACGCCGACACCACCATGGCCGAAGTGGCACGCGAGGCCGGCGTGGCGGTCCAGACGCTGTACACGTCCGCCCCCGGCGGCAAACCCGCGCTGGCCAAGCTCGTCTACGACATCACGCTGGCCGGAGACGCCCGGCCGCTGCCGCAGAGCGACCGCCCCGAGATCCAGGCGCTCATCGACGAGCCGGACCCCGCACGCATGCTGGCCTCGTACGCCGCCATGGCCACCGCGATCCTGCGCCGCATCACGCCCGTGCACCGCGTGCTCCGCGCGGCGGCCGCCGCCTCCCCGACCGACGCCGGGCTCCAGGACGTCCTGGCCGGCATCGAACACGAGAGGCTGACCGGAAGCCGCGGCCCGGCCGAACACCTGCACGCCCTCGGAGCGCTGCGGCCGGGCCTCTCCCCGGCCAGGGCCGCCGCGCAGATCTACGTCCTCACCTCGACGGAGAACTTCGAGAAGCTGACCAAGGTGTGCGGATGGGCGGAGGCCGAGTACGAGGAGTGGCTCGCCTCCATGCTCGCCGCGGCCCTCCTGAGGCCGGGCGGGTAGCACGGGGCCGACGGCGCGGGAGCCGCCTGACGGGGACATGGACGCACATGGGGGCTTCATCTGCCTCTCCTTGCGCATGAGTGACGGTGATCGGCCCGTGCGAGCCCGGAGCGATCGAGGGGTGCGGCCCGCGAGCGGAGCCGCGACAGTGGCGGCACAGGGTGCCGCGCGTCAGGGGATCACGCGTCGGCGTCCGGTGGCGGGCCGACGATCTGGTAGCCGTGACGGGCGGCCACCTCGGCCAGCGGGCCGGGGCCGGTGCCGCAGGCGGCGACCTCGGCGGCGAAGTGTTCGAAGCCGGCCGGCCAGGTCAGTTGGAGCAGGCGCAGCGGAGCGTCCTCGCGGTTGGCGAAGGCGTGCGGCCGGCGGCGGGGCAGCAGGACGAAGGCGCCGGCCCCGGCCTGCCAGGACCGTTCGTCGCAGTAGAGCCGGACGGTTCCCGACAGCACGTAGAACGCCTCGTCGTCGTGCCGGTGCACGTGCCAGGGGGTGGCGAAGCCCGGCGGGCACTCCTGCTCGATCAGGGTCAGGGCCCCGCCGGTCTCCGCCTCTCCCAGCTTCACGGTCATCGTGGTGCCGAGAAACACCTGCGTGGCGCCCGTTCCGGCGGGCAGGTGGAGCGCGCTCATGACCGTCTCTGCTGGGTGTAGAGCCGGATCTCGATGCCGTCGGGGTCGGCGATGCCGCCGATGAGCCAGCCCACGCTGCCTTCGGAGACGCCGGAGTGCGGCACGCCGAGCGCGTCCAGGTGGTCGGACCAGGCGTGCAGCGCCGGCAGGGTCGGCACGGCCAGCGCGACCGGATCGAACCCGCTCAGCCCGGCGGCCCGCCCGGGTTCCTCGCGCAGCGCGATCATGAGCGTCTGGTCCGCGTCGGCCAGCGCGACACCGCGCAGCACGCCGTCCTCGATGAACTCGATCGCCACCTCGAGGCCGAGCACCCGCCGGTACCACTCCAGGCTCTTGTGCACGCTGGCGACGGGCAGCTTGACGTGGTGGAACCCACCCAGGATCACCATGCTTCACCTCTTGTAGTGCCGCTCTAAGTTCATACTTTAAAGTGGTACTCTAAATCCATGGAGGACGTCAAGAGCCCGAGACGACGCTCGGCACGGACCAGAAGCCGCATCGTGGCCGCCGCCCAGGGGCTGTTCGTGGTGCGGGGCTATGCCGGCACGACGTTCCAGCTCGTCGCCGACGCGGCCGAGGTGTCGGTGCAGACGGTGTACTTCCACTACGGAACCAAGAGCCTGCTGCTCAAACACGTGGTCGACGTCGCCTCCGCCGGCGACGACGAGCCCGTGCCACTCCTGCGCCGGCCCTGGTTCACCGCGTTGCAGGAAGCCCAGGACCCGAAGGAGGTCATCCGCGGATGGGTGCACCAGAGCGGGATCATCCTCGACCGGGTCGCCCCCGTCCTGGCGGTGGTCCGCGACGCGGCGGCGAGCGACGCCGACATGGCCGCTCAGTGGGCTGCCAACAGCGAGCAGCGGCACACCGCCCACGGGACGGTCGTCGCCATCCTGACCCGCCTCAAGGCGCTACGTCCCGGCCTGACCGAGCGCCGGGCCACCGACATCACCGTCGGCATCCTGTCGCCGGACCTGTTCCTGGTGATGCGCCGCGAATGCGGCTGGACGACACCGCAGTGGGAAGACTGGGCCGCCGACCAGCTCTCCCACGGCCTGCTGCCTCCTTGACGACCGGAGCGCGCCGGCATGCCGGCGACATCGCTCAGCGTCCGGCCGTGAAACGCGGGTGTGCGCCCAGGACGCCGCGGCGGTCGAGGGCGGCCAGCCAGCTCGCTCCGGCCGCGCCGTCCCGCGCGGTGACCACGTCCCGCCCGGCCAGCAGCCTCATGACCGCTGCGCGTACCGGGCCGTCGGCGGTCAGCACGCCGCCGGCCAGCACGGTCGGCCCATCGCCGGGCAACCGGTCCACCGTCGCCACCAGCCGCCGCGCGGCCTGGCCGACGATCCCGCCCGCGCGCGCGTCCCCGGCCATCGCGGCCTCGGACACGAGCGGGGACGCCGCCGCCACCAGCATCCGGTCGGCCTGCGCCAGCCGGACGATGCGGTCGGCGCGCCGTCGCGGCTCGCCCGTCGCGCCGAAGTGCGCGCTGACCAGCTCTATCAGCGGCCCGCCCGGCAGGCCGCGATCGAGCGCGCGGACGGCCGCGCGCACCCCCTCCCGGCCGATCCAGAACCCCCCGCCCTCGTCGCCGAGCAGCCACCCGAGGCCGTCCGCGACGCCCGCCACCACGCGGCCGGAGAAGCGGGCGGCGGCGGCTCCCGTCCCGGCCAGCAGCAGCGTGCCGGAGGGCGACGGGGTGCCGGAGGCGTAGGCGACGTCCACGTCACTCACCAGGCGGGGCGGCGACGCCAGGCCGCACGCGGCCCAGACGCGCGCCAGCACCGCGGCGAAGCCGTCGTCCGCGCCCGCCACCCCCGCCACCGAGGCGGCCACCCGCGACGGGTCCCGGCCTCCGAGAGCCCGGCGCAGGGCCTGCTCGATCGCCGCCCCGGCCGCCGCGACGCCGTGCGCGGCCGGGTTGCCGGGGCCGGCGGTGCCGTAGCCGAGCCGGGTGCCGTCCGCCGTGTGGAGGGCGGCCCGGGTGGTGGTGCCGCCGGCGTCGACACCGGCGAAGAGGATCACCGGACCAGTCGCGCCGCGCCGGGCGCGAGGGTGACGGCCGTGCCGCAGGGCGCGTAGGAGCCGGTCTCCGGGTCGAACGCCTCGGTGATCCCGTCGAGCGTGACCTCGGCCGGCGCGTCGAAGCGGGCGTTGCAGACGAACCGCAGGCGCTCGCCGTAGTGGCCCACCAGAACGTCGCCGGCGTGCTCCACCGAGTTCCAGCCGGTCAGCTCCGCCGCCACCGGGCGCAGCCAGCGGGTGTTGAGGTCGCGCACGACGCCGTAGCGCTCGGTCGGCACGCCGTCCCCGTCGATGAGCGCCGGCCGGAAGCCCTCGCCGCGCGCCGGGTCGGGCGTCCAGTAGGTGAAGTACTGGATGCCGGTGTAGCCGTAGGCCAGCGCGGTGTTGACCTGCCAGGCCAGTTCGGCGGCCGACGGCTCGCGATGCCCGTCGTAGGCCAGCGTCTGCACGTACATCCAGGCTGGCAGGCCGGCCCGGCGGGCGTGCTCGCGGACGGTCGCCAGATCGGCGAGGTAGCCCTCGTCGAAGCCGCCGGCCAGGAACGGGTAGCGGTCGAAGGAGAGCACGTCGGGGCGGACCAGCCTCACGAACTCCCCCACGTACGCGTCGTAGGGGCCGGTGGCGTGGCTCGGGAGGAGGTTGGCGTAGGCGAACGCGCCGGCCGCGCGCACGGCGGCGACCCCGTCCCCCACTCTCCGGAACTGCTCGGCGGCCGGCTCGTCCATCAGGCTGACGCCGCGGAAGGAGCGGAACGAGCGGTAGTCGTCCACCACCCGGCCGAGCAGCGGTGCGGGGTCCGTCTCCAGGTCGCGCATGAGCACGTCCACGCGGGGGTCGGAGGCGACCAGCACGCCGAGCCCCGCCTCTTCGGCGCAGGCCAGCGCGTGCCGCAGGATGACGCGGTCGTTGAGGTAGTTGCCGGTGATGACCAGGTCGATGCCGGCGTCGGCGATCTCCCGGTAGCGGGCGGGCGTGGTCTCGTGGGGAGGCGGCGGCCAGAAGGCGGCGATCGTCAGGTTCACAGCGCGCCGGTCCTGATCCGCCCGGCGTAGCCGGCCACGAGGGCATCGTTGTGCGCGTCGGCGTCGGGGATGTTGGCCGACAGGTAGACCGGCGGGACCGTGCCGTCCGCCACGATCAAGCCGATCGCCTCGGCGATCATCATCTGCACGATCAGCGCCGAGGTGATCGAGGAGATGCCGCACACCGGGCCGTGCTTGGTCGGCAGAACGGCGTCCCCGTACGGGGCAAGGTTGTCGATCACGATGTCCGCCAGCTCGAACAGCCGCTGCCCCGACGGATGGCGCGAGGTGATCGCGCCGGAGTGGGCCAGCGAGGTGATCGCGATCAGCGGCAGGCCGCGCTCCCTGACCAGCCGGGCCATCTCCACGGTCGAGCCGTTCCCGCCCGAGTTGGAGGCGATGACGAAGACGTCCGACCGCTCGATCGTGTGCAGGGCCAGCACCTGGTGCGCGGTGTGCGGGTCGCGCTCGGCCAGCGGGTCGAACGCGCCCGGGTCGGCCGAGCCCAGCACCACCGGGTCGCGCAGGGTGAGCCGGTTGGTCGGGATCAGCCCGCCCGCCCGGCCCGCCACCTCCAGCGCCACCGCCTCCGAGTGCCCCGTCCCGTACGCGTGCACCACGCCGCCGGCGCGCACGGCCGCGGCGATCAGCGCCCCCGCCTGCCTGATGGCGGGCAACTGGCCGGTCACCAGCCGGTCCAGGCGGGAACGTGCCTCGTCGGCGAAGGCCATCACAAGATCCATAGACGGTTTCCTCAACGGTTCATGCCGGCGGTCAGGCCGGCGACGATCTGGCGGGTGGCCAGCACGAAGAGCACGACCAGCGGGATCGTCGTCATCACCAGGCCGGCGAAGAGCGTCCCCCAGTCGTTCTGGAACTGGCCGAAGAAGTGGGTGAGGCCGACCGGCAGGGTCAGCTTGCTCTCGTCCCGCATCAGGACCAGCGGGTAGAAGAAGTCATTCCAGATCGGCACGAACTGGAAGACCACCACCGTCGCGAGCGCGGGCCGGACCAGCGGCAGCATCACGTGCCAGAAGGTCGCGAACGGCCCGGCCCCGTCCAGGGCGGCGGCCTCGTCCAGTTCGTGCGGCAACTGGCGGAAGAAGGCGGTCAGCACGAAGACGTTGAACGGCACCGACCCGGCCGCGTAAATCAGCACGAGCCCGGTCAGCGAGTCCACCAGCCCCATGCTCTCCAGCAGGTAGAACAGCGGCAGCACGCCCAGGTGGGCGGGCAGCGTCATGCCGGAGATGAAGTAGGCGGCGAACATGCTCCGGCCCCGGAACTCCCTGCGCCCCAGCGGGTAGGCCGCCAGCAGCGAGACCCCGGCCCCCAGCAGCACCGCGCAGACCACCACGACCGCCGAGTTGACCACGTAGGTGGAGAAGGAGGCGTCCGTCCACGCCTTGACGTAGTTGCCGAACCCGGTGGGCCGGCCGAGCGGCTGGTCGAAGATCTCGCTGGTGGGCCGGAGCGAGCTGAGCACCATGACGAGCAGCGGCGCCATGGAGAAGGCCGCGTAGCCCCAGAGCAGGATCTTGACGGCGAGCGCCCTCACGCCTTCCTCCTCAGGACCCGTTCGAGCAGCAGCGTCGAGCCGAAGATGAAGGTGAACATGAAGACCGCCAGCGCCGAGGAGGTGCCCAGCGCGTTGACGTCGCCCGAGGCGAAGGCGGTCCGGTAGAACAGCAGGCCGAGCACGTCCGTCGCCCCCGCGGGGGCGCCGTTGGAGCCGCCGAGCGCGTAGACCAGGGCGAAGGTGCCCATGCTGCCGATGAAGCTGAGGATGGTGACGGTCGCCATGGCCGGCTTGAGCAGCGGCAGCGTGATGCGCCAGAACACCTGCCAGGAGCCGGCGCCGTCGGTCCTGGCCGCCTCGCCGTACTCCGGGGGGATGCCGCTGAGGGCGGCGCTGAACAGCAGCATCGGGAAGCCCACCCACTGCCAGGTGGTGATCACGATGACGGTCGGCAGCGCGGTCTGCGGGTCGCCCAGCCACGGCATCGCCAGGCCCAGCGGCTTGAGCAGCGAGTTGACCGGGCCGAAGGTGGGGCTGAGCAGCAGCGTCCACAGGTAGCCGATGACCAGGGGGTTGACCAGGTACGGCAGGGCGAACATGGTCTGCAGGGCCCGCTTGCCGCGCCGTACGCGGGACAGCGCGACCGCGAAGGCCAGGCCGAGCGTGTTCTGCACCAGCATGGTGCCCGCGAAGAGCAGGAAGTTGTGCCCCAGCGCCGGCAGCAACTGGTCGAGGAACGTGCCCGACAGCAGGCCGGCGTAGTTGTCCACCCCGGCGAAGCCGTCGCGCAGCGTGCCCTTCCAGGAGAAGAAGCTGTAGGTCAGGCCGGTGAACAGCGGGTAGACGACGAAGGCCGAGTAGAGAAGGAGGGCGGGGATCAGGAACAGGTACGACGATCCCCGCCGCGCGCCTAGAGCCATGTGGACACGCTCTGGTCGAGCCGTTGCGCCGCTTCCCCGGCGGTGATGCGGCCGAGCAGCATCTCCTGCAGCGCCTTGGAGAACACGGCGGCCGAGGAGGGGTTGCCGTAGGCGAACTCGTTCATGAAGTACGCGGCGCCGTGCTGGTCGAAGGTGGTGGCCACCTCGCCGAGCAGGGGGTCCTTGGGCGTGACGCCGGGCACGGCGGAGAAGGTGCGCACGGTGTCGGTGTAGAGCCGGCCGTAGTCCTTGGAGGCCAGCCAGGCGGCGAACTTCAGCGCCTCGGCCTTGTGCCGCGTCTTGACGTTGACGCCGTAGGAGCCGTCGGTGAAGCCGGGCATGAGGCCCTGGCCCTCCGGCGCGGGCGGGGTGAAGACACCCAGCTCGATGTCCTTGGCGTTCTCGGTGAAGAAGTTCAGCTCCCACAGGCCGCCGGGGAACATGGCCGCCTTGCCGGAGGAGAACAGGATCTGCGCGTCGGTGTAGGAGACCCCGGCGACGTTCTCCGGGAAGTACGGCTTGAGCTTGTTGAGCTGGTCGATGCCCGCGACGAAGCGCGGGTCGGCGAACTTCTTCTCCTTGGCCTTGACGGCGGCGATGAACTCGTCGCCGCCCCACTGGGCGGTGCCGAAGATGCTCGCCACGATCGGCAACATCCAGTCGTCCTTGCCGCCGAAGGCGAACGGGACGACGCCCCCGGCCTTGAGCTTCCCGGCGGCGGCGATCATCTCGTCGTAGGTCTTCGGCGGGGTGAGGCCGTGCGCCGCGAAGATCTTCTTGTTGTAGACGACCTGCAGGGTCTGCACGGCGAACGGCACGCCGTACACCTTGCCGTCCTTGTCGCCCGTGGCGGCGCGCAGGACGCCGGCGTCGAAGTCCGCCAGGCCGGGCACGTCCTCGGCGTCGAGCGGGAGCAGCCGTCCGGCCTCGACGAGGGGCTGGAGCTGGGGTCCGGCGCGCAGCCAGGCCAGGTCGGGCCCGCTGTCGCCGGCCAGGCCGGTGGACAGGATCGTGTCGTACTCGGTGGAGGTGGTGAAGGAGCGGGCGTCGACGTCGATGCCGGGGTTGAGCTTCTCGTACTCGGCGAACATCTTGTCGTAGTTGGCCTCGGGACCCCACCCCCAGACCGAGAGGGTGACCTTGTCCTGGGCGGCACGGGTGGTGGCCGAAGGGGCACAGGCGGTGACGGCTATCGCCAGCGCGACGACGGCGGCGAGGCGCATGAGGGGGCTCCTAGCGTGCGGGGAGGCGGTGCTTGGCGACCGCTTCGGTGGCGGCGGTCAGCAGCTTGTCGCTGGTCTCGTGGGTGCGCTGGACGACGCCGATGTAGAGGCAGTCCAGGACGAGCATCTGGGCGTGGCGGGCGGCCACCCCGCCGGCGCGGAAGGGGGTGTCCTGCGCGGCGGTGGTCAGGACGATGTCGGCGGCCTCGGCCAGCGGGCTGCGGGGGAAGTTGGTGACCGCGATCGTGGTGGCCCCGCGTTCCCTGGCGATGGTCAGCGGCTCGACCACCTCGGCGGTGGTGCCCGAGTGGGAGATGCCGACCGCCACGTCCTCGCCGCCGCGGGCGTTGGCGCTGCAGAGCGCGTTGTGCACGTCGGTCCACAGCCCGCAGGGCCGGCCGACGGCGTGCAGGCGCAGGTGCAGGTCCATGGCCACGCCGGCGCTGCCGGCGACCGCGAAGAAGTCGATGAACCGGGCGTTCACCAGGGCGGAGACCGCCTGGTCCACCGCCTCGATGTCGAGCTGGGCCGCCGTCTCCTCCATCGCCCGCATGTCGCTGGCCAGCAGGCTGCGCAGCACCAGGCTCGCGGGGTCCTCCGGGGAGAAGGCGATCAGGCTCTGCTCGCGCGGGGTGGCGTCGTTGCGGCCGAGTTCGGCCGCCAGCGCCAGCCTGAGCTCGGGGTAGCCGGCCAGGCCCAGTTCGCGGCAGAAGCGGGTGACGGTGGTGAGCGAGGTGCCGCACCGCTCCGCCAGTTCGCCGATGGTCGAGGCGGCCACGGCGGCGGGCTCGGCGAGGATCGTCTCGGCGATCCGCCGGTGGGTCGCGGTGAGGGTGGGCTCGACCCCCCGGATTCGAGCAAGGATCGGTGACATGGGAGGAACCCTCCCGCTTTCCGGTCCTTATGTCAATAGTTCACATTTGACATCCAATGTTAGAAAATTTCCCCCTTGCGGGAGTTGATGGGAACATGTCACTTTCAAGGCCATGCGCAACCTCCTCCTGGCGCTGGTGCTCGGGAGCACCAGCCTGCTGCCCGCCCGTGCCGACACGGTGGACATCCAGTTACTGGCCTTCAACGACTTCCACTCCGGCTTCCCGACCAGCTTCGCCGCGACCCCGTCCGGGACGGTCCCGGCAGGCGGCGCCGAGTACCTGGCCGCCCACCTGGACCGCCTCCAGCGCGACAACCCCCGTGGCACGCTGCGCCTCTCCGCCGGCGACAACGTCTCCTCCAGCACCATGAACGCCACCGCGCTGCACGACGAGCCGGCCATCGAGGCGCTCAACCTCATGCGCCTGGACGCCTCCAGCGTCGGCAACCACGAGTTCGACGAGGGCCTGGCCGAGTTCCGCCGGATGGAGAACGGCGGCTGCCACCCGATCGACGGCTGCGCGCTGCCGAACTTCAGGGGCGCCGACTTCCCGTACCTGGGCGCCAACATCATCGACACCACCACCGGCAAGCCCGCGATGACCCCCTACATCGTCAAGGAGGTCAAGGGCGTCAAGGTCGGCATCATCGGCGTCAGCTACAAGAACACGCTGAAGGAGGCGCCCGGACCGACCGCGCCGCTGGAGGGACGCGACGAGGCCGAGGCCGTCAACACCTACACGGCCGAACTCAAGGCCAAGGGCGTACGGACCATCGTGGTCCTGATCCACCAGGGCGGCGGCCAGAGCGGCGGCGGCCTGCCCAACCGGTGCGACAACCTGGCCGGGCCGATCAAGGACATCGTGCAGAAGTTCGACCCCGAGGTCGACGCCGTGATCTCCGGGCACACCCACAACCCGTACAACTGCGTGATCAACGGCATCCCCGTCACCCAGACCTCGGCCCACACGCGCGAACTGACCAGGATCGCCCTCACCGTCGACCGGACGACCGGCAACCCGACCGGCTCCAAGGCCGAGAACATCACCGTCACCCACGACATCAAGCCCGACGGCCAGATCGCCGCCCTGCGCCGCAGGACCGACGAGCAGGCGCAGAAACTCCTGGACCGGCCGGTCGGCATACTCGGCCGCGACCTCACCGCGCAGCGCAACGCCGCCGGCGAGTCCACCATCGGCCACGCCCTGGCCGACGCCCGGCTCTTCGCCACCTCCGCCCCGGACACCGGCGGCGCCCAGATCGGCATCCAGCCGCCCTACGGCGGCGGCATCGGCGGCGACCTGATCGTCAACCCCACCGGCAACGAGATGGCGAACCTGGTGACGCACGGCAAGGCACTGCGCGTGCAGCCCTTCAGCAACATGCTCGTCACCATGACGCTCACCGGCGCCCAACTGGAACGGCTGCTGGAGCAGCAGTGGTGCGGCCAGAGCACCGCCCGCGTGCTCGGCGTCTCGCAGGGACTGACCTACACCTACGACAACGCCAGGCCCGCCTGCGACAAGATCGACCCGGCCACCGTCAAGCTCAACGGGACCGTCGTCGATCCGTCCGCCGCCTACCGCCTGACCGCCAACTCCTTCATCGCCACCGGAGGCGACGGCTTCTCCGTGCTGACCGAGGGCACCGACCGGGTGGAGAAGGTACGCGACATCGACGCCTTCGAGACCTACATCCGGGCCAAGAGCCCGCTCCAGGCCCCGGACCTGGGCCGGGTCACCCGCGTGAACTGACCCGTCCCCCAGCGGCCTGCCCCCGACCCCAGGGGCAGGCCATGAGGGGCTACCGGACCAAGCGCCTGTGAACCTTCGTCCCGCGGCCTCACCAACTGGAGGCGTCGGCCACCACACGAGAGAAATCGCCGTCCCGCAGCGCGCCCGCCGGACTCACGAAGTGCAACGACCCGCCATCGCCCCACTGGAATTCCCGGTCACTGGCCAGTTCGAGAAGGTGGACGTACTCCTTGCCGGCTTCCAGACTGGTCAGCAGGCATGAGCCCGCCCCCAGCCTGGGCCAGCCGAAGACGCGGTTGGCGTGTTCGTCGAACAGCGGCTGCCCGGCCAGGTAGTCGTCCCAGGCCGCACCGAATTTCTCGTCGACGAACAATCCCGGCCACGCACCGTAGACACCTGCCTCGGCGTGGACGCCCAGGTCCAGATCCTGAAGCACCGGATCGTCGGCGAAGTCCGGCAGGGTGAGGCCCGTCACGAGGTTCAGGGGCCTGGAGGAGAAACTCGCGGCGAGCGGCGGCGCCTGCACCTCTTCGGCGCGCCCGGCGTCCGCGGGAACGACCCGGCAGGTCAGCGGGTTACGCAAGCCGGGAAGCGCCGCCCGGTACGGCTCCCTGCTCTGGTCGTCCGGATCGTCGATCTCCAGGAAGAAGAAGTTGAGCAGGCCGGGACGATCCGGAAGACGCGCATCGACCCAGGAGCCGAGGTGCGCCATGTCGATCACGGCCAGCAGGCTGAGCGGATAGCCCTCGTACTCGGGCCACGCGGTACCGGGATCGAGCAGCGCCGCACCGCCGAGCCGGGATCGCCCGGTCCGCACCCCATCCGCCACGGGAACGAGCGCGGCCGTGGGCCTGGCCAGCGCCGCGAGCTGCCGGCCGATGTGCTCGCCCAGGTGCGACACGCACAGGTCGCCGAGCTCGCGCACCGCGGCGTCAAGATCCATAAGTTCACCCTATCGGCCTGCGCCTGGCTGCCCCGCGCGACGGTCAGGCGCTGACGCCCAGCGCGAGGGCGGCGACGACCGGCGCGAGGTACAGCAGCGGGAAGACGACCGTCTTGTACGAGCGAGCCCGCAACACGGTGACGACCGCCCCCGCGAAGTACAGGATCAGGCCGGCTCCGGCGGCGACGCCGATCGCGGGCACCGCCAGGCCGGCCAGCAGGCCGACCGCTCCGGCGGCCTTGGCGGCGGCCAGCCAGGGCCACCACGCCTGCGGCACCCCGTACTCGACCAGCGGCTTGGCGACGAAGTCGGCCCTGCGCGCCAGGGAGTAGGCGGAGAAGCCGACCCAGGCGGCGGTGAGAACGGTGACGACCACGTGAGAAACAGACATGAGAGATGCTCCTTGCGCTGGCTGATCGGGGAGTCCGTCACTGCCTTGACACGGCGCGATGCGTCGATGTGACTGTGAGCGCGCTGTGGCGTGCGTCACATCCGGCGCGGAGCGGGCGACCGGCCGGGAGACGGATCCAGGCGATCCGCCTCCCGGCCCTGCCACGGAGAGATGTCAGTCGAGGACGGCCAGGTCCAACCGCTGGAGGTGGTCAGGTTCGGCCACGACCTCGATGCCGGCGATGAGGCCGTCGGTGACGGTGAAGACGAGCACCACGCGCAGACGTCCGCGAGGGGCCATCACCAGGCCGAGGGCGCCGTCGATGAGGGCCAGGCCGGTGAACTGGGCCCGCTCCATGGCGGCCATCGCGCTCTTGGCGACGGATTCGGCGCCGTGGATGGCGACGGCCTCGGGGGTGGGAATGACGGCCTTGTCGGCCCGCAGCACGACATCGGGATGGAGCAGGGTGATCAGCGCCTGGAAGTCCTGCCCACGGGTGGCGGCCAGGAAGGCCGCGACGACCTCCCGCCGGCGGGCCAGATCGACGGCGGGCACGGGCGCGGGCCGCCTGACCCGGCGGCGGGCGCGGCTGGCCAGTTGCCGGGTGGCCGCCGGCGACCGCTCCAGCATCGGGGCGATCTCCTCGAACGGCATGGCGAACAGGTCGTGCAGCACGAAAGCCAGCCGCTCGGCCGGCGTCAGGGTGTCGAGCACCACCAGCAACGCCACCCCCACCGAGTCGGCCATCACCGCCTCCTGCTCGGGATCCCCACCGGAGGCGGGGCCCAGCAGCGGATCAGCCTGGGCGTCCAGGGGTTCCTCGCCGCGCTGCTCGCGCGATCGCAACATGTTCAGGCACACCCGCGCCACCACCGTGGTCAGCCAGCCGGCCAGGTTCCGCACCTGGCCGACCTCGGCCCGGCTGGCCCGCAGCCAGGCTTCCTGCAGCGCGTCGTCGGCCTCGCTCAGCGAGCCGAGCATCCGATAGGCCACGGCCCGCAGATGCGACCGATGCTCGGTGAATCGCTCGGCGAGCCGATCATGTTCGTCCACGCGTCACGTTCCTTCGTAGGGCGCTGTCAAAGCAGCCGGTCGATACCGCACCGCATCAAACTACCCACTGACCGAATTTCGGGATAAATCAGGCCGACGAAGAGAGCGATGCGGCTCATCGCCCAGATGGACCCGGCGAAGTTCTCCCCCATGCTCAGATGACCGGCACAGTAGACGTGCGCGCGAGCCACCAGGCGCAGCTCGATGAACGTTCCGACGGTCGCGAACGCCAGAGCGACGATCACCGGAAACCCACAACCGAAGGCCCAGCGAATGTCACTGGCATCCGTCGAACGCCCGCTTCGACTGATCACGGCGCCCATCAAAGCAGGCTGATATGCGCCTGATGCGTAGTCAATGTGGAGATCCGGCGCACGTCAGCTCGGCCCTTGGCCGAGGCCGAACATTCATCCGGCTTCCGCATCACCGAGGTTGAGCAGATACCCCGTAACGACTACGGCAGATTCTCCGGTACTCAGATGTGATCATCGCTGTCCTGGACATGGTGACTCCGACGCCTGGCGCGTTACAGGACGGCGACTTGTTCAAAGCGCCCGTCCCCAACGAGTTCTTTGATCTCAAGCCGTACGCCGAATCGCTGCAGGAGCCCACCTTCACCGAGCAGGTCATGGCATGGCTGCCCGTCCTCACGGGAATAGCGGCTGGGTTCGGACTCGGCGTGGTAGCCACTCTGATCATTGTTCGGATCAGACGAAGGCGGTCTCCCGTCCGGGCCTCTTGAGGCAGCGCGGCGGGGGCACCGGCCACAGTCCAGCCGTTTTCAAGAAGCTACGTCTCGGCCTGGGCGGGTTCGGTCAGCTCCGTTCGTCCGTCCAGCCTGAGACCGTCTTTGAGCTGCCACACCGATGGAACGAGCAGGATGGTCACGGTGATGAGGACGGCCAAAACCGCGCTGACCGCGAGGACGGCGCCGCTGCCGAACACCTGCGCCACGGCCCCGGCGACACCCATGCCCAGAGGTGCCGCCACGAGCGAGCCCAGCGTGACGACGGAGCCGGCCCTGGCGATGAGGTGCTCGGGAATGTGCCGCTGGAGGGTGGAGGTCTGCAGGACGTTGTAGATCACCAGCTCCAGCCCGGCCAGGAAAGCGGCCGGCATCAGCAGCCAGAGGGTGGCGGGCACTGCCAGGAGCGCCGGCAGCGGCGTCATCAGCAGGAACACCGCCAAAGTCGCCCCCACGGGACGGGCCGGCTTCCAGCGAGCGGCGACGAACCCACCGGCGAGCCCCCCGACGGCGTACGCGATGCCGATCGCGGACCAGGCCGGTGCACCGCCGAGATGCTCGTCCGCCACATACGGGCCGAGTACCAGGAACGGCGCGATCACGATCAGGTTGGTCAGCGCCACGTGGACGACCGACATCAGCAGCCATGATCGCCGGGTGACTTCCGCGAGACCTCCCTTGATGCCGGCCAGCAGCCCTGTGCTCGCCGCCACGCGCTGCCCGGCGACAGCGCGCGGAAGACGGGAGAGGAAGGCCGCGCTGACCAGGAACGTAGCCGCGTCGATCAGAATCGCCCACCCGGAGCCTACGGTCGCCACCAGCGCTCCGGCGACGCTGAGCGCCAGGATCGAGGTGATGCTGCGCGACATCGACAGCAGCGAGTTGGCTTCCTGCACCCGCTCCTTGCCCGCGAGCGAAACCACAAGCCCGACGGAGGCGGGGTTGAAGAGGGCGGATCCCATGCCCGCGACGAGCTGCAGGACCACGATCATCCAGAGGCCGACCGTCCCGCTGAGGAGCAGCGCCGCGGTGACCCCCTGGGCGAGGAAGCGCATCAGGTCGGCGACCATCATGACGTCGCGCCGGGAGAAGCGGTCGCCGAGGGCGCCGCCGAGGAGGCTCAGCGCGATGACGGGTATCCGGGTGCTCAGGATGACGATGCCGAGGTCGGCCGGTGATCCGGTGAGATGCAGGACGGCGAACGCGATCGCCAAGGGGGTCAGCGCGTCCCCGAACGTCGAGGCGGCGTATCCGAAGTAGTAGCGGCGGAAGTCCCGGACACCCAGGGGCACGATCATCTCGCGGATCGGCCTCACCAGCCACCACCACGGTTCATGACGGCGAACGGACCTGAACCGCGCTCCAGACCACCTTGTCGCAATACCCGCCCCGGAGCCGCCCTACCCGGCGACGCGAACCTCCACCACCAGCCCGGCACCACCCGAGCCTTCCACGACCTCCGCCCCCACGGGCCACAAACCAGCCCCTGAAACAACAAGATCAGCTCCCGTCCAGCCGAATGCAGCCTTTGGGGTCAAGCGAAGCTCCCGAAAGAACGCGCCGTACATCGATTGGTGTAGTCGGATACTCCGATGGCGCAGGCTCAGGTGGCGCGTGGAGGACGATGTGGCCGGCACTGGCCGAGCAGCGCCTGCGCATCTCCCGAGAGGTTCATGACGTGGTCGCCCACACCCTGGCCGTCGTCGGCGTGCACCTCAACGTCGCCGTCGTGGCCCTGGACGACTCGCCCGAGGAGGCCCGGGCCGCTCTGCGCACCGCGATCGCCGTACGCAACCAGGCCACACGAGACCTCAAAGCATTCGTGGGCGAGCTCCGCGACACTCCGCAGCAGGGGTTGGAGTCCGTCGCCGACCTGGTCGCGCAGGCTCGGGCCGCCGGGCTGGAGGTGCACTACGAGCCGGAGGGCGACCTCGACGCCATCCCGGCGGCCCAGGCGCTCACCGCCTACCGGGTCGTCCAGGAGGCGTCATCAACACGCTGCGCCACTCCGACGCCGGCCGCCTCGCGATCCGGCTCCAGGCCGCGAACCGGGAACTGGTCGTGCAGGTGGCCGACAACGGGAGCGCGGCGGCGGACTTCACCGTGGGACACGGCCTGACCGGAATGCGGGAGAGGATCACCGCCCTCGGGGGGACATTGCACATCAACGCCGGCCACGGCTTCGCGGTCGAGGCCGTCCTGCCTCTGACGACTCACCTGAGCGGGTTGACGTCATGACCATCAGCGTGCTGCTGGTTGATGACCAGGCGCTGCTGCGGGCGGGCTTTCGCGCCCTGCTGGCCCGTGCGAAGACCCTCGCCGTCGTCGGCGAGGCCGCCTCGGGCTGCGGCCGGACGTCGTGCTGATGGACATCAGGATGCCGGGGATGAACGGCATCGACGCCACCCGGCACATCCTGCGGAAGCTGCCGGCGACCAAAGTGATCATCCTGACGACGTTCGACACCGACGAGAACGTGTTCGACGCCCTGCGGGCAGGGGCGAGCGGCTTCCTCACCAAGGAGGTCGACCTGGCCGAACTGCGCCGGGCGGTCGAGGTCGTGGCGGCGGGCGAAGCCCTGCTGTCTCCGAGCGTCACGCGCCGCGTCGTCGAACGCTTCGCGCACCGCCCCGGCCTGCCGCGACGCTGCACGCGCTGACCACGCGCGAGAGCGAGGTGGTCAGGCTGGTGGCGACGGGTCTGTCCAACGACGAGATCGCCGCCGTGCTGGTGATCAGCCCGCTGACGGTGAAGACCCACATCACCCGGGCCATCACCAAGCTGGGAGTTCGCGACCGCGTGCAGTTGGTCATCCTCGCCCACCGACCCCTGACAGAAGGTCTGAGGACTCGCACGGGCCCAGCCCCGTCACAAGGTGGCCAATGTGTTGAGGGGGTCGTCCAGGAGGCCGGCGAAGGCGAGTTCGGCGGCCCCGGCGAGCGTGGTGTCGTCACCCAGAGCCGTCACGGCCAGGCGGACCCGCTCACGCGACACCGGCAGGACATGCGCGTCGATCCGGGCGCGGACACGTTGCGCGGCGCCCGGATAGACGTCGCGGAGCATCCCGCCGAAGACCACGAGCGCCGGGTTGAACAGGTTGATGAGGTTGACGACGCCGACGCCGAGCCAGTCGCCGACACGGTCCAGGGCGTCTCGCGCGCGGGCGTCACCGGTCCCGGCGAGGGCGACGACGGCCCGGATGCCGTCGCGTCCGATGAGATCGTCGGACCGTCCCGCGTAGTCGAGCAGCGCCTCCTCCCCCACCTCGGCTTCCAGGCAGCCGCGCGACCCGCACAGGCAGGGCCGCCCGTCGAACGGGTTGACCAGCATGTGCCCGAGTTCGCAGCCGTAGCCCGCGTCGCCGTCCAGGAGCTTGCCGCCGACGATGATCCCGCCGCCCACGCCGACATCTCCGTGCAGGTAGATGAGATTGTCGACGTCGCATCCCGCGCCGCGCACGTGCTCGGCCATCGCACCCAGATGCGCCTCGTTGCCCACCTCGACGGAAAGCCCGAGGCCGAGCGCTGCGCCGAGTTCCGCGCCGAATGCCTGGTCCACCCAGCCGAGGTGCGGCCCGTACCGGACCGTGCCGTCGGCCCGCCTGATCAGCCCGCAATACGACGCGCCGACGCCGACGCACACCGCGCCCGGCTCGGCCCCGGCGACCAGTTCGCGACCGAAGGCGGCCAGGACGCCGACGATGTCCCCCAGGTCGACCCCGGCGCGGGCGCGCACCGCCTCGCGGCGATCGAGGACCTGACCGCCGAGCCCGACACGGGCCGCGAGCAGCCGATCCACGGCCACGTCGAAGGCGAGCCCGTACACCGTGCCCTGCTCGGGCATGACGACGATGGACGGCCGCCCCGCGCGGCCCCGGCTGGCGGGAACACCCTCGCGGACGAGCCCGGCCGCGGCGAGTTCGGCGGTCAGGTCCATGATGGTGCTGCGGTTGAGCCCCATCCGACGGCTGAGCGCGGCCCGCGACACCGCCCCGTCCTTGTGGACGCGCCGCAGCACCTCGCTCAGGTTCCGCTGCCGCATCTGCTCCTGCGTCCGCACACCCGCCGCCGATCCCGTCATCCCCGCCAGCCTAGGACCTGTCTTCACATGATCACAGCAACGGACGAACCACGTTCGGAAACCCTTGAAACGACAAGATCCCGCCTGATCGCGATGACCAGACGGGATCCCGTCAACTTCTGGTCCAGCCGTTCCAAGAACGGCCCCGGGTGGGGTGTTCACGATTGGGACTGGCCTGGGATGCAAGAGGGGTAGGGAAGATCGCTTCCCGATGGGAGAATGATCGTTTCCCGCAGATGTCGCGCGAGCTCTGCCCCGAAGGGGATTGACATTCTGTCCTGCAACTGCAAACCGGCCCCTTGGTCATCGGTGGCGTAGCGGCCGATGTCGAAGACTTCTCACCTACCTTCGGAGTGCTCGGCACAGCGGAACCTGAACGTTTATGGCAGGCAGGCCGTGGTGAGGAAGCAGCGCATCTGGGCGGAGTGCGCGGAGCGTGTGGCTGTCGGCGCGGCTGATCACCATCTTGTCGTTCGGCATCGCCACCGCGGCCAGGGGTTCGGCGGGGGCGAAGGGTACGGACCGGTCGTGGTGGTGGTGATGATCAGTGCGGGCCGATGCACCTGCGCGGCGCAGCCCCGCACGGAGAGCATGTCGGCGACGAAGCCGCCGCCGTCCGAGCGCATCACGGTGAACAGAGCGCAGCACGGACAGATCACGCAGCAGCAGGCGCAGCCCCGCCGATGGCGCGCGGCGGATCATGGAGCGTAGGAGCGCCCGCGTGCCGGCTTAGATTCGGGCGTGAAGGCGGCCCGGCCGCCGAGGTGGGTCAGTCGGCCAGGCCAGGGCAGGAAGGCAACCGTGCTTTGCAGGATGACGCGCTCAACCGGGCGCGGGTGGCGGGCGGCCACCGTCAGCGCGGTACGGCCGCCGGCCGAGATGCCCACGACCGCGGCCAGGCGGTCGATGCCCAGGGCCTGGCATAGCTGGGCGGCGGCCTCGCGGGACAGGCTCCGGGCGGGTGAGCGGATCGGGTGTGAGGCTACGAACCCGAACGTGCCGTGGCCGCCGAGTCGTAGATCCCGATCGCCCACCTGCCCGGCCGCTCGCCGATCTCGTCCCGGACCCGTTCCAGCACGCCCTTCCTTAGCAGCATCGAGGCGGAATACTTGCCGCCGCACTTCTTCAGCGAGTTACGCGGACACTCCGGCGTGAAGGTCCGCGGGCGGCCCGTCCCATCGCCGTCGGGCGACTGGCGGATCTCACCGGGCTCCCTGATCGGGGCGTCGGCCGGCAGCACCGCCACCTCCATGGTCTGGGGGCCGTGTGGCCCGACCCCGGGCGCGTGCCGGGGATCACCTCGACCGCAGCGGAAGGCCGAACCGGAGTAGATGCCGTGGTGCTCCTTGGTCCGAAGTATCACCCACGCCTGCGGATCCTCGCAGACCACTACGTAGCCTGTGTGGGCACTCTTGGGGGTGTAGGAGATCGTCCTGATCGGGCCCGTGGTGTCGAACCGCTCGGAGCGGATCAGCGGCATGGGGGGAAGTTTCTCCCCTATCAGCTCGAACGTCTCCGGGAGCCGCACACTGGGCGCGACGGCCGGGGAGCCGTCGTGACCCGTCGCCGCTGGAGGAGGATTCTGGGCAGGCATGGCCAGGCTGGTCACGGTCACGATGGTGGCCGTCACCGCCGCCGCCACGGTGAGAGCGGCGGCCATCCCGCGGCGGCGCCGGTAGCGTCTGCCCCTTCGCGTGATGGCGGCGAAGTCGGGGGCGCCGAAATCGCCCGGCGCGCGGTCGGCGAGGACCTGGGTCAGCTCCGATTCGGTGTGTTTCATCGCTGAAACCCCTCCATTTGCTCGCTCCGAATGCCAGGATCGACGCGCAGCCGGCCGAGTGCCCGGCTGAGATGGCTCTTCACTGCGCCCGGGGAGCAGCCGACTATCTCGGCCACCTGGCCGAGCGTCAGGCCCTCGTAGTAGTGCAGGACGACCACCGCGCGCTGCCGGGACGACAGGGTGCCGATCGCGGTCCAGATCACGTCCTGGTCGCTGACGTCTGTCGCCACATCCCGCTGGTCGGCGAGATCGGGCAGCGCCCCGGTCGGGATCTCGCCCCGCCAGCGCCTGCGCCACCAGGACGCCTGCGTGTTCACGATGATCCGATAGACGTAGGGGTCGGGGTCGCCCTCGATCCGCCGCCACGCGAGCCAGGCCCTGGCCAGGGCTGTCTGCACCAGGTCCTCGGCCGCCCCCCGGTCCCTGCACAGCAGGTAGGCCATCTGGCACAGGCGTCGGTGGTGCTGCGCCGCGTACTCGGTGAACGCGTCGTCCATCAGCCCATCTCCGTGTTGTCGTTCACGACGGGTATGACCACCAGGTGCCGTCCTGCGGTTTACAGCGATCTGTAGTTATCTTGGGTTCTCAAGCGATCATGCAGGTCAACGTTGAGGCACGTCAGGCAAGTGGGCCGAGGGCGGTAAGTGTTGAGGTGGCGCACGCCGAAACGCCTCAACACTTACGTTGTGCTGATGAGCCGTGGGCCAGGGAAGATCCAGCGTGCCGTTCACGAACTGCTGGAGTCCGCGCGGACAGTCGAGCCATGGCCGGTGTACATGTCGGCGATCGGGCTCGCGCGTCTGATTCATCGTACCGAGACGCCGAGCGCCGACCAGCCCGGCGACGCCTCCGTCTTCCGGCCCCGATGTGCTGCCCGGCACGCCAAGAACCTGTTCAGCTCCTAGACGGCCCGGCACCGGCCGGCCAACGGCCTGCCCGCGCTGTCGGTGCGCCGGCTGCACTCCCCGAACCAGGACGAATCCAATTCGGAAACCCCTGAAACGACAAGATCCCGCCTGATCGCGATGATCAGACGGGATCCCGTCAACTTCTGGTCCAGCCGTTCCAAGAACGGCCCCGGGTGGGGTGTTCACGAGTAGGTCCTGCCTGCGGCGGAAGGGCCACTGCCTTGATCGTTTCCCGGTCCGCGTTTGATCGTTCCCGGACCCATTGCGCCGGTAGCGGGTTCGAGGCGGAGTCCCTGGAGTCAGTCGGTGAGCAGGAAGGCGCAAGCGTAGAGCGCGAGAGATGAAGTGACAGCCAGGATGAGCAGTTTCCGAGGGATGCGCGGCATGACCAACCAAGCAGCGGCCGGATACGCGATCACCCCGCCGAAAATGATGAGGGCGAAGGCCTCGGCAGGCGAAACGAGCAGCAACGCTTCGGCGACCTGCCAGATGGCCGTCAAGAAGAGGGCGGCGAGGATTGCCACGGGCCAGGAGGGCCGTACTCGCAGGAGATGCAGCAGCGGCCAGGCGAGCACGACCGCAACCCAACGCCCAACCTCCCACGCCTGGGCAAGATAGCCAAAACATCCGATGTATTCACCGCATTGCGGGGAGTCGGGAAAGAGCCTCGCCATCAAGGCCACCCACGCCAGGAGAGCAATAGGGAGGATGATCCCGATCACGCCGGCGAAAGCGATTCGCCGACCGGGTTTTTCATTCGATAAGGATGCATCCGTCTGCACTTTGATCACTCGGGCATGGTGACACACGGGACGGTACTGTCAATTCCCTGGAAGGGGTGTTCACGAATGGGGCCGGTCTGGGGTGCAAGAGGGGCGGGGAAGATCGCTTCCCGATGGAAGAACGATCGTTTCTCGCAGATGCCGCGCGAGCTCTGCCCCGAAGGGGGCTGGCACTTTGCCCTGCAACTGCAACACGGTCGCGCGGAGGACGTGGTGGGCGGCTTGGTCCCGCGCTGCGTGAGCTGGGTGAGGAGATTGGGGTTGATGGGGTGGTGCCGGACCGCGAGATCACAGGTCCACCATGGTCAGTGGATCGCCCACTCGTTCCTCGGGATCAGCTCGTGGTCGTCGGCCCACGCCTCGTTGAGGAAGAGCGGGCGGGTCAGGAGTCGGTCGTCGGCACGTTGCACGCGCAGGATGAACCCGAGGTCTACTGATCCTGGCTCGTAGTTGCCCGCGTAGTAGAAGGGCAGTCCTTTCGCGGTGAGGTAGTTCTCCAACCACTCCTCCATGACCGATGGCACCCGCGCCACCAGCTCAGTGCCGTCTAGAGTCACCTGCGGGCCGGTTCGCATGTCGATCGCGACACCGGCCAGGAGTTCGTGAACGTCGAAATACAGCCGCACCCCCTCGCTCGTGAAATCAAGCTCGCTGCTGCGTCGCATCAGGTCCTCCGGGGACCTGCCGAGCGCCTCCGCCACGTCGGCGTGGCTTGTCCCGAATCTCAGTGGTCCGACGCCCACCAGCGGTGCAAACTCCCACCGTTCCCGTTCCGCGTCGTCGTTCACATCCCACCAGCCCATGATTTCTCCTCGTTTGCCACTGTCGCGGCTGTCAACGTTGTTCCACCCAGCGGCAGGGATGGAGCTTGATGCCCACGTCGTATCCCGCCGAATAGGCCAGGGGGAATGATCAGCTTGGCTGAGGCGGGGCGCGAACTTCCCGAATCCCGATCATCTGCACGGACCGTATGCTTCGCTGGCTGCGGCTCACCCCCATGCCGCGCCAAGCGGTTTGCGATCTTACTGGGTCCACGGGCGCAGCACCGCCGTCGAGCCTTCCGGCGGTCTGCAGTCGTGGAGGTGGAGCTGTGCTCGACTGTGAGGGAGCCTGTCGCAGATGTGTCCTCCACGCGAGTTGCAAAGCCATCTACAGTTGCGTTTCGCAGGCACGCTCGCCACTCACGGGCCGGATCCGGCCACCACCCATCCCATAACACGCAATTCAGATCACCTTGTCGTAGCACCCAGCCCGGAGCCGGCATCGCCATGCCCAGCGGCGCGAACCGAGACCTCCACCAGCGGCCTGACACCACCCGGGCCTTCCCCGACACCTGCTCCACGGCTCCCAAACCAGGACGAACCCGATTCGGAAACCCTCGAAACGACAAGATCCCGCCTGATCTCGATGATCAGACGGGATCCCGTCAACTTCAGTCCAGCCGTTTCAAGAACGGCCCCGGGTGGAGATGAGGGGATTCGAACCCCTGACCCCTTCGATGCGAACGAAGTGCGCTACCGGACTGCGCTACATCCCCAAGGACTCGACCAGATTAGCAAACTTCGAAGAGTCCTCGCGCCACCGATTCAGTCCCCCACCGCTCGCCTGGGCGGTTCGGCGTACTGATCGAAGAGAACGTCCACGTGCATCGTGGCGAGGTCGATGATCTCGGCCTCCGCCTCGGCGGCGACCCGGCGGTGCTCACGCTGCCTTCGCAGGCGCTCAGCGCGCGCCTGGCGGGCTCGGTCGCGGCGTTCCGTGTCCACCTGTACGGCGATCCGCAGAAAGGCCATGTACGCCAGCGTGATGACCACGGACGGCGCCACACCCCACCACGGGATCAACTCCACCGCGGCCGTCACGATGGAGGCCAGCACCAGCAGTGCGGTGAAGAAGAGCAGGCGCCGGCGGCGGGCCACGATGATGGCACGACGCCGGAAGCGGAACTGCCGGACGTCGACCTTCTCGATCTCCGCCAGAGGTGTCCCGTCGTCCTCGTCGGAGTCCGGCGGGGCCAGGTTGTCGAGATCGGGGAGCTGGTGCTCGCCGGTGTAATACTCTTCCAGCTCGGCCAGCTCGGCCAGGTTCGTCTTGTCCTTACGCAGCCACATCGGGATCAGGACGCAAAGCCACATGACCACGATGGCGAAGTAGAGGAGGACGCTGCTCACGACCACCTCCAGGCAGCATGAAGACGCGGGTCTGCTCGTCGCGCCTTCAATATGCTCACGTCACGCACCGTAAGACCGCGTGTCACTGATTGACGAGCATTCGGTGCGGTGTGTCGCGAGATCGTCAAACCTCTTCGACGGAGGAACCCCCGTGAGCGGCTGACTCACGCGCGCGACGCCACTGCACGAGCAGGCCGCCAGGAACATCCTCGACGGTCAGCGCGTAGCAAATATGATCGCGCCAGGCTCCATCGATGTGAAGTTGGCGACGCCGAATGCCTTCTTCCCTGAATCCAAGCTTCTCAACCACTCTACGGCTGGCTTGGTTCTCGGGTCGGATGTTCGCTTCCAGCCGATGCAAACCGGTGGTGAAAAAGCAGTGGTCAACGGCCATCGCGAGCGCGGTGGGGGTGATCCCCCTGCCCGCCAGCGCCCCGTCGATCCAGTAGCCGACCTGGGCAGAACGGGCGGATCCCCACACGATGGCGCCCACGGTCAACTGCCCCGCGAACCGCCCGCCGTACGTCACCACCCACGGCAGCGCCAGCCCCTGCCTGGCCTCGCGGCGCAGGGTGCCGACCATCGAGACGTAAGGCCCGAGTCCGGTCCTGAACAGCGGCGTCTCCGGATTGCTCGGCTCCCAGGGACGCAGCCAGTCGGCGTTGCGCAGCCGCGTCTCACGCCACACGCGCACGTCGCCCAGCCGCAGCGGCCGAAGGCCTACCGGACCTTCGTTCAGGGTCACCGGCCAGCCACGAAGTCGATCCACGCCTCTCATCATCCCCCTATCGGGCGGGATGTCGCCACGGATCAACCGGGCACGATCGGATTCGCGGTCAACGCGGGTGATCGCCACCGCGAATCTGATCAACGGCGTGCCGCAGAATCGGAGCCAGTACGGCGACGCCATCCCGTACGCCACCGGACGATCCGGGCAAATTAATGATCAAGGTGTTGCCCGCCTGCCCGGCCAGACCGCGCGAGAGTACGGAGGTCGGCACCTTTTCCCGATTCACCAATCGGATGGCCTCCGCAATGCCCGGAATTTCGCGGGAAATTACTCTGGACGTCATCTCCGGCGTCAAATCCATCGGCGTCAGCCCGGTGCCCCCGGTGGTGACGATCACGTCGTAGCCCCCCGCCACCCCGTCACGGAGCGCAGTCTCGACAGGCTCGCCGTCGGGCACCACGACGGGACCTTCGACCTCACACCCGGCCTCCTGCCCGAGCAGCTCGGCGAGCAGTGGCCCGGATTTATCCTCATAAATCCCCGCCGACGCGCGGTTCGAAACTGTGATCACCAACACACGCATCACGCTTGACCGACTCCTCACCCATCTGCATCCGCCAACCCGGCGAACCCGACGACTCCACCGGTTCGAACGCCACCGTCACGCCACACCGGCACCGAGCCACCGAGCGTCCCGGGCCCAGCCCACGCCACTCGCCACGTCAACCCAGATCGGCCCCGAAGCAGACCGATTCCGCTTCCCAGCGGCCCCGGCCGACACGCCGACCCCCGGCGAGCACCCGAAACCGCTCCCGCCATCACACCGTTTCAACCACGCATCCAGGCCCGCAGCACCACCGCCCGAACCCCGGTCTCACTCCTGCTCCCGCACCCACCGTCCCGTCTTCCCGCCCAGCTTCTCCTCCACCCGCACATCGGTGATCACCGCACCCGGATCCACCGCCTTGACCATGTCGATCAGGGCCAGCGCCGCCACCGAGACGGCGGTCAACGCCTCCATCTCCACCCCGGTGCGATCGGCTGTCTTCACCCGGCACGTGATCCCCACGCCCCAGTCCTCGACGTCGAGCGTGACCTTCACCCCGTGCAACGCGATCGGATGGCAGAGCGGAATCAGATCGGGCGTCCGTTTCGCCCCCATGATCCCCGCGATCCGCGCCACCCCCAGTGCGTCGCCCTTGGGCACCTCGCCCGAGCGCAGCAGCGCCACCGTCTCGGCCGACAGCAGCACCCGCCCGGTGGCCGTGGCGCTGCGGACCGAGACGTCCTTGGCCGACACGTCGACCATCCGGGCGGCCCCGGTCTCGTCGATGTGCGTCAGTTCGCTCACGTGCTGACCACTCCAGACCCTCTCAAAGCCGGACCGTCTCGACAGCGGCTCCCGCCTCCACCTCGGTCACGTCCTCCGGGACCATGATGAGCGCGTTCGCCGCCGCCAGGGCGGCGAGCTGGTGGGAGCCCTGCCGGTGCGCGGGCGACACCGTCCCGTCGTCTGCCAGCACCCCACGCAGGTACGAGCGTCGCCCGAACGGCGAACGCAACGACTCCGTGGTCCGCGCGGTGACCGTCTCGGGCATCCCGGCCGGCAGACCGCGCATCTTGTCGAGCGCGGGACGGACGAACACCACGAACGACACGAAGGACGACACCGGGTTGCCGGGCAGGGCGAAGATCGGCACCTGGTCGTCGCCCAGGACGCCGAACCCCTGAGGCATGCCCGGCTGCATCGCCACCTTCTCGAACCGGACGGTGCCCAGCGGCGCCAAAGCCTCCTTGACCGGCTCGTACGCGCCCATCGACACCCCGCCGCTGGTGATGATCGCGTCGGCGCGCACCAGGTGGGTGTCCAGCCGGTCGAGCAGTATGCCCGGATCGTCACCGACGGACCCGACGCGGAACCCCTCACCGCCCGCCTCACGCACGGCCGCCGTCAGCGTGTAGCTGTTGGAGTCCCAGATCTGGCCGGGTTGCAGGGCGGTGCCCGGCTCAATCAGCTCGGCGCCGGTGGAGATCACGACGACCCTGGGTCGCGGACGCGCCCAGACGCGCCGCCGTCCGACCCCCGCGATGATCCCGAGCTGCGCCGGCCCGATCACGGTGCCCGCCTTGAGCACGACATCGCCGCTCTGCACGTCTTCTCCGGCCCGCCGGACCGCGTGCCCGGCCTCGGCCCGGCGATCGATGCGTACGGAGACCGTCCCCCCGTCGGTCCACTCCACCGGCACCACGGTGTCGGCCCCGGCCGGCATGGGAGCGCCGGTCATGATGCGTACGGTGTGCCCCGGCCCCACGGCCCGCAGCTCCAGCGACCCGGCCGCCACGTCGTCGATCACCGGCAACGTCACCGGGATGTCCGACAGGTCTTCGGCCCGGACCGCGTACCCGTCCATGGCCGAGTTGTCGAACGGCGGCAGCGGCACCGGCGACGACACGTCCTCGGCCAGCGTCGCCCCCAGAGTCTGCTCCAGGTCCAGCTCTAGAGGGGCCAGCGGACGTACAGTGGCCAGGATCTCGGCCAGGTGCGCGTCAACTGATTTCATCAAGGAACTCCCGCAGCCACGGTACGAACTCCGGCGCCAGATCCTCCCGGCCCGCCGCGAACTTCACCACAGTGCGCAGATAGTCCAGCTTGTCGCCCGTGTCGTAGCGCCGTCCTCTGAAGAGCACGCCGTGCACGGGCCCGCCCTCCTCGGAGCCGCGTGAGGCGAGCGTGCGCAGCGCGTCGGTGAGCTGGATCTCCCCACCGCGCCCCGGCGGCGTGTTCTCCAGCACCTCGAAGATCGCCGGGTCGATCACGTAGCGCCCAATGATCGCCCAGTTGGACGGCGCCTCGTTGGCCGGAGGCTTCTCCACCAGGTCCGTCACGCGCACGACGTCCGCCTCGGAGGTCGCCTCGATGGTCGCCACGCCGTAGAGCGAGACCTGCTCCTTGGGCACCTCCATCAGCGCGATCACGCTCCCCCCGAACGTGTCACGCACCTCGACCATGCGGCGCAGCAGGTGGTCACGCTGGTCGATGAGGTCGTCACCGAGCAGGCAGGCGAACGGGTGACCGCCGACGTGCTGCTTGGCACAGAGCACCGCGTGGCCGAGCCCCTTCGGCTCGCCCTGGCGTACGTAGTGCAGGGTCGCCAGCGAAGCCGGCTCGCGAACCTGGGACAACCGGTGCTCATCGCCCTTGGCCTCAAGGACCTCCTCCAGCTCGAACGCCCGGTCGAAATGGTCCTCGATCGAGCGTTTGTTCTTGCCGGTGACCATCAGGACGTCGAGGAGCCCAGCGGAGGCGGCCTCCTCGACGACATACTGGATGGCGGGCTTGTCGACGATGGGCAACATCTCCTTGGGTGTCGCCTTGGTCGCCGGAAGGAACCGGGTGCCCAGACCCGCGGCGGGCACGACGGCTTTCGTCACAGGGTCGAAGTCAACCATGAGTAGACCCTAGTGGAGGGACCTGTGGACAAGCTGAACCTGCGCCGTGACCTCAACGCGGCGCGGGCCGCCCTATCCGCCGAACAACTGCGCGCGAACTCCATCAAGGTTCGCGAAACGCTGCTCGAACAACCCTGGGTCCAGATGGCCGGGCTGGTGGCCTGCTACTGGTCAGCGGGGTCGGAGCCGGAGACGCACGGGCTCGTGTTCGCTCTCTGGAAACATGGGGCCACAGTTATCCTGCCGGTCCTTCTTGAGGACAATGACCTGGATTGGGCGGTGTACGACGGGCCGGACACCCTCGCTCCGGGCCGCTACGGGATCATGGAGCCGGTGGACACACGCCGCGGCGTCGACGCCGTCCGCACCGCCGCCCTCGTCATCGTGCCCGCCCTGGCGGTGGACCGGCGGACCGGTATACGTCTAGGACGTGGCGGCGGATCGTACGACCGGGCCCTCGCCCGAATCGGGCCGAATGTCCCCACGGTGGCGCTGCTGCACGACGGCGAACTGATCGACGGCATCCCTGCTGAAGCGCATGATCGTCAGGTCCGCTATGCGATGACGCCTTCGGGACTCACTAGGCTTATGTGAACGCAGGTACGAGAGAGGAGCCAGATGACGCTTGATATCTGGCTCCTCCTCGGCGCCGCGATCGTCATCGCGGCCATCGCGTCCGTACGCCTCGCACACCGCACCGGCCTGCCCAGCCTGCTGATCTTTCTCGGCTTCGGGCTGCTCCTGGGGCCTTCCGGGGTCGGGATCCCCTTCGAGAACCCGCAGCTCGCCCAGCAGATCGGCCTGTCGGCGCTCGCGGTGATCCTCGCCGAGGGCGGTCTGACCACGAACTGGTCCCAAGTACGGCGTTCCGTCCCGTTGGCTCTGGTGCTGGCGACCGCGGGCGTGACGGTCAGCATCGTCGTGGTGGCCCTGGTCGTCCAGGGGCTGCTCGGCATCGACGGCTCGACGGCGCTGATCCTGGGCGCGGTGCTGGCCTCCACCGACGCCGCGGCCGTCTTCTCCGTGCTGCGCAGGCTGCCGCTGCCGCCGCGCCTGGCCGGGGTGCTGGAGGCGGAGTCCGGCTTCAACGACGCGCCCACGGTCATCGCCGTGGTGCTGCTCAGCAGTTCGTCCCACTCCCAGGCGACGCTCGGGACGTTCCTGCTGGAGACGTCCGTCGAGCTGGTCATCGGCGCGGCCGTCGGGCTCGCCGTCGGCCCCGCCGGCGCGTACGCCCTGCGCCGCGTCGCCCTGCCCGCCTCCGGCCTGTATCCCATCGCGGTCCTGGCGCTCACCTTCGTCTCGTACGGCGGCGCGGTGCTGCTACACGGCTCCGGCTTCCTGGCCGTCTACCTGACGGCGCTCATCCTCGGTAACTCACGCCTGCCACACCGGGCCGCGACCAGGGGTTTTGCGGAAGGTGCCGCGTGGCTGGCGCAGATCGGCCTGTTCGTCATGCTGGGGATGCTGGCCAACGTCCACGAGATGCCGTCCACCGTCATCCCCGCCCTGATCATCGGCACGGTCCTGGTCCTGCTGGCCCGACCGCTGTCGGTGCTGGTCAGCTCGATTCTGGGCTGGTTCCTGCGCCTGGGCTGGGTGAGCTGGCGTGAACAGGCGTTCCTGTCGTGGGCCGGGCTGCGCGGCGCCGTCCCGATCGTCCTGGCGACGATCCCGTGGGCGGCCGGCGTCGAGGGCTCGAAGGATCTCTTCAACGAGGTCTTCGTGATCGTCGTCGTGTTCACCCTGCTCCAAGGGCCGACACTGCCGCTCGCGGCGCGCCTGCTCAGGGTCTCCGCTCCCGCCGAAGCTCACGACCTCTCGGTCGAATCGGCGCCCCTGGAGGAGCTCAAGGCCGACCTGCTGCAGGTCAAGGTGCCGCCGGGCTCTCGCCTGCACGGTGTGGAGGTCTTCGAGCTCCGCCTGCCCGCCGGCGCCGCGGTCACGCTCGTCGTCCGCGACGGCAAATCCTTCGTGCCCAGCTCCACCACCCGCATCCGCGCGGACGACCAACTACTCCTCGTCACCACCGCCGCCTGCCGCGACCAGGCCGAACGCCGCCTGCGCGCGGTGAGCCGCAGCGGCAAGCTGGCCGGCTGGTACGGAGAGCGGGGGTTGGAATAGCAGTTTGGTCCCATCGGTTACCATTAGCAGTCGCATGGCTCGAGTGCTAGAGCTTGTATAAGGAGGAGCGCGTGCCGACCTATCAGTACGCCTGCAACGACTGCGGTGAGCAGCTCGAGGTGGTCCAGAAGTTCAGCGACGACGCGTTGACGGTCTGCCCCGGCTGCGAGGGCAACCTGCGGAAGGTGTTCTCCGCGGTCGGCATCGTGTTCAAGGGCTCTGGCTTCTACAAGACCGACAACCGTTCGTCTTCTTCGACGTCGTCGTCCGCCACCCCTTCCTCGACCTCGGCGAACTCGTCGAAGTCCGGGGAGAGCAAGTCCTCGTCTGACTCGAGTTCGGCTGCCTCCAGCAGCACGCCCTCCCCGGCCCCCGCCTCCAAGTGAGCGCACGGCTCCCGCCAACCAGCGGAGCCGTGCACAACGCCACTCCCCACCCCAGGGCATCTCGTCTCGTACGCGATGGTCGCACTCGCAGGAGACGAACCGTCGGCCGTCCGGGCCTCGTGAACCCCGCGAGGTAGCCGGATCTCCTTCGTGACCCACGAACCACCCGAGCCGAACTGACCGGGTGCGTGACCCGCGGACCACACGAAAGTCTCGTCCTTGACGAGCGCGTTCGTGAGCGCGAGCACCGCCTCCGAACCCGCCTTCGAGCCCGCCTTCGAGCCCGCCTTCGAACAGGGCCGAGGTCGGCCGGCCCGGCATGTCGAGGCTGTGCCGCGCGCCCACCCGTCCGCGGGCTTGACGAGCGCGAGCCTCCGCCCGCAAGCCGGCAGCGCACGACGAGATCGTTGCCCCGACCCGGACACCGCCCGCCGACCGCGCGAGACGCACCGGCACGGCGCGATACCCAACCCCCGCTCCCTCCTTCCGACGAGCCGGCAGCGGTGCCGCCGCTCTCGAACGAACCGCGAACACGCGCCACGTTCACCGGCCCCGCACGGGACGGGTTGAGACCCGCACAAGCGGGCGCCCCCTTGCCCCGGAGCCGACACAGCCTTACCCGGGCCCTCATCGTGCCCGAGACCTCACCCCGCCCGAGACCTCTCACCCCGCCCGAGACCTCTCATCCCGCTGAGACCTCACACCCCACACGAGACCTCACCCCACACGAGACCTCGAGCCAGCGACCAGCTAGAAACACGGCCCAGATCCAGGCATGGGGCCACCCGCTCCAACCAGCTCGCCATACGCCACGAAGCCGTTCGCACCATCGCCGCACTCAACAAATGGCCCAATACCGCACGAACCACGGCGACCATCGCATCGGCCCACCAACCAGCCGCGTACCGACCTCACGCAACAGAACGGAACGCCTAGGGAGGCCGATCGGTCGCCGCGCCGAGCAGTTCCGGCGCGATCCGATCAACGAGCCGTTCGAGCTGCGGATCCGGCCCCCAATCAGCCACCAGCCGCCTCAACCCCTCCCGCGAGCACCGCAGCAGCCGCAAGGCCGCCTCCTGTCCCGCTTCCGTGAGGCGCAACGCGTCCCCGTCGTCCGATCGCAGCACCAGCCCCGCCGCCACCAGTTGATCAACGTACGGCCGCCCGTACTCCGTGCTCACATTGGCCCGCTTGGCCAGCACTCCGGCCTTCACCCACCCCTCCCCGCCCAGCCTGGCCATGATCCACACGCCCTGGGGCGCGATCCCGTTCAGCCCGGCCGCCGCCCCGAGCCGGTCGTAATACCCTCGGCGCAGGTCCGCGTCGGCCAGCCGGACGAGCCCCCGCTCGACCTCAGCCAGCGACGACCGCTCCGCGGACGTGGCCCCCAGCCCTTCCCCGAGGTCGGCCGCCTTCGTCGTCTCCCTCAGCCGAGCCTGCGGTATGAGCCAGCTGAGCAGAAAGGCCCCGCACATCACGGGCGCCGCCACCCGGAAGACCGCCGCGATCGCGTCGGCGTACACATGCAGGAACCCGTGCGCCAGATCGCTCGGCAACCGCTGGATCACGGTCGGATCCTGCTCGACCTCCCGCGGATCGAACCCGGGCGGCAGCCGCGCGCCACGGAGCACCTCCCGCAGGTCATCGTTCAGCGTGGCCGCGAACACCGAGCCCAAGGTCGCCACCCCGAACGACCCGCCGATCGACCGGAAGAACGTGGCCCCCGAGGTCGCCACCCCGAGATCCTCGAAGTCGACCGCGTTCTGCACCACGATCACCAGCACCTGCATGGTCATCCCCAGCCCCACTCCGAGGACCAGCAGGTATGCCCCCATGGTGAGCAGGCTGCTCCACTCGGTGAGCGTCGAGAGCAGGAACATCCCGACAGACGCGACAGCGGTCCCGGTGATGGGCAGGAACCGATACTTCCCGGTCTTGGAGATGATCTGCCCGCTCACGATCGACATGGTGAGCATCCCGGCCATCATCGGCAGCAGGTACACCCCCGACAAAGTCGGGCTGACCCCATGCACGACCTGCAGGAACAGCGGCAGGTAGGTGAGCGCCCCGAACATTCCGAAGCCCACCACGAACCCCACCACCGACGACATCGCGAACGCCCGCACCCGGAACAGCCCGAGCGGCAGCACCGGCTCGGCCGCCCGCCGCTCGACGAGCACCCAGCCGACCAGCAGGACGACCGCCGCCCCCGCCAGCCCCAGGATGACCGGGCCGGTCCATCCGTACGTGGTCCCGCCCCACGTCGTCATCAGCACCAGGCACGAGGTCGCCGAGCCGAGCAGCACCACGCCCGCGTAGTCGATCGTGTGCCTGGTACGCGTGTCGTCGCCCGGCAACACCGCGACGATCACGAACAACGCCACGGCCCCCAGCGGCAGGTTGACGTAGAAGACCCAATGCCAGGACAGATGATCGACGAACAGCCCGCCGAGCAGCGGCCCGACGATGCTGGAGACGGCGAAGACCGCGCCGAAGAACCCCTGGTACCTTCCTCTCTCCCGGGCGGAGACGACGTCCCCCACGATCGCCTGGGCCAGCACCATCAGCCCACCGCCGCCGAGCCCCTGCAGGGCGCGGAAGCCGATGAGCTCCCCCATGTTCTGGCTGAGCCCGCAGAGCACCGATCCGGCCAGAAAGATGCAGATGGCTCCGATGAACAGTTTCTTGCGCCCGTACTGGTCACCCAGTTTTCCCCAGAGCGGCGTGGAGACGGTCGAGGCCAGCATGTAACCCGTCACGACCCACGACAGCCGCTCCAGCCCGCCGAGGTCGCTCACGATCGTCGGCAGAGCAGTGGACACGATCGTCTGATCGAGCGCCGCCAGCAACATGCCGAGCATGAGCGCGAGGATGATGAGTCCGAGGCCCTGATGCCGCATGCGGCGATCCTACTCTTCGTACTTATGTGCCTACCCACGGCGACCAAGTTGTGGATGAACCCCGCCCGAACCGAGTTATCCCCAGAACGCCGTTCGGGCCATCCTCACCCGCCGCCGCTGCGGCTACTCTCAGCGCCATGGTCACTCGCGCAGACATCGGCGTCATCGGCGGCTCAGGCTTCTACTCCCTGCTGGACGACGCGGAGGAGGTCGAGATCGCCACCCCCTACGGCCCCCCGAGCGACATCGTCACGGTCGGACGCATCGGCTCACGTTCCGTGGCGTTCATTCCCAGACACGGGAGAGATCACCGCTTCCCCCCGCACCGCATCCCCTATCGTGCCAACCTCTGGGCACTGCGTTCGCTCGGCGTCCGCCAGGTGCTCGCGCCGAGCGCCGTAGGTTCGCTGAGAGCCGAGTACGGCCCCGGCACCATTGTCATCCCCGACCAACTCGTAGACCGCACTTCTGGACGCGTTCAGACCTATTACGACATCGACGGCGCTGTCCACGTCTCGTTCGCCGACCCGTACTGCCCCACGGGGCGCGCCACAGCCGCGGCGACGGCCCGCTCGGGCAGGTGGCAGGTCGCCGACGACGGCACGCTGGTGGTCATCGAAGGCCCGCGTTTCTCGACACGGGCTGAGTCACGGTGGTTCGCGTCCAACGGCTGGTCGATCGTGGGCATGACCGGCTTCCCCGAGGCGATCCTGGCCCGCGAACTGGGGCTCTGTTACACGTCCGTCTCGCTCGTGACCGACCACGACGCGGGCGTGGAAGCCGGCCAGGGCGTCACCCACGACGAGGTCCTGGAATTCTTCGCGCAGAACGTCACGCGCATGCGCACCCTGGTGTCGGAGACCGTCCAGTCCCTGCCGGAGGAGCGCACCTGCCCCTGCGGCTCGGCTCTCGACGGCATCAAGCTACCCTTCGAGCTGCCGTGATCCAGTCCTGGCTGTCGCGCCACGGCCGTCGCCGCCGCCTCGTCGCGGCGGCGCTCGCCGCCGTCTCCGTCGTCTCGGCCTTCGTCGCCACCCGCCCCGCCGGCTCCGCGCCCACCGTGCTGGTGGCCGCCCACGACCTGTCCCCAGGTCCCGTCCACGCCGCCGACTTCCACCCGGCCGCCCTCGACCCTCCACCCTCGGGAGCCGTGCGCACGATCCCGGCGGGCCAGACCCTGGCCACCCCCATGCGCAAAGGCGAGCCCCTCACCGACATCCGCCTGCTCGCCGGCTACCGCCTCCCGCCGGGCCTGGTCGCCACCCCCGTACGCATCGCCGATGCCGCCGCGGCGGCCCTGATCTCCCCCGGCTCGACGATCACCCTGCTGGCCGCCTACGACCAGCACACCCCAGCCCGCCAACTGGCCCCCGACAGCACCGTCCTGACGATCCCGCGAACAACGTCATCCCTTTCGCAGACAGGTGACGACAACGGCACCCTGATCGTCCTCGCCACGACGCCCACCCAGGCCGCGGACCTGGCAACCGCCCAAGCCCACGCCCGTCTGTCGATCACCATCAAACCTAACCAAGGGTAATCGTTCCGATACGATTCCTTCTCATGAACGGATTCAAGAAATTCCTCACGCAAGGAAACGTCATCGACCTGGCCGTCGCGGTGGTCATCGGAGCGGCTTTCAACGCGATCGTGCAGTCGTTCGTGGCCGACCTGCTCACGCCGCTGATCTCGGCGTTCGGCGGCCTGCCCGACTTCTCCTCGCTCAAGTTGACGGTCGGCCAGTCCAACTTCATGTACGGCAACTTCATCAACGCGGTCATCTCGTTCCTGATGGTCGCCGGGGTGATCTACTTCCTGGTGGTGAAGCCGTACACGCACTTCAGGGGGCGCACCGCCGCCAAGGTCGAGTCGACGACGCGCGACTGCCCCGAATGCCTGTCGGAGATCCCCAAGCCCGCGTCCCGCTGCGCCTTCTGCAGTGCTCAGGTGACTCCGGCCTGACCTGCCGGGAGGCCTCAGAGCAACTTGTCGATCTTGGGGTCGTACTCCCAGTGCCACGGCTCGAACGGGCTGCTGTAGGCCCAGGAGGGGTGGAACCACCCGTACCGCTTGGAGTTCTTCTCCATCCACACGAACTCCGCGGACCCGGACCTCTCCACCCCGCCACACAGGTCCACAGCCAGCCCGAGCCCGTGGTTGCTCCGCCCCGGCACCGCCGCGAACCCGGGCCGCCGGTAGTAGACCGACTGCTGCTCGGCCAGGCTCCGGTACGCGTCGGTCACGCACATGGCCTTGCCGAACCGCTGCCGGAAAGCCTCGTTCAGGCTGACGAACGCGATGGTGGCGTCCGCCCGGAGGCTGAACCCCCGCTGCTGCAACGGACAGAGCATGCCCTTGGGAATCAGCCCGTTGGGATACTGATCGGCCGTGGCAGCCCGAAGCGGGTTGCACCCGAGCGCCGCCCGTCCCACCTTGTCGATCTTGATGCCCAGCTTCACCAGCGCCGCCGTCAGCGACTTCACGATCTTGTCCGACCGCCGCCGCAACGTGTCGACCTCGACCGCCAGTTGCGCCTCGGCCAGCAGATTCCCGGCCCGCAACTCCTGCGCCTCACCGGCCAGCCGCTCGGTCTCCTTGTACAGGGAATTCGTCTGCTCGACGACCTGCTGCCGTACGGCCACCATCTGATTGGCGTCCGACAGAGCCCGGAGCGTCTTCTCATCGGCGCTCCCCGACAGGAACGGCACGACGCCCCCGGCCATGAGAGGTTGCCGATACAGCAGCTCAGCCAACTGCGACACGGGCTGCCGCAACACGGCAAGCCGGCGTTCGAGATCCTGCAGCGCGGTCAGCTTGTCCTTGAGCGCCTTCTCGGCGACCGAGATGTCGGCCCGCCGCTTCTCCAGAGCCTTGGTGGCGTCCTCAAGCTCTTTGGCCGACTTCTCCGCTTCTTTCCGCAACTCAGTGAGATTGGTCGGATCCTGCCGCACCTGCCCCTGAACCCGCACCTGAGCCTGCGCCGGTACGCCCCCCAAGGACACGAGCAGAGAAGCCACCGCCATGACAACCGCGATCAGACCCGCTGATCGAGGGGCTGGCACGTTCGACTCCTCCGTTTGCAATCCCGTTACCCTGGTCAGGCACGCACGTTACTACAGCCCCCCACGTGCCCGGACCGAACTCCGAAGAGCTGTCATGAGACAAATAGCCCACTTTGTACGGCTGGCCACCCCGCGTACACGCACCGACACCCTCGCCCCCTAGCCCCTCCAAATCAGCTCACCGTCGAACCTCGGCACCGGCAGTTCGCGAGCACCCTTCACAGACCACTACGCCCCACCCTGGCCGACGGTTCATCTCCACAGCACCAGCCCCCATCCCCGGCGCCCAGGTAACCCTCGGCCGCCGCCTCCTGCTCCCGGTCCTGGCACAGCTCCCAAAGCCACGTATCAGCCCACTCACCAGGACATCCCGCCTGGGTCTGCACTGGGGTCGGCGTAACCGGCTCCTCCTTGACGACCTTCGGAGCAGCCTCCTCGACCTCACGCTTCGGCGCCCGCTCAGGCGCCGCGGCCACCCGTACCGGCGAGGGCACCACAGCCCGGTAACGCCGATCCGGCCGATCCGGCGCCGGCACCAGCACGGGCTCGAGCACCAGCCCCATCACCCCGGCCCCCGCGACGGCGCCGCCGTCCACCCCCTGCTCGAACCCACGCACCTCCCCCACCAGCAACCCGCCCGCAAGAATCGCCGGCGCCAGCAACGCCCCGAACAACACCACGGGCCGCCTACGGGTCCGCGTGCATCGCCTCCTGGTCACAGGCAGACGCTAGCCGCGCGCGATGAGCAAGAATCTGATCACTTGTCATGCCTTTACCGCAGCTCAGAGCACCCATAACCAACCTCGCCAAACTGACCGGGCCCCCACGTCCCACACAGTGCCAGACTTTCGCTAGGCTTACAGGAGTCCGCCTCCGTAGCTCAGGGGATAGAGCACCGCTCTCCTAAAGCGGGTGCCGCAGGTTCGAATCCTGCCGGGGGCACACTTCTCCACCAGGCATTCCGGCCTCTGACCTGCGGTTTCTCTGCCGCGGGTCTTTAGCTTTCCAGAACCTCGATAGGCCGCCGAGGGCACCCGAATGCAGCCGTAGGACAGCGTTCTGGGGACATATGGGGGATGATCTTGAAGACATTCTCCGAGGTCAGCGCTGGGATTCTGGGCCAGACTGTCGCTATCCAGCCGCTCATCTCTAAGATCGGCGGCGTGCAGCGCCTTGCCCTCTTTGACCTTGATCGAACGCTCATCGACCTCGATACCGCGTTCCGCCGGTGGGCCAACGAGTTCACAGAGCAACGCCACCTGGGCCCCGAGGATCTCGCCTGGCTGGTCTCCCAAGATCGGGACGCGCACCCGCATCGAGAGGCGTTCTTCACTAGGGTGCGCGAACGCTTCGCGCTGGCGGAGCCGGTTGAGGAACTCTGGGCCGGCTACCGCCGACGCATGCCCCACCTCGTGCAGTGCTACCCGGGCGTCTTGGCCGGCTTGGCCGAACTGCGGGCCACCGGATGGCGAGTAGGGATCGTCACCAACGGCATGGCCGACAACCAACTCGGCAAGCTCCGCCGCACCGGTCTGGCCGATGCGGTCGACGGCTACGCCGTCTCAGGCGTCGAGGGCATCCGGAAACCCGAGACCGGGCTGTTCGAGGTCGCCGCCCAGCGGTGCGGCACCAACCTCGCTGAGGGCGGATGGATGGTCGGCGACAACTTCATCGCCGACATTCAAGGAGCGCAGACGGCCGGACTACGTACGATATGGATCGATCGGGGAACGTGGCCAGGGCAAAAGCACCAAGCCGACCATGTGGTTGCCGGTATCGCAGAAGCAATCGCCATCATGCGGGACAGGCACTGACATAGTCTGCGTTACCAGGAACGCGGCCGAATAAGCGTTCTGTACGTAGGAGGCATACCTGGTGTACGTGAGAGTAGACGTTAGGTAGTGTCCGGGGCGTGCGCCCAGTTACTCGCCGGCTGTCTGCGGTTGCCTCGGTACTCGTCTCTCTCGCCGCCCTTGCAGGCTGTTCAGGAGGCACTGACAGGCCCACCTTGGACGAGGCATCGAAGCAGCTCATCGCGGACGGCGACAAACTATTGGCTTCTCAGGACCTGGCCACCATCGGCTCCGCCATCGCGACCGAACGAGCAGATCAAGACAGCGAAGCAGGATGCCTGAAGGGTCAAGTCCAGCGTTTCTTCCGCGCTCAGGGCAACCTCACAGGCCCGCCATATAAGCAATCACCAGGCAACGTGGCAGGGTTGATGGGGAGTTGGCTACGGCTACGCGGTTTCACCACAACCATAGATGATCTGGATCTTCATGACGAGAATCTAGGTGCGGCCGTACTGCAGCACCCGACCACAGGCATCACGTTCTTCATCACCGTTCGTAACGGACAAAAACCGAATATCCTGATCGTCGGGAAGACCAGTTGCTACAAGCGTGAGGGGTGACCTCGAACTCAGGTCGGCATCTGGGCCGCCTCGGTCCGAGTGAGCTCGGCTTGCTTTCGCAGGCGATCGGCTGTCGAAGCACAGCTTTCTCGAAGTGAGCGGATCTCGCGGGAAAGTCGCATGGTCTCCGTGATGAAACGACCCGCAGCTGGCCCCTTCCAGAACGCCTCAACGCTCTGGGGCTGCGCTAGCGTGGTGGAGAAGACCTTGTCCAGTTCCTCGGCGTAGCGCATGAGAGTGGCGGCAAGCATCTCCTTATCGGCGGCTTGCCGAAGCAGTTGGCCCTGACTGGGGATGGTCACAGCTACCCTCCTCGTTGCTCTAGTGCCTTGACGAGTGCGTCATAGACGCGTCCTCGGAACGCCATCCGCACTTCATTTCGCTGGGCGTTGGTCAGCGGCTTCTGACCATGCTCGTTCAGCGATTCATTCACCCACTGTGTCTGTCGTTGCACGATGGTCTCCGCAATATCCTCGGCCGTGGCCGGGGTCTTCTTGTCGAAGTAGTCCGTGATCACGCCCTTGAGGCCGTCCTTGGCCTCGTCCATCCCGGCGTCTCGGGCGGTGGCCACGTTGGCGTTCTGGATGGGCCAGTACTTGTTGGACAGCCAGGAGACGGGCAGCAGAGCGACCGTGGCGAGCCAGTCGACGTATTCGTCGTCGGTCCACTCGGCGTGCGTCGAACCGCTCAGCATCAGATTCGCCGCCCCTCCGGCGAGAGCCGCCCGAGAGGTGTACTGGTCCTGGGTAGCCTCGTCCCCGAAGGGGCGGAACCGACCGATGTCCAGGCCCAGCGTGTAGTCCTGCGATGCTTTCATCAAGGTGTTCGCCGCTTCCTTGTCCTGCATCAAGCCGCCCATGAACCGGGAAGCGTCATCGGGCGCGAGGGTGTCCCATGGCGAGGTGGGGAAGGTCGCCGTCAGCTCTGGGGAGTCACGCTTGGATTGTCCGCGAGCGAGCTGGTCGAGATAGGGGGCCACGTTCTTGGCCAAGGTCTCACTGATCGGTGAATCCTTGAGTGTTCCCCACGAGCCGCCGATCCACGGGCTGTTCTCGGCGCCCATCCCTCGAATGATGTTGAACCATGCTCGATCTCGGACAGCGGCTGTTCCGGCGTCCGGGTTCAACGCCTTATCCAGCACGCCCGCGAGCTTCGCTTCGAGGTCGGCGACGCCGCTCATCCGGGCTCGCTGGGGATGCAGGAGCCAGCCTGCGGCGTCCTTGTTGTCAGCCAGCAGCGTTTGCAACGCCTGCGGATCGGCGTCGTACGCCTTCACCAGCGCGTTCAGATTCCAGTTGGGGCTCGTCGGAAGGTCAGCCGCCAGGGGACGGCCCAGCACGCGCGTCGCCACCTGATTGAGGAGTCCGCTCGACGGCTTGGACATCGCGATCATCGCGGTGAGCACGCCCGGCTCAGTAGAATCCAGGAACTTCCCGCGCCATTCCTCCCCCAACCGCCCGGCACGTTCGGCATTCGCGTACGCCTCGGCCAGCGGTCCCAAGCTCTCCCGGCCTTGCTGGAGCACAGCCGGCGGAAGCCCTCGGTCCATGGCCGGGCCCTTGTCCTTCATCCAGTGCATGAACAGCGCACGGAACTTGTCCGGCCCAAGGGCGGTCAGCAGCGCGGCGGCGTATGCGGGATCGTTCAACTTGTCCTTCGTCGCCGCCGTGGCCTCGGTGGCCTTCCGCCAGGTCTCGACCGAGTTCTCGATCTCATGCTGCTTGAGTGCGTCTGCGATGGGTTTCGCGTCGGCTTTCCCCTGACGAGCAGCCTCGGCTTCGCTATCGAAGGGCAGGACCACGCTCAGCAGACCGTTTCCGGAACTCGGAACCATCTGCTTGAGCGTGTCCATCCGCCATTTGAGATCACGCTGCGTCTCGTCGAAGAACGCCCAGGACCGGTGCATGGCCGCCACCCCCGCAGGGCCGGTCCACGCCGGGCCTGCCTCGGCGATGGCCGCCTCCAAGCCGTGCCGCGTGCGGCCCAGGACGTCCTTGCCGCCCTCCATCTCGCGCATGAGTTGCTCTGCCCGGCTGGGGTCGATCCCGACGAACTCCCCCATGGCCCCCTCCCCGAGGGTGTGGCTACAAGGGAGGAGTCAAGCACAACAGCTAATCCCGGGTAAATGCCTCACACATCTCTATAAGCAACCGGAATTACACGCACTGTGGTAGAAATTGCCGGATTCAGTACGGACATCGCAGCAATGCCCGTAACTCTCCCCCTCGCAGTCGAGAGCTATCTGAGGATGGAGCGACAGGCCCGGTTACGGATTCGAAACTCTGGCCGGGAGGGCGGGAACCGTTCGTCGCACGCCGCCGCGATCCACGGCGCCGCCGGCCTCCTGTCTCTGACTCGTGGAACACTGTTCCCGGTCCTTCTCCCACGATCAGCAGGAACCACGGTCTTCGCGGGCGGAGCAGGCAGCTCGTTCCGATGACGCCGGCGCGGCACGGCCGGGAGCGCCGCTCGACGATGATGCCTCGGCGATTTCGCCTTGCTCTTCGGAGCGTTGCGTTTCGATCCGTTGGGGGTTGCCCTGGACGTGGTCGAGGGCAACGCTCGGGGCGAAGGCGACGGACTGGGTGCGACCGAGCTCCTGACGACGCTCGGGGCGGGTGTCGGCATCGAAGCCGCGCCGGATCGTGACGCGGCCCTGTCCGATCCCCAGGAACTCGACCAGGTACTGAACGCCAGGCAGCTCAGGAAACCGGCGACAAGCACCGACCGAGCCAAGCGACGCCGGTCTCGCAGGGGTGATCGCCTTGGTGGGGTGGGGGTCGAGTACCTCCGCCAGCCGAAGGAGTCGGGATCGGCCCTAGTACTACATAGCTAGATCTGCATGTGTTGGAGGCGCAGGCGCTGCCGGAAGTGGTGCCTGCGCGCTGTGGCCTGATGTCGGCGGCGGAGGGCTG
>NZ_SSXE01000071.1 GCF_021699195.1 Nonomuraea sp. MG754425 | reverse complement strand
GTCGTCGGCGGGTCCTGTGCGGGCTCGCCGGTCGCGATGGCCGCCTCGATGGCGATCGTGGGCGGCGCGCCGCCCGTGATCGACAACCCGCCCGCGACCGTGTGGGTGCGGACGTCGAACGCCCCGCCCGCCGGCGTCCCCGCCGCCGCGAAGGCCGGGAAGGCGGCGCCGCCCGGCACGACCGAGGTGGAGATGTAGTCGCCCACCGTGCGCCCCTGCGAGCTGTTCGCCAGCCAGTCCAGCGCCATGCCCGGATGCAGCTCCAGCGGCGCCGACCAGCTCGCGCCGCCGTTCACCGAGGAGGTGTAGGCGATCGTGAGACGGCAGGCGGCGGGCGCGCAGGCCGCGTCCGGGTAGCGGTAGTAGGCCAGCGCCAGCCGGGCCCTGTCGCCCGAGCTCTCGCGGTCCACGCCGAGGCCGGGGATGAAGTGGTCCCCGGCGCCGTCGGTCACCCGCAGGACGGGGCCCCACGCGGCGCCGTCGGACGAGCGGCTCAGCACGATGTCGTTGCCGGCGCAGTCCACCTGGAAGCGGCAGTCGTGCCAGACGACGTACACGGTGCCGCCGGCGTCGATCTCCGCCGACGGCAGCGGCGCGGCCCGCAGCCCGCCCGCGACCGGGTGCCGCTCCACCTGCGCGACCGGCACGCTCTCGCCCCAGCTCGCGCCGCCGTCGCGGGAGCGGAAGGAGCGGATCCGCCCGTCGCCGCCCAGGTACGGCACCACCACCGCGCCGTTCGGCCGCACCACCGGCTGCCCGCCCAGGCCGGTGGCCGTGGTGCCGGCCACGACCCAGGTCAGGCCGCCGTCGGACGAGCGGCTCACCCTGATCGTGTTGCCCGCGCCGTGATCGTCGAAGACCGCGTAACACGTGCCGCGGTACGGGCTGTCCGCGCCGTTGTCGCAGACGACCCAGCTCTTGTCCAGGTCGCCGCCGGCCGCGGCGGTGACGGGGGTACTCCAGGTCCGGCCGCCGTCGGCGGAGCGGCTGGTCACCACGGCCGCCCCGGTCGTCCCGTCCGGGCCGGCGAGCGCGAGCGAGGTGATCAGCCACACGCCGTGCTCGGCGTCGAAGGCCACCGACGGGTCGCTGACCCGCGCGTACGGCCCGCCGCCGAACGTGGTGAGACCGGGCAGCGTGCCCTTCGCCCAGGTGGCGCCGTTGTCGGCGGACGTCGCGAACGCGATGCCGGAGGCCCCTCCGTCATGGAAGCGGCCGGCCTGCTGCGCGGCCACGATCGTCGAGTCCCAGTGGAAGGTGTCGGGGCCGGCCTGGGTGCCGTGCTGGCTCGTCGCGTTGGCGTACGCGTCGGAGCCCAGCTCGATCAGCGGCACCGCCTCCGCCTGCGCGGCCGAGGCGGACGTGGTCAGCAACAGGGTCGCGGTGATGACGGTGACGAGTCCGCCGATTCCTCGGCGCCGGGCGGGGGATGGCACAGTCGACCTCCACGTGGCGTCAATATCCACATGGCATCCTGCGGCCCGCGCTGTCAACCTCCTGATCGCCGAAGGGGGCCTCGGTGCTCGTCCGGGGCGGGGTCGCGGTGGATGCGGGCCGGGGGCACGCCGTCGAGTTGGAGGCGGCGCACGGTCTCGTCCACCATGGGGGCCGGGCCGCTCACGTACACGTCGTGCTCGGCCCAGGAGCGCAGGCGCCGCGCCGCCTCCGGCAGGCTGCCGCGCATGCCGTCGTAGGAGGGCTGGTCCGACACCACCGGCAGCACCCGCAGCCAGGGGAAGGCCGACTCCATCCGGATCAGGTCCGGCAGGTCGTACAGCTCATCGGCGGTGCGGGCCCCGTACAGCAGGTGGACGCCGGGGCGGCGGCCGGAGGCGATGACGGACTCCACGATCGCCTTCAGCGGGGCCAGGCCGGTGCCGCCGGCCACGCACAGCAGGTCGCGCGTGCCGTTCCCGGGCGGCGTCATCGTGCCCAGGGCCGGGCCCAGCATGAGCGTGTCGCCCACGCGGGTGTGCCTGGTCAGCGCGGTGGAGACCCAGCCGCCGGGCACCGAGCGCACGTGCAGCGTGATCGTGTGGTCCGGGCGGGGGGCGTTCGCGATCGAGAACGCCCGCCACACGCGCGGCCAGCGCGCGTGCTGCACGTTGACGTACTGGCCCGGCTCGTACGGCAGCGGCCGGGTGGGCCGCAGCGTGAGGACCGCGATGTCCGGCCGGCGCAGTTCGTGGCCGACGACCTCGGCCAGCCACCAGGCGGGCGCGAGCTTCGCGTCCGACTCGGCCGCCTCGATCATGAGATCGGCCGCCAGCCGATACGCCGACACCCACGCCGCCTCGATCTCGTCGTTCCAGACCCCGGCGGCGAAGTGCCGGATCGTGGCCAGCAGGGCGTCGCCCACGGCCGTGTAGTGCTCCGCGACCACGCCGTACCTGCGATGGTCGCGGCCGAGCCGGGCGAGGTGCCCGGCCAGGCTGTCCGGGCTGTCCAGGCTCCACACGATCCGGGTCAGCGCCCCGAACAGCCGGTCCCGCTGGGCGTCCATGGCGGGCGGGAACATCCCCCGCAGGTGTGGACTCCCGGCGAACAAGCGGCCGTAGAAGTAGGCCGTGGCCTTGTCCGCCAGCGGCTCGACGACAGAGAAACTCTCTTTGACCAGGCGCGGATTCAACGACATATTTCAGTCCCACCTTTTGACCGGAAACGCGTTCCGGTCCCTCGCCGTTCACCTCCTGATGGATCCGGGTGACGAGCGAGGGAGTCCGCCCCGGCACCTCCCGTTCGCTCAGAAATGAGTGTTACACCACCGATGACCCGTCACAACCGATTCCCCCGATACGGTGCTATGCGGAACTATCGGTAGTGAGTTTGTGATTCTCCGCACATGACCTGACTAATGTCGGCCGGTGAATGCGAAAAACATTTGTCTTCGCGTTTCCCGGAGAAATCACCGGAAACGGCGCCGGATCGACTCGGCCGGTCGCGCGTTCCCGGGCGGCGATGATCCGTCACGCCGATCCGGCGATCCACACGACCGGCCCGCCCAGCGGCGGCACGGCCTCCTGACCGAGCGGCGTGCGCGAGGAGCTCGCCCAGCCGCGCGCCCGCCCGGCACGACGGGGCGAAACCTCAGCAATCCCCGAGAACCCCCGGGAACGCCCGGGATCTTCGGGAGGGGTGACATATCGGAAAGAGAGTGCGCCATGATGGGGCGGGGGTCGTCACCGAAAGGCCGAAGCCGGCGGCCGCCCGACTCGCCCCGCCCCCTGGAGACCGTATGTCCCGACCGCTCATCGGTATCACCGCCTACTTCGAAGCAGCCCGCTGGGGCGACTGGGTGCGCGAGGCCGTGCTCTCCCCGCCCTCCTACGCCAGGGCGGTGGGCCGGGCGGGCGGCGCGCCCGTGGTGCTGCCACCGATCGCCCCCAGCGCCGTGGACGACTACGTGAGCGGCCTCAAGGGCGTCGTCCTGGCCGGCGGCGTCGAACTGGGCGCCGAGACCTACAGCGGCGAGCAGGACGAGCGCGTCCGCGAGCCGCAGGCGCACCGCGACCGGTTCGAACTGGCCCTGGCCAGGGCCGCCGTCCGCGCCGACGTGCCGATCCTGGCCATCGCCCGCGGCATGCACGTGCTCAACGTCGCCCAGGGCGGCTCGCTCATCCCCTGGCTGCCGGACGTGCTCGAGAGCGACCGCCACGCCGAGCCGGACGGCGGCCACACGATCCAGGTCAGCGTCTCCAGCAAGCTCGGCAAGGCCGTCGGCGACCGGGTCGAGGTGAACGCCCCCCACCACCAGTCCGTCCGCCGCCTCGGAACCGGGCTGCTGGCCGTGGCCTGGGCCGAGGACCAGATCGTCGAGGGCATCGAGCTGCAGGGACACCGCTTCGGCGTCGGCGTCCAGTGGCACGCGGAACGGGGCGGCGACACCCGTCTCTTCGATGCGTTCATCGAGGCGGCCCGCTAGGCTGCGATCATGCCGCTGCACCCCCAGGCGCGGGACTACCTCGCCCGGTACCCATCGGATCTGAACACCGATCTGGCCGCGCTCGATCTGGCCGCGATCCAGGAAATGCGCGCGCAGGACCCCATGGCGGCCCACCGCGGGCCGCTGACGAAACTGCCGTTCGTCCGCGACGAGTCGGCGGAGGGCGTGCCCATCCGCATCTACCGCGCCGTCCGCGGCGACGCCCCGCTGCCGGTCGTGGTCTACTTCCACGGCGGCGGCTGGGTCCTCGGCAGCGTCAGGCGCAACGACGCGACCGCGCGCGACCTGGCGATCCGCACCGGCGCCGTGGTGGTGTCGGTCGACTACCGGCTGGCCCCCGAGCACCCGTTCCCGGCCGCCGCCGACGACGCCTGGACCGTCGTGCGCGACATCTTCGCCCGTCCCGCCTTCTACCAGAGCAACGGCAGGGTCGCGGTGTCCGGCGACAGCGCGGGCGGCAACCTGGCCGCCGTCGCCGCCTGGCAGGCCCGCGACGCGGGCCTGCGGCTGGCCCACCAGGTGCTCGTCTACCCGGTGCTCGACGTCGCCATGGACACCCCCAGCTACACGCGCTTCGCCAAGGGCTTCGGCCTGGACGCCGAGGAGATGGCCTGGTTCGCCCGCCAGTACGCCGACGGCGTCGATCCCGCCGACCCCCGGCTGTCCCCGCTGCGCCTGCCCGATCTGTCCGGCCTGGCCCCCGCCACCGTCGTGACCGCCGGCTGCGACGTCCTCAGAGACGAGGGCGAGCGCTACGCCGAGCGCCTGACCGAGGCGGGCGTGCCGGTCGAGCTGCGCAGGTTCGAGGGCGCCGTGCACACCTTCTACGTGCTGCCCGGCCTGTTCGACCAGGCCATCGAGGCCCGCGAGTACGTCGCGGACCGGCTGAGGGAGTTCCTGTGACGGACGGTTACACCAAGCTCAAGCTCGACACCCCGGCCGAGGGCGTACTGCGCATCACGATCAGCGAGCCCGCCAGGCTCAACGCCGTCGACGCCACCGCCCACCGCGAACTGGGCGAGATCTGGCGCGACGCCGACCGCGACGACGGCGTGCGCGCGATCGTGGTCAGGGGCGAGGGCCAGGCGTTCTCCGCGGGCGGCGACCTGTCCATGATCGAGGACATGATGCGCGACCACGCCACCAGGATGCGCGTGTTCGCCGAGGCCCGCGACATCGTCTACAACGTCCTCAACTGCTCCAAACCGGTCGTCTCCGCCATCCAGGGCCCGGCCGTCGGCGCCGGCCTGGCGGTCGCGCTGCTGGCCGACATCTCCGTGGCCGGCCGCACCGCGCGGATCATCGACGGCCACACCAGGCTCGGCGTCGCCGCCGGCGACCACGCCGCGATCATCTGGCCGCTGCTGTGCGGGATGGCCAAGGCCAAGTACCACCTGCTGCTGTGCGAGCCCGTCACCGGGGCACAGGCCGAGCGGATGGGCCTGGTCAGCCTGTGCGTCGACGACGACGAGGTGCACGACAAGGCCATGGAGATCGCCGTCAGGCTCGCGTCCGGCGCCCAGGACGCGATCAGGCTGACCAAGTACTCACTCAACAACTGGCTGCGCCTGGCCGGGCCGTCCTTCGACGCCTCGCTCGCCATGGAATTCCTCGGCTTCACCGGCCCCGACGTGGCTGAGGGTGTGGCCGCGCTCAGGGAGAAACGGCCACCCTCCTTCGGCTGACCGCGTGTGCTTGCCCGGGCCTCGGGTAGGCGGCACTCACGGAGGCACGACGACGGGGAAGGAGGTCATCCCACCGGGCTGACGACCGCGGGAACGGCCGCGGGGCGGTCCGAGTGCCCGCGCCGCGAGGGGTTGAGCAACCAGCTCCCCGCCCAAGGCGCGGCCCGCCCGATTCCGGCGCCGATCGGGCGGCCGGGCACCCCGTTCCCGCCGCGGATCCGGCCTATCGAGGCCGGCGGGCGTGGAAGACGAAGGCCGGGGGAGTGTTCCGCCACACCGTACGCCCCAGCACCACCTCCTCGAACCGCTCCGCCAGCAGCGCGCGGAAACGCCGCGCCGAGCTGAGCGGAATGGCGTGGACGTAGGAGAACGTCGTGAACGCCGCACCCGGGCTCATCGCCCCCGTCACCGCGCCCAGCAGGTCACGCTGCAACCGGTCGGGGAAAGCCGCCCACGGCAGCCCGCTCACCACCACGTCCGCCGCACCCAGCCCGCGCTCGGCGAGCAGATCGCCCAGCCGGGTGGCGTCCTCGTTGGCCACGTCCACCGCGGGGAACCGCTCGGCCAGCAGCCCGGCCATCGTCTGGTTCAACTCGACCGCCAGGTGGTGTCCACGCCCGCCCAGCCGCTCCTGGATCTCCGCGGTGAAGGGGCCCGTGCCCGGCCCGAGCTCGACGACGATCGGCTCACCACGCTCCGGTACCGGCGCGCACACGGCCGCGGCCAGCCGGCGCGAACTCGGCGTCAGCGCGCCGATCGACGCCGGGTTGCGCAGGAACTGTCCGAGGAACAGTGCGGTGTCGTTGGGCATGCCATAGAACCTATGGCCGCGGAGCGGGTGATCGCTCCCCCCTCCGGGCGGAGCTCCGGCCACTTGGAGGAGGCGGCGGTCCTCCGCCGGGAGGACCGGCGCGGCACACCCGTGCGGATACGGTGTGTGCATGCGTTGGCGTGGCGTGCCGCTAGACATCCTGCTGGCGGCCTCGGGAGTGGGTCTCGACCTGCTGACCACCGCGCACGCGGGCGACACCGAGTTCCTGCCCGCCGAGCTGAACATCCCCATGGCGCTGCTGGTCGGCCTGCCCATGGGGTTCGTCCGCCACCGGCCGGTCGCCGTCAGCCTCTACCTGGCGGCCTTCCTGGCCGTCACCGACCAGCTCGGCTCGTTCACCTCCAACACCGCGCAGATCCTCGTGTGCGTGTCACTCGGCGTGGCCGGCTACCGCTCGCGGGTGCGCGCCACGGCCGTCGCCGTGGCCGCGTCGATCTTCGCGACCGCGTCCAACATCGCCGACCCGGGCGTCCCCCTCACCGGCAACCTGTGGATGTACTCGGTGCTGCTGCCCGTCTTCCCCGCCGTGCTGGGCGCGTACCTGCGCAGCTCGGCCGAGCGGCTGGAGGAGCGCGAGGTCACGCCCGACGCGCTGCTCGCGGCGGGCGGCGTGGCGATCACCGTGCTCAGCACCTGGACCACCTGGCACTCCGGCTCCCTGCCCGTCTGGGTGATCGGCCTGCTCGCCGTGGTGGGCGGCCTGTCGCTGGGCATCGCCAGGCGGCTGCCCGGCCTGGTCTTCCTCGTCCAAGGGGTGCTGCTCGTGTCCGCCGACACCTACCTGAACGCCGCCGTCAACACCTGCGTGATCCTCACCCTGATCGCCATCGGCGTGTTCGCCATGCGGGTGGTGTCCTGGGCCTGGACGGTGGCCGCGTACGTGACCGGCTGCCTGCTCACCGCGATCGCCGTCGTCGGCGACAACACCGAGATCACCCCGTTCCGGGTCGGCGTGCTCATGACACTCGTGGCCACGCCCATCGCGATCGGCCGCTACCTGGGCGTGCGCCGGGCCGCCGCGGCGACCGAGAAGCTCGTCGCCGAGGAGGCCGCCCGCGCCGCCGTCGCCCAGGTGCGCGCCGACCAGCTCGCCGAGCGCGAGCGCATCGCCCGCGACGTGCACGACATCGTCGCCCACCACGTCGGCGCCATGGTGCTGCGGGCCAGCGCCGCCCGCTACACCGCCCCCGACGGGCCCGTGGCCGACGCGCTCAGCGACATCCGCGAGACCGGCCACCAGGTGCTCCAGGACCTGCGCGACCTGCTCGACCTGCTGCGCGACCCCGACCGCCAGCCCGACCTGCTGGCCAACCCCGCCGACGTCGTGCGCGAGTCCGCCGAACGCATGGCCGCCGCCGGCCTCGTCGTCGATCTCGACCTCGACCCGGCCACCGACCAGGCCCCGCTCATCGCCCGCACCTCAGCGGCCCGCATCGTCCAGGAAGGACTCACCAACGTGCTCAAGCACGCAGGCCCCGGCACCCGCGTCCGGGTATCCGTGGCCTCCGTCGAGGAAGGACTGGACGTGGAGGTCCGCAACGGCCGCCCGCCCACCGTCATCGAGCGGCTGCCCTCCTCCGGGCGTGGGCTGGCCGGCATGCGCGAGCGCGTCCGCACCCTCGGCGGCACCCTGAGCGCCGGGCCCGACGGCGAGGGCGGCTGGCTGCTGGCCGCCCACCTGCCCACCCACACCCGCCTGTCGCCGGGGAGCGCGGCATGATCCGCGTGCTGGTGGCCGACGACCAGGCGCTCGTCCGCGCGGGCGTCCGCATGCTGCTGCAGGCCACGGGCGACATGGAGGTCGTCGGCGAGGCCAACGACGGCGCCGAGGCCGTCCGCCTGGCCCAGCGCCACCTGCCCGACGTGATCCTCATGGATCTGCGCATGCCCAGGGTCGACGGCCTGGAGGCGATCAAGCGCGTGCTCGCCGCCCGGCCCAGCACCCGGATCGTGGTGCTGACCACGTTCGCCGAGGACGGCAACGTCTACGCCGCCCTGCGCGCCGGCGCCGTCGGCTTCCTGGTCAAGGACGACGAGCCCGAGCGCATGGTGGACGCCGTGCGCCGGGCGGCGGCCGGCGAGCAGCTCCTCGCGCCCTCCGTGCTGCGCCGGGTCGTCGAACGGTTCCTGGCCGCCGAGGAGCAGGCCGCGCCCGCCGCGCCGCCCGGCCTGACCGAGCGCGAGCTGGAGGTGCTGGCCCTGGTCGGCACCGGCCTGTCCAACGCGGAGATCGCCGAGGAGCTGCACGTCGGCGTCACGACGGTCAAGACGCACATCGCCGCCGCGATGGAGAAGCTGGGCCTGCGCAACCGCATCCAGGCCGCCGTCGTCGCCCACCGCACCGGACTCGTGGACGCCTCCTTCCGCCCGGTACGCCCGCCGCGCGGCGGCTGAGGCCCCGGCTCATCCGCACGGCGTACGCGGGTGTCATCCGGCAGGCTGACGACCGGCCGCACCCCGCGCCACGACCATGTGGTCCTCTCGTGAGCGAAAGGACCACCGATGACCGTCACCGCGCCCCCGAAGACGAGCCAGGTCTCCACCGGCCTCCTGTACGGCCTGCGCCTCGCCGTCACCGCCCAGGCGGCGGCGCTGGTCGTGGCCGCCTCCTTCGCCGGCCAGGCGGTGGAGTCGGAGTCGATGATCGAGACCCACGTGCTGGCCGGCCTGATCGTGCACCTCGTCGCGCTCGTCCAGGTCGTGCTGGCGGTGCTGGTCTGGCGGCCGGGCCGCGGGGCGGGCTGGCCCGCGCTGGCCAGCCTCGCGCTGTTCCTGGCCGGGATGCTCCAGCACGTCACCTGGCTGTGGCTGGGGGCGCACCTGCCGGCCGGGGTGGTGCTGTTCGGGCTGATCGTCGCCGTGCTGGTCTGGGCGTGGTCACCGGCAGCCGCGCGCCGGCGTTAAGGTCGGAGATGTGTATGTGAAGATCTGCGGGTTGCGCGAGCCCGAGCACGTGGCCGCCGCCGTCGGGGCGGGGGCCGACGCGATCGGCCTGGTCATGACCAGGAGCCCGCGCCGGATCACGCCCGAGCGGGCGGCGGAGCTGGCGGCGCTGGTGCCCGAGCGGGTGCTCACCGTCGGCGTCTTCCGCGGGGAGGACCCCGAGACGGTCCGCGCCGCGGCGCTGGCCTCCGGGGTGCGGGCCGTGCAGTTGCACGGCAACCACCCGCACGCCGACTTCACCGCGCTGAAGGACCTCGGCGTCCGCCTCGTGCGCGCCGTTGACGCCCAGGCCGACCTGCGGTGCGGCGCCTACGACGAGGACCTGCTCCTGGTCGACGCCCCGCACGCCGGCTCCGGCCTGCCGTGGGACTGGGCCGCCGTGCGCGGCCGGCCCTCCGGGCGGTGGATGCTGGCGGGCGGGCTCGCCCCCGGCAACGTCCGCGAGGCGATCGAGGCCGCGGAGCCCTGGGGGGTCGACGTGTCCAGCGGTGTGGAGAGCGCGCCGGGCGTCAAGGACCCGGGCCTGATCGAGGCGTTCCTGCGTGAGGTGCGGCGCTCCGGTGGCTGAGCCGGCGCGGGCGCTGGGCTTCCTGCACGGTTTCGCCCGCCGCCGGGCACCACGGGTGCTGCCCGCGCCGGGCGGGTTCGGGGTGCTCGACGATCGTTTCCCCGGCTCGTACGACGACAACAAGCTGATCATCGCCCCTGGAGCGGGCGCCGAAGCAGGCCCTGACGTCGGCGAGGTGCTGGCGGCGGCCGACGAGGTGCTCGCGGAGCGGCGGCACCGGCTGGTCTGCGTCGACGACGACCGCCTCGGCGCCGCGTGGGCGCCCGCCTTCGCCGCCGCCGGATACGAGCACGAGACGAACCTCGTCATGGTCTTCCGCGGCGTGGTCCCGCCCGGCCCGCCGCCCGCCGAGCGGCTCGGGCTCGAGGAGTTGCTGCCGGTGCTGCGCCGCGACTGGCGCCGCGTCCTGCCGCAGGCCCCCGACGAGGTGATCGACGGGCTCGCCCGGCGCGTGGAGGCCCGGCTGCGGGGCGCCTCGACGGTCGCCTTCCGCGGCGTGCGCGCCCCGTCCGGCGAGATCGCCGCCCGGGCCGACCTGTACGCGCACGACGGCGTCGTCCAGATCGAGAGCGTCTTCACCGGCGAGGAGCACCGGGGCAGGGGCCACGCGCGCTCCCTCATGACCGCCCTGCTGGCGGAGGCGGCCGGAGCCGAGCTGATCTTCCTCGTCGCGGACGCCGACGACTGGCCGCGCCACTTCTACGCCCGGCTCGGCTTCGAGGAGGCGGGCCGCACCCACGCCTTCCTCCGCACCTGACATCCCCTGCCGGTCACCCCGCGACCGGCCCGCTCCCGGGCGCGCAGCGCCGTGCGGCGCGGGGGCGTACGGCCGCAAAGCCGGACGGAGGCGGCCCACTACGTGGGAGTTTCACGCAGTAGGGTCTGCTGCGTGAGCGAAACTTCCGCCGAGGACCGGATCTGGACGGTTCCCAACCTGCTGAGCTTCCTGCGCCTCCTCGGCGTCCCCGTCTTCCTGTGGCTGGTCCTCGGGCCGAGGGCGGACGGCTGGGCCATCGGCGTCCTGGCGGTGGCCGGTTTCACGGACTGGCTCGACGGAAAGATCGCGCGCGCGTTCAACCAGACCAGCAATCTCGGCCGGATCATCGACCCGGCGGCGGACAAGCTCTACGTCTTCGCCACGATCTTCGCCCTCCTGCTCCGCGACGTCATCCCGTGGTGGCTGGTCGCGGTCATCCTCGGGCGGGAACTCTTGGTCGCGAGTTTCTTCCCCGTACTTCGCAAATACGGCTATAAGGCACTTCAAGTGCATTTTCTGGGCAAGGCCGCCATGTTCAACCTCATGTATGCCTTCCCGCTGCTCTTCCTTGCCTCCCACTCTGGGTGGTATGCCGATATAGCCCGAATTGCCGGGTGGTCCTTCGCACTCTGGGGAACGGGCCTGTACTGGTGGGCGGGGGTGCTGTATGTGGTACAGGTGCGCCAACTCGTAAACGAGGCCAAGAGCACGGCCGAGAAGGGGTGATCGGGTGAAGGCGGTCGTCATGGCGGGCGGTGAGGGCACTCGGCTGCGTCCCATGACCGCCAACCAGCCCAAACCCCTGCTCCCCGTGGTCAACCGGCCGATCATGGAGCACGTCCTGCGCCTGCTCAAGCGGCACGGCGTCACCGAGACGGTGGTGACGCTGCAGTTCCTCGCCGCGCTCGTGCGCAACTACTTCGGCGACGGCGACGAACTGGGCATGAGCCTCCAGTACGCCACCGAGGACATCCCGCTCGGCACCGCGGGCAGCGTCAAGAACGCCGCCGACCGCCTCCGCGACGATCGATTCCTGGTGATCTCCGGAGACGCCCTGACGGATATCGATTTATCCGACATGATCCGTTTTCACCGCGAAAATGGGGCCCTCGTGACGATCGGCCTCAAACGGGTACCGAACCCCCTCGAATTCGGGATCATCATCGTGGACGACGAGGGCCGCGTCCAGCGCTTCCTGGAGAAGCCCACCTGGGGCCAGGTCTTCTCCGACACCGTCAACACCGGCATCTACGTCATGGAGCCCGAGGTCCTCGACGCCGTGGCCACCGGCGAGCCCGTCGACTGGTCCTCGGACGTCTTCCCGGCCCTGCTGGCCCGCGGCGCCCCCATCTACGGCTACGTCGCCGACGGCTACTGGGAGGACGTCGGCACCCACGAGAGCTACCTCAAGGCCCAGGCCGACGCCCTGTCCGGCAAGGTCGAGCTGGACATCGGCGGCTTCGAGCTGTCCCCGGGCGTCTGGGTGGCCGACTCCGCCTCGGTGGACCCCCAAGCCGTGCTCAAGGGCCCGCTGCTCATCGGCGACTACGCCAAGGTCGAGGCCGGCGCCGAACTGCGCGAGTACACCGTGCTCGGCAACAACGCCGTCGTCCGCGAGGGCGCGTTCCTGCACCGCGCGATCGTGCACGACAACGTCTACCTCGGCCCCGGCGCCCACCTGCGCGGCTGCGTCATCGGCAAGAGCACCGACGTGATGGCCGGCGTCCGCATCGAGGAGAACGCCGTCATCGGCGACGAGTGCGTCATCGAGGCAGAGGCGTACGTCTCCAGCGGCGTCAAGGTCTACCCGTTCAAGACCATCGAGGCCGGCGCGGTCGTCAACACCAGCGTGATCTGGGAGTCGCGCGGCCAGCGCAACCTGTTCGGCCCCCGGGGCGTCAGCGGGCTGGTCAACGTCGAGATCACCGCCGAGCTGTGCGTCCGCCTGGCCAGCGCGTACGCCACCACCCTCAAGAAGGGCGAGTACGTCGTCACCTCCCGCGACTGCTCCCTCGCCGCCAGGGCGCTCAAGCGGGCCGTCATCGGCGCGCTCACCGCCGGCGCCATCAACGTCCTCGACCTCGAGGCCGCCCCGCTGCCCGTCACCCGCTTCCACACCGCGCGCGAGTCGGCCGCCGGCGGCATCACGCTGCGCACCACCCCGGGCGACCCGCAGAGCGTGGACATCGTCATCATGGACAGCCGGGGCGCCGACCTGCCGCCCGCCGCCCAGCGCAAGCTGGAACGGGTCTTCTCGCGCCAGGAGTTCCGCCGCGCCTTCCCCGGCGAGATCGCCGAGCTGAACTTCCCCGCCAGGGCCTTCGAGGACTACACCCACGAACTGCTGCGCCACGTGAGCGTCAGCGACGTACGGGACATGAAGGTCGTCGTGGACTGCGCGGGCGGCACCTCCTCGCTCGTGCTGCCCACCCTGCTCGGCCGGGTCGGCGTCGAGGTGCTGACCGTCAACGCCCGCCTCGACGACGTCTCGCCCACCGAGACGCTCGCCGAGCGCCGCCGCGACCTGCAGCGCCTGTCGGAGCTGGTCAGCAACTCGCGGGCGGCGTTCGGGGTGCGGTTCGACCCGGTCGGCGAGCGCATCGCCCTGGTGGACGAGAAGGGCCAGCTCATCAGCGAGGAGCGCGCGCTGCTCGTGGTGCTGGACCTGGTGGCCGCCGAACGCCAGGGCGGCCAGGTCGCGCTGCCGGTCACCACCACACGGGTCGCCGAGCAGGTGTGCCGCTTCCACGGCGTCCAGGTGCAGTGGACCTCCACCGCGCTGGACGCCCTCACCTCGGCCGCCGCCGGACCCGACATGATCTTCGCGGCCGACGGGCGCGGCGGCTTCGTGGTGCCGGAGTTCAGCCCCGCGATCGACGGGCTGGCCGCGTTCATGCGCCTGCTCGGGCTGGTCGCCCGCACCCGGCTGTCGCTGAGCCAGATCGACGCGAGGATCCCCGAGGTGCGGATGCTCAAGCGCACCGTGCCCACGCCCTGGGCGGCCAAGGGGGCCGTCATGCGCTCGGTCATCGAGGCCGCCGAGGCCGGGGCCGAGGGCCACCGCATCGACACCACCGACGGCGTGCGCGTGGCCCGCGACGACGGGAGCTGGGTGCTGGTCCTGCCCGCCGCGACCGAGCCCGTCACCGATCTGTGGGCCGAGGCCGCGGACATGGACAGCGCCCAGGCGTTGCTCGAACACTGGGCGCGCATAGTGGAACAGGCCGCGGGGTGATAGCGTCACACCCTGTGATCGGAAAGGGTTTGCCGAACGATGTGCGCAGGGAGTGCCGCAAGATCGTAATGTAGAAACGCGCGGCGGCATGGACCACGGGGCGGGGGCGACGGTAACTTTGTCTGCGTCCGAACCAACGTGCAGCGCCCCGTCTTGACCTTTGCCGCTGATCAGCGTATCTTGCGGCATTCGCAAACTTGAAAAAGCGAAGCGAGGCGCGCCCTGAGCACCGTCGCCGCGTCTTCGCGGTAGGAGGCCGAGCCGATCGATGCCGAGCGTCTACTGCACGCAGTGCGGGCACGCCAACCCCGAGGATGCCCGTTTCTGTTCCCGCTGTGGGTCACCGTTGACCAGGCCCGAGGTCGCCGGGGATACCACATCGACGATCTCCGTCGCGGGAATCGAGGCATACGAGGCTGAGGCCGGCGACATGCTCCTGGCCGAACGGGCGCTCGTCGAGCAGCTCCCGCCCGGCGCGGCGTTGCTCACGGTCACCAGGGGCCCCAATCAGGGCAGCCGGTTCCGGCTCGACAAGGAGCTCACCACGACCGGGCGTCACCCGGAGAGCGACATCTTCCTCGACGACATCACGGTCTCGCGCCGGCACGTCGAGTTCTACCGCCACCGGGGCGGCCAGTTCTCCGTGCGCGACGTGGGCAGCCTCAACGGCACCTACGTCAACCGCGAGCGCATCGAGGAGGTCCCCCTGCACACGGGGGACGAGGTGCAGATCGGCAAGTTCCGCCTCGTCTTCCTGATGCGGGTCAACTAGGCGTATGACCTCACAGGCCGCACGGTCGCACATGAGCATCGGGGAGGTGCTCGCCCTCCTTCAGGGCGAGTTCCCCGATGTGACCATCTCCAAGATCAGGTTCTTGGAGGGCGAGGGCCTGATCGAGCCCGAGCGCAGCCCGTCCGGCTACCGTAAGTTCACCCACCTGCACGTCGAGCAACTGCGCTTCATCCTCACCGAGCAGCGCGACCACTATCTGCCGCTGCGGGTGATCAAGGACAAGATGGCCGAGAGCTTCGGCCTTCCGCGGGCCGTGCAGCAGGCGCAGGAGGTCAAGCTCAGCCGGGCCGAGCTGATCGAGGCCGCGGAGATCGACGACGAGACCCTCACCGAGCTCGAGGACTACGGTCTGCTCACCCCCGTGGCCAGGCGTTACGACGAGGAGTCGCTCAAGGTGGCCCGCGCCGTGGGCGCGCTGGCCCGCTTCGGCCTGCACGCCCGGCACCTGCGGGCGGTCAAGGCCGCCGCCGAGCGCGAGGCCGGCCTGGTGGAGCAGACCGTCGCCCCCATCCTGAAGCGTCGCCGCCCCGGAGCCATCGGCGAGGCGGAGGAGTCGGCCAGGGAACTGACCACGCTCCTGCTCGACCTGCACGCATCCCTTGTGCGCATGGGCGTGCGGTCGGTCCTGGGGCGCTGAGACCGTAGCGAGCTGGGAGGCGGGGCGCATTCCAGGCCCGCCGGGTGTTACGTTGAAATGCGAAGCCATGTCAGCAGAAGCGATGATCGAAGAGCTGTGCCGGGTGACCGGTCAGGAATACGGAGCAGCCCGTGTTGCAGATGGAGGTCGTGGGCGTACGAGTTGAAATGCCCACAAATCAGCCGATCGTCTTGCTCAAGGAGGCACACGGGGAGCGTTTCCTTCCGATATGGATTGGCATGACCGAGGCGACGGCCATCGCACTGGCCCAGGCGGAGGAGCCTCCGCCGAGGCCGCTCACGCATGACCTGTTCCGCGACGTGCTGAGCGCCCTCGGTGTGGGCCTGCGCGCGGTCAACATCGTCGCCCTGCGCGACGGCATCTTCTTCGCCGATCTGGTGTTCTCCAACGGCGTGGAGGTGAGCGCGCGGCCGTCCGACTCGATCGCGCTCGCCCTGCGTACGGGGGCGCGCATCTTCGCCAGCGAGGAGGTCGTCCAGGAGGCCGGGGTGATCATCCCGGACGACCAGGAGGACGAGGTGGAGAAGTTCAGGGAGTTCCTTGACACGATCACTCCCGAGGACTTCGGCAGGGCGGGGTAGGTATTTCAGTGCATTTACGCTTCACGACGCGCCGAGCCGGATCGTTGACTGAGCATGGTCACGGTCCTACGGTGCAAGTGAAACCCGTGGTCGCCCTTTATGAACCCCCAGATCAGGCCGCGGGATGAGAGAAAGCCGGAGGTCCGCGTGGCGGTCAGCAGCGGCGAGGGAAAGACGGCCGGCCAGGAAGATCCGGTACGGCGCGAGAGCGCGCGGCAGCGTGCCGGGGAGCAGGGTCTGCTCTTCGACGAGCAGCCGACGACGCTGCCGGACGACATCGGCTACCGCGGGCCCACCGCCTGCGCCGCGGCCGGCATCACCTACAGGCAGCTCGACTACTGGGCGCGCACGGGGCTGGTGGAGCCCACGATAAGAGCCGCGCAGGGCTCGGGCTCCCAGCGGCTCTACAGCTTCCGGGACATCCTGGTGCTCAAGGTCGTCAAGCGGCTGCTCGACACCGGAGTGTCGTTGCAGCAGATCCGCACGGCCGTGCAGCACCTGCGTGACCGCGGGGTCGCCGACCTCGCGCAGATCACGCTCATGAGCGACGGCGTCAGCGTCTACGAGTGCACCTCGGCCGACGAGGTGATCGATCTGCTCCAGGGCGGCCAGGGCGTGTTCGGCATCGCGCTCGGGCGGGTCTGGCGGGAGGTCGAGGGCTCCCTCGCGGAGCTGCCGGGGGAACGCGCGGCGGTCGAGGACACCGTCCCGGCCGACCACCCCGCTGACGAACTGGCCCGCCGCCGCCGCGCCCGGCGTACGGGCTGACTCCCGCCGGGTGGGCGCCCGGGTGGTCCGTTGAGCGGTATTCGCGGCTTAGCGTAGTAATCTAGGACAGCAAGGCTGACGACCCCGTGCGGGAGAGTCCCCGGCACCTGGTGCCGGGGCGCCGAAGGAGCAACCCTCCCCGGAATCTCTCAGGCATCTGTACCGCTCGGGTGAGGCAACTCTGGAAAGCAGGCGCACCTGCCAGGCGCGCCTCACCGACGGTGCAAGCCCTTTCGGGGTGAAGCTCTCAGGTCGCGGCACCGCGCAGGAAGCGGGACCGCGCTGACAGAGGGGGAGATCCGGCACTCGCCCGCGCCCTGGCGCCGGTCTCCAAACGCCCTCGGGAGGCACACCCATGACCGACCTGTCAGCTCCGCCGTTCTCCGCCAGGCACATCGGCCCGTCCGAGCCCGAGCAGCAGCGCATGCTCGAGGCCGTGGGCTTCGAGTCCGTCGAGGACCTGGTGGCGGTGGCCGTGCCCGAGGCGATCAGGGCCAAGGACCGCCTCAGGCTGCCCGCCGCGATCGGCGAGGCCGAGGCCATCGCCGAACTGCGCGCCCTGGCCGGGCGCAACCGGGTGCTCACCTCCATGATCGGCCTGGGCTACCACGACACCGTCACGCCCGCCGTCATCCGGCGCAACCTGCTGGAGAACCCGGGTTGGTACACCGCCTACACCCCGTACCAGCCGGAGATCTCGCAGGGCCGCCTGGAGGCGCTGCTGAACTTCCAGACCGTCGTCTGCGACCTGACCGGCCTGCCGGTCGCGGGCGCCTCGCTGCTGGACGAGGGCACCGCCGCGGCCGAGGCGATGACGCTGGCCCGCCGGGCGGGCAGGTCCAGGAGCGACGTGTTCGTGGTGGACGCCGACGCGCTGCCGCAGACCAAGGCCGTGCTGGCCACCAGGGCCGAACCGCTCGGCATCACCCTGGTCGAGCACGACCTCGACGGCGAACTGCCCGAGTGCTTCGGGCTGCTCGTGCAGTATCCCGGCGCGTCCGGCCGGCTGCGTGACTTCCGCGCCGTGGCCGCCGCCGCGCACGAGGCCGGCGCGCTCGTCGTGGCCGCCGCCGACCTGCTGGCACTGACGCTGGTCGCCGCCCCCGGCGAGCTGGGCGCCGACATCGCCGTGGGCACCTCGCAGCGTTTCGGGGTGCCGTTCGGGTTCGGCGGGCCGCACGCCGCGTACATGTCGGTGCGGGAGGGCCTGCAGCGCCAGCTCCCGGGCCGGCTCGTGGGCGTGTCGGTGGACGCCGACGGCGACCCCGCCTACCGCCTGGCCCTGCAGACCCGCGAGCAGCACATCCGCCGCGAGAAGGCCACCAGCAACATCTGCACCGCCCAGGTGCTGCTCGCCGTCATCGCCAGCATGTACGCCGTCTACCACGGCCCCGAGGGCCTGCGCCGCATCGCCCATCGCGTGCACCGCCACGCCACCGCGCTGGCCGGCGGGCTGCGCGGCGCGGGCGTGGAGGTCGTGCACCAGGAGTTCTTCGACACCGTGCTGGCCCGCGTGCCGGGCCGGGCCGCCGCCGTCGTGGCCGCCGCCGCCGAGCGGGGCGTCAACCTCTGGCAGGTGGACGCCGACCACGTCTCCGTCGCCTGCGACGAGAAGACCGGGGTCGCCGAGGTGGCCGCGGTGTGGGCGGCCTTCGGCGTGTCCGGGGCCGAGGCCGCTCCCGAGAACACCCCCGAGAACGCTCCCGACGCCCTGCCGGCCGCGCTGCTGCGCGAGAGCGGGTACCTGACGCATCCGGTCTTCCACAGCCACCGCTCCGAGACGGCGATGCTGCGCTACCTGCGCAGGCTGCAGGACAAGGACATCGCGCTCGACCGCTCGATGATCCCGCTCGGCTCCTGCACGATGAAGCTGAACGCGACCACCGAGATGGAGCCCATCACCTGGCCCGAGTTCGCCGCGATCCACCCGTACGCGCCCGCCGGGCAGGCCGAGGGCTACCGTGAGCTGATCGGCACGCTGGAGGGCTGGCTGGCCGAGGTGACCGGCTACGACGCCGTCTCCATCCAGCCGAACGCGGGCTCGCAGGGCGAGTTCGCCGGCCTGCTGGCCATCCGCGCCTACCACCGCGCCAACGGGGACGACGGCCGCGACGTGTGCCTCATCCCGTCCTCCGCGCACGGCACCAACGCCGCCAGCGCCGTCATGGCCGGGATGCGCGTCGTGGTCGTGGCCTGCGACGACGACGGGAACGTGGACCTGGCCGACCTCGACGCCAAGATCGACAAGCATCGCGCGGCGCTGGCCGCCATCATGGTCACCTACCCGTCCACGCACGGCGTGTACGAGGAGTCGATCACCGAGGTGTGCGCCAAGGTGCACGAGGCCGGCGGCCAGGTCTACGTCGACGGCGCCAACCTCAACGCCCTGGTCGGTCTGGCCAAGCCGGGCGAGTTCGGGGCCGACGTCTCCCACCTGAACCTGCACAAGACCTTCTGCATCCCGCACGGCGGCGGCGGCCCCGGCGTCGGCCCGGTCGCGGTCCGCGCCCACCTGGCCGCCTACCTGCCCGGCCACCCGCTGCGCGCCGGCGGCCCGGTCGGGCCCGTCTCGGCGGCCCCGTACGGCTCGGCGGGCATCCTGCCGATCTCGTGGGCCTACATCAGGATGATGGGCGCGGAGGGCCTCACGGCCGCCACCGGCCAGGCCATCCTGTCGGCCAACTACCTGGCCAGGCGGCTGGCCCCGCACTACCCCGTGCTCTACACCGGCCGCGGCGGCCTGGTGGCCCACGAGTGCATCATCGACCTGCGCCAGATCACCAAGGAGACCGGCGTCACCGTGGACGACGTGGCCAAGCGCCTCATCGACTACGGCTTCCACGCGCCGACCATGTCGTTCCCGGTGGCCGGGACGCTGATGATCGAGCCGACGGAGAGCGAGGACCTCGGCGAGCTCGACCGGTTCGCCGAGGCCATGATCGCCATCCGCGGGGAGATCGCCAAGGTGGGCTCCGGCGACTACGACGGCAACGACAACCCGCTGCGCAACGCGCCGCACACCGCCGAGGCCGTCAGCGCCGACGAGTGGACGCACCCGTACTCCCGCTCGGAGGCGGCCTACCCGCTGCCGTCGCTGCGCGAGGGCAAGTACTGGGTGCCGGTGCGCCGCATCGACCAGGCCTACGGCGACCGCAACCTGGTGTGCTCCTGCCCTCCCCTGGAAGCCTACGAGGACTGAGGTTTATCGGCAGGGTCAAGTGAGCAGACATGATCGCCGTTAGTCGTTAGGCTCGGCGTGACCGTCGCCACAAGGGAGCCGTCTTGACGTCCTCAGAGCTGGAGACCCCGCCGCTCGACACCGCCCGCCGGCTGGCCGAGGGCGGCGACCTCGACGCCGCCGCCCGCATCCTCGACGAGCTGGTCGCCGACCCCGACGGTCCCGACCGGGCGCAGGCCGCCGTCGGGCTCGCCGTGGTGCTGGAGCAGCTCGGCGACGTCGAGGCGGCCCGGGCGGCGGCCAGGACGGCGCTGGCCACCGGGCATCCCGAGTACGCCGCCCAGGCCGCCTGCCACCTCGCCCAGGGCTTCGAACGCGAGGGCCGCGACGACCAGGCCAGGGCCGCCTGGCAGGCCGTTCTGGGGGTCGGCACGGCCGCGTACACGCCGCTGGCCCACCTCGCGCTGGCCCGTCTGGCCGCCGGGCAGGAGAACCTGGAGGAGGCGGAGAAGGAGCTGTGGGCCGCCGTCGAGGCGGGCGTGGCGGCGGGCGACGAGCGCATCGGCGCGCACGCGGCGCAGCGGCTGGCCGAGCTGATGCTGGAGCACGGCGAGCCCGGCGCGGCGGCCGAGGTGCTCCTCGACGCCCTCGACTTCGCCCCCGAGGACGAGGTGCCCGCGCTGCGGGTCCAGCTCGGCATCGCGCATCTGGAGCTGGCCTGCGCCGAGTTCGCCGAGAGCGTGGAGGGCGGGGCCGACCCGCGGACCACCGCGCTGGCGATCGAGCTGCTGGCCCGCACGCTGCCGCTGCGCGGCCGGGACGAGGACGCCGTCCGGGTCTGGTCGTACGGGCTGGAGCACGCGGACGAGACGCTGGCCGCCGAGGTGCGGCTGCGTCACGGCCGCGGCGCCTGAACCCCGCTCAGGGGCGGCGCATGATCGCCACGGCGGCGAACACGTTGAGCACGATGATGGCCAGCCAGGTCATCAGCACCCCGGCGGCGCCCGCGCCGCCCGCCGCGACGGCCGTCAGCGGCACGCCGATGCCCAGCGAGCCCAGCGTGATCGGCACCATCGGAGAGCCGGTGTTCTGCCGACTGCTCCGCGGGGGCTCCCGGTGCTCAAGCCGGTGATCCAGCTCGGCCCGGACGCGGGCGGCGATGGTGGCGTCGAGGCGGTCCATGAACGCGTCGACCAGTTCGGCCTCGTACTCGGGGCCCAGGTCGCGGCGTGCGGCGATGGTCGCCGTCAGATCATCCCTGAGGCTTTTCTCTGGCATAGGGGAAATCATCCCCTGCCGCGCGGCGCGCCGTCATCCGTCCTGAGGGGTAGGGCCCGATCCTCCCCAGGTACGGTGCTGGCATGCAGGTGATGACGCCGCGAGGGCCGGCGCTGGTCGAGATCGACGAGGTCGCGGACCCGCGGCTGCTGCTGGTGCTGACCCACGGCTCGGCCGGGGGAGTGGACGCCCCCGACCTGCTGGCCGTGCGTGCCGCCGCGCTGGCGGCCGGGGCCTGTGTGGCCAGGGTGACGCAGGCGTTCAGGGTGGCGGGGGCCCGCGCGCCGGGTTCGCCGGTCAGGCAGGACGAGGCGTGGGAGAGCGTGCTGCGCGAGCTGTGCGCCGGGCGGTCCGGGCTGCCCCTCGTGCAGGGCGGGCGGAGCAACGGGGCGCGGGTGGCGTGCCGGACGGCCAAGGCGGTCGGCGCGCGGGCGGTGGTGGCGCTGGCCTTCCCGCTGCACCCGCCGGGGCGGCCGGAACGCTCCCGGGCCGATGAGCTGCGCGGGGCCGGGGTGGACGTGCTGGTGGTCAACGGCGACCGGGACCCGTTCGGGGTGCCCGACGCGGCGGACGCCACGAGGCTGGTGGTGCTGGAGGGGGAGAATCACGATCTCAAGCGCGACCCCGCCAGGGTGGGCGAGGTCGTCGCGGAGTGGATCATGCGCTACGCGTAGCGCGGTGCCGCTGGCCGCCGCCTCGGGCTGCGGCCGGGGCCCGCGGAGTGGTCACGCGGGCGGGGCGTCGGCTGCCGGCCGGCGGGCGAGGAGGGCTCGCCGCGGGGCTCGGACGGCGCTCAGAGGGCGCTCAGGCGGCGCCGACCGCTGGCCGGTGCGGTGCGATGGCTGTGCCGCTGGGCAGCAGCTCACCGGTGTCCTCGAACAGGACGACACCGTTGCACAGCAGGCTCCACCCCTGTTCGGGGTGGCAGGCGAGGGTTCGTGCCGCCTCGCGGTCCGGCGCCTCGGCATCCGGACAAGCCGGGTGGTGCGGGCACATCGGCGTGCCTCCAGATATCTCGTGGGTCGCTCCCGTCGCGGAGGGTCGGGAGCCGGCTCGGGTTGTTGTGATGACAAGTCTGCGTCGTATGTCACTCTTTCCGACATAGTCCGTTGGAACTGTTACAGGAGGGTCCCCGGATCGTGTGACCTTCGACACAGCGTGCCTTATGCAGGATAACGGTCCAAGCGCGACACGCGCATCACGTTTGCAATCCCTTGAGAAGAGCGTCGAGTCCGCGCTCGAAGTCCAAATCGGCTCTTTCGTCCCTCCTGACCCATTCATCAACTTCTGGGGCGGCCCATCCTGATTGTTGTACTTCGACCGCTACGCTGCCGAACACGAACGCCCGGAGTGTGCGCACGGCCTCGGCGGCGTTCTGCAGGCCCCCGTCGGAGAGCTGCTCGACCTGTTCCCCGATCGCGATGACCGTGGCGCCCTTCGGCGGCTTGGTCAGCGCCAGGGCCAGCACGCCCGGATGGTCGCGCAGCAGCTCTCTACCGGCCCGGCACCACGCCCTGGCCGTCTCCTGCCAGGTGGCGCCGCGCTCGACGTGTACGGCGGTCACGTGCTCGGCCAGGGCGTCCATCAGCGCCTCCTTGCCGCGCGGCAGGTGGTGGTAGATGGCCATCGCCTCCACCTGCAGGGCGTCACCCAGCCGGCGCATGGTGAGCCGGCGCAGCCCCTGGCTGTCGGCGATGTGGAGCGCTGCCTCGATGATGCGCTCAAGGGAGAGCGGCACGGGCGGTCTCTTGGCGGGCATGGTGATCATCTTACTATGTAAAGGCGCTCGCCCCGGGGCGATTTCCGACCGTGTCGCGCGACCGCGTACCCTTGGCGTCTGAACGAGTGCCGACAGCGTTGAAGGGGCCGGGTCGAATGGCGTTTTTCCGTCCGCGGGTGAGCCGGGAGGCAGAGGTCCGCTACCACGCGGACCAGGAGATCTCCAGGAGCTTCCCCGACCTGCTCGAAAAGGCCAGGCAGACCGAGCAGACGCTGCGCGACCTGCGCGCCGCCGCGGCCGACGAGATCGAGCTGCTCGGCGCGGGCCGGGCCTTCGACCAGGCGCTGACCGAGGCGCTGAGGGCCGCCGAGGCGGGCCAGCGGGCCACCTTCGGCGTGAAGGCCTACGACGACCGCATCGCGCGGCGCAAGGCCAAGGCCACGCCCGCGGGGGCCATGTGGACGTCCGAGGTCGAGCGGCTGCGCACGCTGCGCGAGGACAACCGGCTGTGGGGCATCCCGCGGCTGCCGCGCCCGGTGCCCGCCATCCAGTGAGCGCCGCCTGACGCGGAGTGCGCGAAGCCCCGGCACCGATCGGTCGGTGTGCCGGGGCTCCGTCGTGCTTGGGTTCAGCTCGCCCAGTCCAGCAGCGGGCGGGTGTTGCTCGGGTGGCGCAGCTTGGACAGCGACTCCTTCTCGAGCTGCCGGATGCGCTCCCGGGTCAGCCCCAGGTGCTTGCCGATCTCGTCGAGGGTGTGCGGCTTGCCGTCCACCAGGCCGAAGCGCAGCGCCATGATCTTCGACTCGCGCGGCGAGAGGTTGTCGAGCACGCCGCGGAGCTGGTCGCCCAGGAGCTGGCGGTCGACGATCTCCGACGCCTCGGGGGAGTCGACGTCCTCGATCAGGTCGCCGATCGTGGTCTCCCCGTCCTCGCCGATGGTCGCGTTGAGCGAGATCGGCTGGCGGCTGGTGCGCAGCAGCTCCTCGATCTGGTCGGGCGTCTTGTCGAGCTCGACGGCCAGCTCCTCCGGCGTGGGCTCGCGGCCCAGCCGCTGGTGCATGTCCCGCTCGACCCGCGACAGCTTCGACAACATCTCCAGCACGTGCACGGGCAGCCTGATCGTACGGGCCGAGTCGGCGAAGCCGCGCTGGATGGCCTGCCTGATCCACCACATGGCGTAGGTGGAGAACTTGAAGCCCTTGGTGTAGTCGAACTTCTCCACGGCCCTGATCAGCCCCAGGTTGCCCTCCTGGACGACGTCCAGCAGCGACATCCCGCGGTCGGTGTACTTCTTGGCCACCGAGACCACGAGCCGCAGGTTGGCCTCCAGCATGTGGTCCTTGGCCTGCCTGCCGTCCTCGATCACCCAGTGCAGGTCCTCGCGGGCGGCGGTGGTCAGGTCGGGCTGGGACTCCAGCTTGTACTCGGCGTACAGGCCGGCCTCGATCCGCCTGGCCAGCTCGACCTCCTGGGCGGCGGTGAGCAGGGTGCGGCGGCCGATGGACTTGAGGTAGGTGTGCACGGAGTCGCCCATGACCGACTGCGTGTCGTCGAGGTCGGTCGGCTCGTTCTCCAGTTCGGCTTCCTCGGCCATGACGACGTCGTCGGGGACGTCCTCCTGGTGCTCCGGCTTGGCCTCGGGCGGGGTCACGGCCTTGGCGGCGGCGGACACACGGCCGGACGCGGATGTCGGCGCCGATGTGGACGCGGAGGTTTTTGCCTCGCTTGCCGGGCGGCCGGTAGTCTTTGCCCGCGACGTCGTCTTCTTGGCGGGAGCCGGCTTCTTCCTGGCGCTCTTCTTGGGGGCGGTGGTGCTGGGAGACGGCTCGTTCTCGGCGGCCAGGCTCACGCCCGACTCCGAGAGTTCGCGTACGATCGTGCGGCCTTCCGAGGGGCTGACACCGGCCCTCGCGAAAGCGGCACGCAGCTCCGCCAGAGAAAGGTGACCCTGCGCTCGCCCTCGTTCAATCAACTGGTCGAGAGTAGCGGGTGGGGTCGCCACGGCGGTTCTGGGCATGAGGACACCTCCTCCGTACGGAGTGGAAGCGATCAGGCAGGTTGTGGTGGGGCGGTCTCACGTCCGCACGGCGCACCAGTATCAATAACGCCAATCGCCGTCATTTGTTCCCGTGGCACCCTGCGGGATGAAAAAGAGCAGGCTCGCCCGTATGCAGAACCGCCCGGAGGGCAGGTGTTATTCCGTCTCCTCGATCTGTCCCGACCCGACCTCGAACTGGCCGGGCGTGACCTCGGGCATCGGCATGGGCTCGGCGCCCTCCATGCGCTCGTCAGTCCAGAAGTCGATCACCGCGCGAGGATCGGGGTTGACCTCGGTGGAGACCACGATTCCGCCGTCGGGGCCGGCGGTCGGGCCCTCCTGCGGCTGACCGGCCGGCGGCGCCTTCTCCACCACGGCCCGGGTCTCCCTGGCGACCTGGTCGAGCTTGCCCGCCGAGGCGGCCGCCGCGACTGAGGCGCCACCGGCGACGATGACGCCGACGACGGCCGCGGATGCCCACATCTTGCGGGTCTGGTTCATGAAAGCTCCCTCCTTCTCCCCGGTTCGACCTACCCGGTTGGACGCAGTCGCGACGTGTCAGGTTCCTGCTCTCAGCCGTACCAGATCGGTCTTGCCGTTCGGCAGCAGCGGCAGGCCGGTGACGAGCCGCAGCCCGCGCGGGGCGGCATGAGGGGGAAGCCTATCGCGGCAGTACGCCCTCAATTGCGGAAGCGTGAGCGGTGTGTCGGGGTTGGCGGGCACGATGACGGCGGTGACCACCTCGCCCCATTCGGGATCGGGCACGCCGATCACGGCGACGTCGGCGACCTCGGGATGGGCGGCCACCACGTCGGCCACCGCCGTGGCCACGACCTTCTCGCCGCCGGTGATGACGACGTCGTCGGCCCTGCCCAGCACCCGCAGCCGGCCGCCGCTCAGCTCGCCCAGGTCGGAGGTGACGAACCAGTCGCCGTCGAACGGGCCGGCCTCCGCGGCCTCTGTTGTGTCCGCTGCATCCGCGGCCGGGCGGTAGCCGGCGAACAGGACCGGGCCCGCGATCCTGATCAGCCCGTCCGCGCCGATCTTGACGTCCACGCCGCTCAGCGGCTGCCCGTCGTACACGCAGCCGCCGCTCGTCTCGCTCATCCCGTACGTCGTCACGACGCGGGCGCCGAGATCCCTGGCCCGCTCCAGCAGGGCGGGACGGGCCGGGGCGCCGCCGAGCAGGATCGTCCTGAAGACCGACAGGTCCGCCTCCGCCTCGACCAGCCGGTGGAGCTGGGTGGGCACCAGGGAGACGTGGTGGGCGCCCGAGCCGAGCACCGCCGCGGGGTCGAAGGCCGGGTGGATGATCGGCTCGCTGCCCGACAGCAGGGCGCGGACCAGCACCTGCAGGCCCGAGATGTGGGAGACGGGCAGGCAGCACAACCACCGCTCGCCCTTGGACGCCTCCACGCGGCGCAACGAGGCCGCCGCCGAGGCGCGCAGCGCGGTGGCCGAGAGCAGCACGCCCTTGGGCGCGCCGGTGCTGCCGCTGGTGGCGATCACGACCGCCACGTCATCGGGCACGCCCGCGCCGCCGTCGAGCGGGGCGCCGTCGAGGTGGGTGGGGCGCAGCGCGGCCAGCGCCGGTTCCGGCCGGCCGGGGGACAGCGGGAGGACGGCCGGCCCGTCACCGGACAGGGCGTCGCGGATCGCGGTGAACAGGGCAGGTCCCGGAGGCTGCACAATGGCATGCAGCGGACGGTCCGGATGCGACGGGTTCCTCCACATGCTCGTAAGGTTAATGGCGACAGGTCGGACAGTGGCGCAGGGGAGGGTCGTGACGCGTTCTCCCGTGGCCCCCGTGGTCTTCCGGATCCCGATGCGCACACGTTTCCGCGGGCAGACGGTCAGGGAAGGGGTGCTGCTGCACGGCCCTTCGGGGTGGGGCGAGTTCTCGCCGTTCCCCGAGTACGGTCCGCGCGAGTGCGCCCGATGGCTGGCCTGCGCCCGCGAGGCGGCCTTCGACGGCTGGCCCGAGCCGGTGCGCGACAGCGTGCCGGTCAACGCCACCGTCCCGGCCGTTGACCCCGAGCGGGCCCACGAGATCGTCCGGCGCTCCGGCTGCGGCACGGCGAAGGTCAAGGTCGCCGAGCGGGGGCAGACGTTCGGCGACGACGTCGCCAGGGTGGAGGCCGTCCGCGACGCGCTCGGTCCCTCCGGGCGGCTGCGCGTCGACGTCAACGGCGCCTGGCAGGCCGACGAGGCCGTGCGCAACCTCAAGCGCCTCGACCGCTACGACCTCGAGTACGCCGAGCAGCCGTGCGCCACGCTGGAGGAGCTGGCGCGGGTGCGGCGGGCCGGCGACGTGCCGATCGCCGCCGACGAGTCGATCCGCCGGGCCGAGGACCCGCTGCGCGTGCGGGCCGCCGAGGCCGCCGACATCGCGGTGGTCAAGGTGCAGCCGCTGGGCGGCGTGCGCGCGGCGCTGCGTGTCGTGGAGGCGTGCGGGCTGCCGGCCGTGGTGTCCAGCGCCGTCGAGACGTCCGTGGGGCTGGCGGCCGGGTTAGCGCTGGCCGCGGCGCTGCCGGAGCTGCCGTACGCGTGCGGGCTCGGCACGATGTCCCTGCTGTCGGGCGACGTCGTGGCCGACTCGCTGGTGCCGGTGGACGGCCGCCTGACGGTCCGGCGCCCCGCGGTCGACGCGGGGCGGTTGTCGGCGCACGCGATCGAATCTCCCCAGTGGCTTCGCCGGATGCAGGAGGCCTCCCGTTGAACCCCGCCACCGCGCTGGCCACCGTACTGGTCGACGAGCTGGTGCGCTGCGGCCTGACCGACGTGGTGCTGGCCCCCGGCTCCCGCTCCGCCCCGCTCGCGCTCGCGCTGCACGCCGAGTCGCGGGTGCGCCTGCACGTGCGCGTCGACGAGCGCTCGGCGTCGTACCTCGCGCTCGGGCTGGCCAAGCGCTCCGAGCGGCCCGTCGCGCTGATCTGCTCCTCGGGCACCGCGACCGCCAACTTCCACCCGGCCGTGATCGAGGCCGACGAGTCGGGTGTGCCGCTGCTGGTGCTCACCGCCGACCGGCCGCCCGAGCTGCGCGGCACCGGCGCCAACCAGACCATCGACCAGATGAAGCTGTTCGGCGCCGCCACCCGCTGGTTCGCCGAGGTCGGCGTGCCCGAGGAGCGGCCCGGCCAGGTGGCCTACTGGCGTTCGCTGGCCTGCCGCGCCTACCAGCGTGCCGCCGGGGCGGGCAATCCCGGCCCCGTCCACCTCAACCTGGCCTTCAGGGAGCCGCTGATCCCCGATGGCGACACCGGCTGGTGCGAGCCGCTCGACGGCGGCGGCAACGGCCCGTGGGTGCGCGCCCGCGTCGCCCCGCCGCCGATCGCCCTGCACATCCCGCCCACCAGGCGCGGCGTGCTGGTCGTCGGCGACGGCGCCGCCAACGTGCGCCGCTACGTGGCGGCGGCGGGCATGGCCGGCTGGCCGGTGCTGTCGGAGCCGAACGGCGGCGGGCGCTACGGCGACCACTCCATCTCCACCTACCACTACCTGCTGGGCACGCCGGAGTTCGCCGACGCCCACCGGCCCGACGTGGTGGTCACGCTGGGCCGTCCCGGGCTGTCGCGGCCGCTGCTGTCGTGGCTGCGGCTGGCCGGCGAGCACATCGTGGTCGCCCCCGACCTCGACCGCTGGCCCGACCCCACCCGCTCGGCCACGCAGGTGGCGCAGGCCGTCGAGATCCCGGTCGCCTCGGGCGACGACTCCTGGCTGCACGCCTGGCGTCAGGCCGACCAGGCGGTGCGCGCGGCGACGGACGAGGTGCTCGACCTGTCGGGCACCAGCGAGCCGCGCCTGGCCCGAGACCTCGTCGACGCGCTGCCCAACGGGGCGCTGCTGTTCTGCGGCTCCTCGATGCCGATCCGCGACCTCGACCAGGCCATGCGGCCCCGGCGCGGCATCCGCCTGATGGCCAACCGGGGCGCCTCCGGCATCGACGGGCTCGTCTCCACGGCCATGGGGGCGGCGCTGGCGCACAACGGGCCCTCGTACGCGCTGCTGGGCGACCTGTCGTTCCTGCACGACCAGAACGGGCTCATCCTCGGGCCCCGGGAGCCGCGGCCCGACCTGTGCCTCGTCGTCGTCAACAACGACGGCGGCGGCATCTTCTCGCTGCTGCCGCAGGCGGCCGTGCGGGATCCCTTCGAACGCGTCTTCGGGACGCCGCACGGCGTGGACCTGGCGTACGTGGCCGCCGCCAGCGGGACGCCGTACACGCTGCTCGGGGACATCGGCGACCTGCCCAAGGCGCTGCGCGGGGAGGGGCCTCGGGTGGTGGAGGTGCGTACCGACCGGGAGGAGAACGTGCTCGTGCACGCCCGGTTGCGCGACGCGGCCCAGGCCGCGGTCCGCGCCTGCCTCGCGGGCTGACCCACGGCGGCGGAGGTCAGCGGCCGAGGGCGTCCAGGAGCCGGTTGAGCGGGCTGTCCAGGCCGTAGCGGTCGGCGAGGCGGACGAGCGCCTCCGGGTCGCGCGGCTTGGCCGGCAGGGTCAGGTCGGCCGGGGGGAGCGGCGCGTCCGGGGCGACCTTGACCACGGCGGGCGCGGCATCGAGGTAGTCGCGGGCGGTGGCCAGCCGGGTGCGGCTGCCGGCCGGGAAGCCGTCGGTGACGCCCGAGTCGAGGGCCTCCAGCAGGGCGTCGAGCGAGCCGAAGCGGGTGATCAGGGCGGCGGCGGTCTTCTCGCCGACCCCCGGCACGCCCGGCAGCCCGTCGCTGGGGTCGCCGCGCAGGGTGGCGAAGTCGGCGTAGCAGCGGCCGGGCACGCCGTACTTGGCCGTGACGAACGCCTCGTCCACGATCTGCAGGTTGCGGATGCCGCGCGCGGTGTACAGGACGCGGACCGGACGGGCGTCGTCGACGAGCTGGAACAGGTCGCGGTCGCCGGTCACGATGTCCACGGCCCCGTCGCCGGCCTGGTGGGTGAGGGTGCCGATCACGTCGTCGGCCTCGTAGCCGGGCGACTCGGGGCGGGCGATGCCGAGGGCGTCGAGCACCTCGTTGATGACCGCGATCTGCGGCACGAGCGCCGCCGGCACCTCCTCGGTGTTGCCGTGGGCGACGCGGTGCGCCTTGTACGTCGGGATCGCCGCCACCCGGAAGGCGGGCCGCCAGTCGGCGTCCATGGTGGCCGCGAGTGCCGTGGGGGAGTGCCGGCGCACGAGGGTGGCGATCATGTCGATGAGCCCGCGGACCGCGTTGACCGGCGAGCCGTCGGGAGCCTTGATCGACTCCGGGATGCCGAAGAAGGCGCGGAAGTAGAGCGATGGGGTGTCCAGTAGCATCAGCACCCGTCCATCGTCGCACCCCCGGCCGACACTCGCCGGTAGGCGTCATTCCGGGCCCATCACGCCCACCGCCAGCAGGCACGCGTCGTCCTCCGGGTTGGGGCCGCCGATGTCAGTGAGCAGGCGGTCGAGGCTCGCGTCCAGGTCGTGGCACTCCACCTTGCGGGCCGCCGTCATGGCCAGGTCGAGGCCGACGTCGATGTCGCGGGTGCGCCGCTCGACCAGCCCGTCGGTGAACATGAGCAGCAGGTCGCCCGGTTGCAGGCGGGTGGTGGCCAGCTCGTACGGGCTGCCGGACGCGGCCCCCAGCAGCACGCCCCTGGGCTGCGGCAGCCGGCGGGCCTCGCCGTCGCGGACCAGGATGGGCGCCAGGTTGCCCGCCTGGGCCCAGGCGAACACCCGGGTCCGCGGGTCGAGGTGGCCGATGATCGCGGTGGCGGTGGTCTCCTTGAGCTGGTGCAGGACGAGCTCGTTCAGCCAGTCGAGCAGCCGGTTGGCGGCCTGTCCCGTCATGGCCAGGCCGACGAGGGCGTGGCGGAGCTGGGCCATGCGCGAGATCGCGGGCAGCCCGTGGCCGGAGACGTCGCCGATGGCCAGCAGGCGGCGGCCGTCGGGGGCGGGGGCGGCCTCGAACCAGTCGCCGCCCAGGTTCGCGGTCTTCTCGGCCGGCACGTACCGGACGGCGATCCTGGTGTGCGGCAGGTCGAGGCAGCCGGTCGGCTCGGGCAGGATCGCCTCGCGCAGGGCGAGCATGACGTGGCGGTCCTCGGCGGCGCGCTCGCGGGCCTCCAGGAGCTGGCGGCGCGACTCGGAGACCATGCGCTCGGCGCGGCGGCGGCCGGTGATGTCCTGGATGACGCCGTGCATGCCGACCGTGCCGTTCGGGCCCGTCAGCGGTTCGAGCACCAGGCGCAGGTCGCGCAGGTCGCCGGAGCCGGGCCCGCGCCGGATGCGGAACTCCGCCCGCACCGGGTCGACACCCTGGATCACCGACCACAGCAGGCGGTCGAGCGCGGCCACGTCGGCGGGCTCGACGTACTCGGCCAGGTCAGGCAGGGCGATGGGCCCGTCGCCGGGGTCGCGGCCGAAGATCACGTACACCTGGTCCGACCAGATCGTCTCGCCGGTGTGCAGGTGCCACTCGGCCCAGCCCATGTTGCCGAGGCGCTGGGCGTGGGCCAGCCGTGCGGCGAGCATCTCGGCGAGGTTCTCGTGCCCGAGCAGCTCCGCCGCGCCTATGACGTCGACCATTGGTCTCACTCTCGACGGACGGTTGAATCCGACAATTGGCCCCACACTACGTGATCGATCGTGAACGGTGTGTAGCGGAGGCTTGTCGTGTGGTGAGACCTTTCCCCGGATTTTAGGAGGGAGGGCCCGGAGTAGATTGTGGCTGTGACGTCCTCAGACCTGTATCCCGTGTCCCGTCTCGCCGCCGTCCAGGAGGCCACCGCCAAGGCCGGCCTCGACGCCCTGCTGCTCACGCCCGGCCCCGACCTGCGTTACGTCAGCGGCTACGACGCCAAGCCGCTGGAGCGGCTGACGTGCCTCGTGGTGCCCGCCTCCGGCGAGGCGTACATGATGGTGCCCCGGCTGGAGCTGCCCGCCGCGCAGGCGTCGCCCGCCTCGCGGCTGGGGCTGGAGTTCGTGGCGTGGGACGAGACCGACGACCCGTACGCGATCGCCGCCGCCCGCCTCGGCCGGGTGGCCAAGGTGGGGCTGGCCGACCGGATGTGGGCCATGTCGTCGCTGCGCTTCCGCGCGGCGCTGCCGGACGCCGAGCAGGTGCTGGCCGGCAGCGTGCTGCGGGAGCTGCGGATGCGCAAGTCGGCGGCCGAGACGGCGGCGCTGCGGGAGGCCGGCCAGGCCATCGACTCCGTGCACCGGCGGGTGCCGGAGTTCCTGCGGGCCGGGCGCACCGAGCGCGAGGTCGCCAGGGACATCGCCGAGGCGATCCTGGCCTCCGGGCACGAGAGCGTCGACTTCGTGATCGTCGCCTCCGGGCCCAACGGCGCCAGCCCGCACCACGAGGTGTCCGACCGGGTCATCGAGGCGGGCGAGCCGGTCGTGGTCGACATCGGCGGGCAACTGCACAACGGCTACTGCTCCGACTCGACGCGCACGTACAGCGTGGGGGAGCCGCCGGCCGAGTTCGCCGCGTACTACGAGGTGCTGCTGCGGGCGCAGCAGGCGGCCTGCGCGGCGGTGCGGCCCGGCGTGTCGTGCGAGTCGGTCGACGCCGCCGCCCGCGAGATCATCGCCGAGGCCGGGTACGGCGAGTACTTCGTGCACCGCACCGGGCACGGCATCGGCATCGAGACGCACGAGGAGCCGTACATCGTCGCCGGCAACGGCGAGCCGCTGGAGCCCGGGTTCGCGTTCTCGGTGGAGCCCGGCATCTACCTGCCGGGCCGCCACGGGGCCAGGATCGAGGACATCGTGGTCTGCGCCGCCGACGGCGGCGAGCGGCTGAACCTCACCCCGCGCGAGCTGGTGATCGTCTAGGCCGGCGCGGCGGGACACATGTTCACCCAGATCACGTACGCCACCAGGCCGGGCTCCGAGCGCCCGAACGAGGACCTGGTGATCACCGGGCCGTCGTGGATCGTCGTGCTGGACGGCGCCACGGCGGCGGCAGGCGTCGACAGCGGGTGCGTCCACGACGTCGCCTGGCTGGTGGGGCGGCTCGGGGGCGCGCTGGCCGGGCGGCTGGCCGCCGGCGACGCGGTGCCGCTGGCCGGGGTGCTGGAGTCGGCGATCGAGGAGACGCGGGCGGCGCATTCGGGCGCCTGCGACCTCGCCAACCCCGACTCGCCGTCGGCGACGGTGGCCATGGTGCGGGTCCGGGCCCGGGTGGAGTACCTGGTGCTGGGGGACTCGCCGGTGGTGTTCGCGGCGGCGGGCGGACGGGCCAGGGTGGTCAGCGACGACCGGCTGGATCGGCTGCCGGGCGGGCGGCCGTACAGCCTGGAGCTGGTCCGCCGGATGCGGAACGCGCCCGGCGGCTTCTGGGTCGCGGGCGCCCGGCCCGAGGCGGCCAGGGAGAGCGTGACCGGCGAACTGGCCCCCGGCGAGGCGCGCGGCGTCGGAGTGTTCACCGACGGGGTGGCCCGCCTGGCCGACTGGTACGGGTGGAGCTGGGAGAACGTCCTCGACGTGCTGGCCGGCCGCGGGCCCGGGGCCGTGATCGCGGCCGTGCGGGAGCTGGAGGCGGCACGGGGGCCGGTGTGGGGCAAGCGGCACGACGACGCCACCGCCGCGTGGGGGCTGCTGCCGCCGTGACCTGACCGCCGTGACCTGACAGGTGTATCAGGCGCGGCCCGCGCCGCTCTCTATGGACGAGGGCGGCGGAGGGAGGGGCCCATGTTCGTCGGCAGGACGGCCGAGGTCGCCGCACTGCGCGCGGAACTGCGCGCCGCGGGCGCGGGAGCCGTCAGGACGGCGGCGGTCGAGGGGCCCGAGGGCATCGGCAAGACCGCGCTCGTCCGCCACGCGCTCGGCGGGGAGGCGGGCGTGCGGGTGCTCGCCGTCAGCGGCGAGGAGAACGAGCGGGAGCTGCCGCTCGGCGTCGCGGGACAGCTCATGGACGAGACGGCCCCGGACCCGTGGACCGACGGGCCCCGAAACGTCGCGCAGGACCCCTGCGCGGCCGGGCGGGAGTTGTGCGAGCGCATCGGCCGCGCCGGGCGGTCACCGGGGACGCTGGCGGTGGTCGTCGACGACGCGCAGTGGGCGGACCGCGCCTCGCTGCAGGCCCTGGGTTACGCGCTGCGGCACGTCAGGGCATGCCGGGTGCTCGTCGTGCTCGCCTGCCGCGACCTCGCCGACCCGTGGCTGCCCGAGGGGCTGCGGCGGCTGCTCACCGGCGACGGCCGGCTGCTCGTCACCCTCGGCGGCCTGCGCGCGGCCGACCTGCGCGACCTGGCCGCCGCGACGCCCGGCCGCGCGCCCGCGCAAGTGCTCGGCCCGGCCGCCGCCGAGCGGCTGCGCGCGCACACCCTGGGCAACCCGCTGCACGCCCGCGCCCTGCTGGCCGTCCTGCCGCCGCGGGCCCTGGACGACCCCGCCACCCGCCTGCCCGCGCCCGTGGCCTACCGGCGCTCCTTCGCCCGCCGCCTCGACGCCTGCGCCCCCGCCGCCCGGCGGCTCGTCGCGGCGTGCGCCGTCCTGGGCGGGGGCTGCCCGCTGCACGTGGCGGCGGCCGTGGCCACCGGGATCGGCGAGCCGCTGCACACGCTGGAGGAGGCCGTCGCCGCCGGGCTGCTGCGCGAGTTGCCCGGCCGCCTGATCGACTTCCCCGAGCCGCTGGCCGGGGCCGCCGCCTACGACGGGATCGGCGCGGGCACGCGGGCCCGGCTGCACCTGGCCGCCGCCCGGCTGGCCGACGACGACGGCACGGCCCTGCGGCACCGGGCCGCCGCGGCGGACGGGCCGGACGACGTGCTGGCCGAGGAACTGGCGCGGTTCGCGGTCAAGGCCGCGCAACACGGGCTGTGGCAGGAGGCCGCCGCCCACCTGGACCTGGCGGCCGGGCTCACCGAGTCCCCGGCGCGCCGGGACGAGCTGCGCACGGCCGCGCTGGAGCACGTCCTCGTCGGGGGCGACGTGATCCGCGCGGCCGGGCTCGCCGCCGTGCCCAACGCCGACCCGCGGCCGGTGCGCCGGTACGTGCTGGGGCGGCTCGCGCTGGCCGCCGGTCGCTTCGAGGAGGCGTCCGAACTGCTGGGCGAGGCGTGGCGGCACGCGGAGCCCGGTTTCGCCGCCGATGTGGCGGAGCAGCTCTCCTGGCTGCACCTGGTCACGGGGAACCGCGCGGAGGCGGCCGACTGGGCGCGCCTGGCGATCGAGCAGCCCATCAGGGGGCCGGTGGCCAGGCCGTACGACGTGCTGGCGCTGGGCGGAGCCCCCGGCGCGGGTGCGCCGCCCGACAGCCTCGCCGAGGCCGTGGCGTGTCTGGCGCGCGACGAGGCGGGCCGGGCGCGGGCCGTGCTCAGGCGGGTCGTGACCGCGGCCGGGGCGGCGGGGCTGCCGCACCACCGGCTGGCGGCCACCGCGCTGCTGGCGGTCGCCGAGCACGGCCTGGCCCGCTGGGACGAGGCCGCCGAGCACGCCGAGGCCGCCCTCGCCGAGGCGGCCGAGCTGGGGCAGCGCTGGCTGCTGCCCTGCCTGGAGGCGGCCTGCGTGGCGCCGCTGGCCGCCAGGGGCGAGCACGAACGGGCCCTGGCCCACGCCACGGCCGCCGCCGGGGCCGCCCGCGCGATGCGGCACACGATGGGGGAGCGGCAGGCGGACCTGGCCATGGCGCTGCTCGGCGCGGCCGGCGTCCCGGCCTGCGGCGGATGGGACGCCTTCGTGCCCGACCCGCGGCCCGCGCGCGTCGAGGCGCTGGTGGCCGACGGGCGGCTGGAGGAGGCGGAACGGGTGCTGGCCGCCCACGACCAGGACGGCCCGCCGCCCACCGGCGTGCGGCGGCAGGCCGAGCGGAGCCGGCTCGAAGGGCTGCTGCTGGCGGCCAGGAACGTTCCAACGCGGGCGGAGGAGGCGTTCGGCCGCGCGCTGGAGCTGGCCGGGCAGGGTGCGTGCCCGCTGGAGGAGGCGCGGGCGCTGCTGGACCTGGGCAGGCTCCTGCGTCGTACGGGCCGGCGCAAGGCGGCGGCCGAACGGCTCGGCGCGGCCCGCGCGATCTTCGAGCGGCTGGGGGCGCGACCGGCGGCGGAGCGCTGCGCCCACGAGCTGGAGGCGTGCGGCCTGGAGCCGCCCGCCACCGTCCGGCTCGGGCTCACCCCGCAGGAGCTGAGCACGGCCACGCTGGTCGCCGGCGGCCTGACCAACCGGCAGATCGCCAGGGAACTGCTCATCAGCGTCAAGACCGTCGAGTACCACCTCGGCAAGATCTACACGAAGCTCGGCATCGGCTCCCGCGTGGTGCTGGCGGCCAGGCTGGCCGCCTACGGCGACCCGGAGGTGTCGTCGCCGGGCAGCCGAACGGGCTGATCAGCCACGTTGCTGATACCTTGAGCGGTCCACAATGATCATGAAAGAATTGCCCAGCAGGTGGGTGTCCAGGTGGTATGGGGGGTCGTCGCCTATGGTCCGCGAGCCGACGGAGCGGCCCTAGGATGCCCGGCGACGAGCTGGACGAGGCGTTCGAGCTCGGCAGGACGTGCGCGCTGGCCGCGGAGTGCGGCAGGGATCTGCGGCGCTGCGCCCAGTTGTACGACGGGCTGTTCCCCGTCGCGGCCTTCGACGCCGACTTCTTCAGCTCGCTGACCCTGGCCACCGCCTTCAGCGCTCCCTGGGCGGGCGCCGACCGGCTCAGGGCCGCCAACCGGGCCGCCCTGTGGGTCACGGCCGTCGGCCGGCTCGTCGATCGCGCCGCGACCACCCGCGAGCAGGTCGGCCGCCTGGCGCGCGAGTGCCTGGCGGTCGCCGAGGGGGCCGTGCCGCGCTCGGCGCTCACCCGGTTCCTGGCCGACCTGCGCGACGAACTGGCCACCGGGGACGACTTCGCCGCCCTGGAGGGCGTCTGGCGCGACCAGCTCGACCGCATGCTGGCGGGCATGGCCAGGGCCTGGGTGTGGCGGGACACGCACACCGTGCCGACACTGGAGCGCTACGTCGACAACGCCGACAGCCGGGGCTCCTGCTTCGTGGACCTGTCGCACTGGATCTACACCGCCGACGACTGGACCAGGGCGCACCTGGACGACCTGCGCGCGGTCAGCCGCCAGGTGCAGCGCTACCTGCACCTGGTCGGCGACGTCGCCTCCTACCGCAGGGACCTGAGCTGGGGCGATCTGAACGGGTACGCGCTGGGCGTGGAGAGCGCCGAGGTGGCGGGCGTGATGGGGGAGCTGGCGTGGCAGGCCGAGCGTCTCATCGGGCCGCTCTGCGAGCACAGTCCGCGCACGGCCTCCTACCTGCGAAGACAGCTCGGTTACCAGGCCGGGCGGGTCGGGGTTTCGGACTTTCGGCGGGCCAGGTAAGGGTCTCGTCTGAATCCATGACAGACAAACTTGACAGTTGCTCTGTTAGATGCGCGAAAATCGTGGTTGGAGACCACAAACCGTGACATTTTGTTTCTTGTAAAAGCTTGCGGCTTGAGTGGAAAATGTGGCGTTGCTAGGGTGTCTCGATGCCAGGCATGTGGATCGGCCTTCACTAGCCAACCTTGACAGGTACCACTGACCGGCACCTCAGGGGTGGGGCCGCGCATGCGCGGGAATTGTACGGGCGGTGCTGGATGGAATTCGGTCGCTCAGACCGTTGGCGGCTACCGACAGCGATCAAGATCTTGGTCGCCGGAGGATTCGGCGCGGGCAAGACCACGATGGTCGGCGCCGTGTCCGAGACACGCCCGCTGCGCACGGAAGAGGCGCTCAGTCAGGCGGGCGCCCAGGTCGACGACCTGTCGGGCGTCGAACGCAAGCTCTCCACCACGGTGGCCATGGACTTCGGCCGCATCACGATCCGCAACGACTACATGCTCTACCTGTTCGGCACCCCCGGCCAGGAACGCTTCTTCTTCGTCTGGGACGAACTGGCCATGGGCGCGCTCGGCGCCGTGGTGCTGGCCGACACACGCCGTCTCGACGACTGCTTCCCGTCCGTCGACTACTTCGAGAAACGCGAGCAGCCGTTCGTCGTGGCGCTGAACTGCTTCGACGGCGTCTCGCCGTTCACCGTCGGCGAGGTGCGCGCCGCGATCGGGCTGGAACCGGACATCCCGATCGTGCGCTGCGACGCCCGCCGCCGCGACTCGGGTCGCGAGGTGCTCATCACCCTGGTCGAGCACGCGATGCGCCGGGGGGCCAGCCCCGTCGGGACCATGTCGTGACCATGACCGGCTACCTTTGACCGATGGAGGAGATCGACCGCCGGATCGTCACACTGCTGGCCCGCGACGGCCGCATGAGCTTCACCGACCTGGCCAGGGAGACCGGGCTCTCCGTCTCGGCGGTGCACCAGCGCGTACGCCGCCTGGAGAAGCGCGGGGTCGTGCGCGGCTACGCCGCGATCATCGACCACGAGGCCGTCGGGCTGCCGCTGACCGCGTTCGTGTCGATCAAGCCCATCGACCCGGCCGCGCCCGACGACGCGCCTGAGCGGCTGGCGCACCTGACCGCCATCGAGGCATGCCACAGCGTGGCCGGCGACGAGAGCTACATCCTCAAGGTGCGGGTGGGCTCGCCGACCGCGCTGGAGGACCTGCTGCAGCAGATCCGGGCCTCGGCCAACGTCTCGACCCGCACGACGGTCGTGCTGAGCACCCCCTACGAGCACCGCGCCCCCGAGGTGGCCCCGGAGGCCGTCGTCGGTCCCGACGCCCGCGCCTGACCTTCCCCGGGCGGCGGACGCTCGGTCACGAGGGCACGGCCGAGCCGAAGACCTCCTCGCGCACGGTGGCGAGGGCGAGGTCGAGGGCGCCGGCCAGCACCGGGTTGCCCTCGACGCTGGACAGGAGCACCGCGGGCCGGGGGATGGTCAGCGCGTGCAGCTCGTGCTCGACCAGCCCGCGCAGGGTCTCGCCGCCCGGCAGCACGGCGCCGCCGGTCAGCACGATCAGCGCGGGATCGACGACCGCGGTGATGGCGGCCAGGCCCACGGCCAGGCGGGCGGCGACGTCACGCAGCCCGGCCCTGGCGTCCTCGGCGCGCCGGCCGGAGCCGTCCGCCGCGCGCACGGCGTTCGCGACCGCGGTACGGAAGCCGGCGCCGCGCACGCCGTACGAGCGCAGCAGCTTCAGCACCGCCTGCCCGCCCGTCAGGGCCTGGTAGCCGTGGCTGGCGTAGCGGCCGGACTCGCGGGCCGTGGGCGCGCCGGGGGCCGGCATGTAGCCCACCTCGCCCGCCCCGCCCGTGGCGCCCCGGTGCACGCGTCCGCCCAGCACGATGGCCGCGCCGATGCCCTCGTCGGCCCACAGCAGCACGAAGTCGCCCCGGCCGCGGGCCGCGCCGTGCGCCCGCTCGGCGAGCGCGACCAGGTTGACGTTGTTCTCGACGTCCACCGGGACGCCGAGCGCGGCGCTGAGGGCCGGCACGAGGTCGGGGATGTGCCAGCCGGGCACGTCCTTGGCGGCGGCGTAGCCGAGCCTGCCGGTGGACGGGTCGACGGCGGCCTGCACGCCGATGACGACCCGGCGCGGCCGGTCCGGCGGCTGCGCGCCGCGCAGGGCGGCGGCCAGCCGGTCCACCAGTTCGCCGTGGGGCCGGCGCGGGGTCGGCAGCGTGTGCTCGCCCACGACCGTGCCGGTGATGTCGGCGACCCTGGCCTCGATGCGGTCGCGGGTGACGTCGAGCGCGCCCACGTACGCCGCGGCCGGGTTGATCCGGTAGACCTCCGCGGTACGGCCGGGCAGGCCCTCCCTGATGCCGTCCAGCACGACCAGGTTCGCCCGCCGCAGCCGGGACAGCAGTTGCGAGGCCGTGGGCTTGGACAGGCCGGTGAGCGCGCCGATCTCGGGGCGGGTCAGCGGACCTCGTTCGAGGAGCACCCGCAGGGCGGCGCGATCATTGATCGCGCGTAGCAGACTGGGTGTGCCCGGAACCGGACCGCTCACCGCGACTCCCTCACTTCAGGTAAGGAAACTTTCCTAACCTGACACGACGATAAGAACGGCGGCGTGCGAAGGTCAAGCGGGCGAAACCAAGACGTAACCCGGTTCGGGAAAGGGGGAAAGTGATGAGAGTGCCGCACCCGGCATGCTAATGTCGTCGTTTATCGTAACAACAAGCAGAATGGCCCGGAGTGTCCCATTAACCACATTAATGGTCAGGCGGCAACTCGTCAAACCGAGCTCGCCAAGGAGCAGGCGTACGTCACCCGCCTGTACGACCGCCTCGACACGCTGCGCGAGCGCACCCAGCGGCAGCTCAAGGAGGTGCTGGCCGCGGGCGCCGTCGGCACGATGCAGAACAGGTCGGAGCGTGACACCTTCGCCGAGATGTACGCCACCCGCCTCGCCCGCCTCTGGGCCGTCGAACGCGGCCTGGTTTTCGGCCGGCTCGATCACCTCGACGAGGGCCGGCTGTACGTCGGCAAGCTCGGGCTGAGCGACGACGAGCAGCTCCGCCTGCTCATCGACTGGCGGGCGCCGGTGGCGCAGCCGTTCTACCGCGCCACCCCGGCCGCCCCGATGGGCCTGACCAGGCGCCGTCACCTGCAGACCAAGGGCCGCACCGTGATCGGCGTGGACGACGACCTGCTCGACCTCGACTCGCTCACCGACGACGACCGCGCCACCCTCAACGGCGAGGCCGCGCTGCTGGCCGCCCTCGACGAGCGGCGCACGGGGCGCATGCGCGACATCGTCGCCACCATCCAGTCCGAGCAGGACCGCGTCATCCGCAGCGACCTGAACGGCGTGCTGGTGGTCCAGGGCGGCCCCGGCACCGGCAAGACCGTCGTGGCCCTGCACCGGGCCGCGTACCTGCTCTACACCCACCGCGAGCGGCTGGAACGGCGCGGCGTGCTCATCCTCGGCCCCAACCTCACCTTCCTGCGCTACATCGAGCAGGTGCTGCCCTCGCTCGGCGAGACCGACGTGCTGCTGTCCACGGTCGGCGAGCTCTACCCCGGCGTCACCGCCACCGCGCGCGAACGTCCCGAGGTCGCCGCGATCAAGGGCGACCCGCGGATGGCCGACGTCCTCGCCAAGGCCGTGCGCGACCGGCAGCGCGTGCCCCGCCAGCCCATCGAGCTGACCGTCGGCCGCGTCACGCTCACCATCGACCGCGCCATGCTGGAGGGCGCCAGGAACAAGGCCGCCCGCTCCCGCCGGCCGCACAACCAGGCCCGCGCCGTGTTCGTCCGGTCGCTGCTCAACGGCCTGGCCAGGCAGCAGGCCCGCAAGATCGGCAAGGGGCTCATCGACGACGAGGAGCTGTCCGACCTGCGCGAGGAGCTGCGCACCGAGCCGGTGGTCAAGACCGCGCTCAACCGGCTGTGGCCGTACCTGACGCCGCAGCGCCTCCTGCTCGGCCTGTACGGCTCCCCCGACCGCCTCGGCTACGCCTCCACCGCCCTGACCCCGCAGGAACGGGCGCTGCTGCGCCGCTCCGGCGGCGAGTGGACCGAGTCCGACATCCCGCTGCTCGACGAGGCCGCCGAACTGCTCGGCGACATCGACGAGCAGGTGCTGCGCGCCAGCGCCGTGCAGGCCGAGGAGGAACTGGCCGCCGCCCGCCAGGCCGAGGAGAGCGAGCGCGAGGCCGAACTCGCCTACGCCCGCGAGGTGCTGGAGCTGACCGGGCTGTCCGACGTCATGGAGGCCGAACGGCTGGCCGAGCGCCAGCGCGGCGAGGGCCCCTACCTCACCACCGCCGAACGCGCCGCCGCCGACCGCTCCTGGGCCTACGGGCACGTGATCGTGGACGAGGCGCAGGAACTGTCGCCGATGGCCTGGCGGGCGGTCATGCGGCGCTGCCCGACCCGTTCGATGACGATCGTCGGCGACATCGCCCAGACCGGCTCGGCGGCCGGGGCGCGCTCGTGGGAGGAGGTGCTCGACCCGTACGTGGCCGGGCGCTGGCGTCAGGAGCGGCTGACCGTCAACTACCGCACCCCGGTCGAGCTCATGGAGGTGGCCGCCCGCGTGCTGGCCACCATCGACCCGGAGCTCCAGGCCCCCGCCTCCGTGCGCGAGGCGGGCGCGCGGCCGTGGGCGGCGCCGCTGGCGGCGCTGCCGGCCCTGGCCAAGGAGGAGGCGGGGGAGGGCGGCAAGGTCGCGGTGGTGGTGCCCGACTCACTGCTGTCCGAGCTCGGTACGGAGATCGCGGCCGGTGTGCCCGGCACCGTCGTCGTCGCGCCCGGTGCCGGTCGTTCCCGGGGCGCGCAGGCCCTCGACGCGCCCGTCGCCGTGATGGGCGTGACCGACGCCAAGGGTCTCGAGTTCGACTCCGTCATCGTCGCCGAGCCCGACCTCATCGCGGCCCAGTCGCCACGAGGACCCAGTGACCTGTATGTTGCTCTCACGCGTGCGACACAGAGGCTCGGGGTCGTCCACGAGCGGCCGCTTTCGCGGGCGTTGCGGGGCTTGCCGAGCCGCTCTCAGGCCCCCGTAAATGGGCTTTGACCGGCTTTGCTATCACCTGCCGAGCATGTCCTACCTGCGGAAACTTGATGTTTCTGCTGATCGGGACACGGTTGACATCTGAGGCTGAGTCGGTAGTTTGCTGCGCAGTCCAGCACGGGACTTGGCCGGTTGGCCGTCTCTGACATCGTCGGATCCTGCGTCCGTGACGGAGCGTGACTTCGTCCACACAGCCAGGTGCAGGGCCGTCGGTCCGTCGAGTCGGGGCACCCCAACCGGGCGGGGGGTTGGACCCGGGACGGGTCCGGGAGCCCAGTAGACAACGGAATTCCGCGCTCGCCGCCGACGAGACGGGTCCGGTCCGAAGGGTTTCCGGGCCCTCTTCCCGCTCCCGTGCCACCGGGCCGCGATCGCGCCGGGTGGTCCCGTTCAGCCGCGGGATCACCCTGCCGTCCGCTCGTTTCGAGCCATCTTCCGATCTTCCCGTGCCTTGCCGGTCTGAGTGCGGCCGGAGAGCGGTAGCGTTTTCGGCAAGCAACGCGTTCGTGAGGTGGCGAGGAGATCCCGGAGTGGTTCAGGAGAGAACGGGCCCACCGCCGGCGGCCGGGCATGACCCGGGCCGCCCGGACGGGCCGCCGTCGCCCGGCGAGGGCACGGCCGAGTCCGCCACCGCGGTGACCGACGCCCCGGCCCCGCCCGCTCCCGCCGACGGGGCTCCGCTCGCGGCCTCCATGCCTCCCTCGACCGCTGCGGCGTCGTCGGAGCCCGCGCCTTCGCCTCTTGAGGCCGCCGGGTCCGTGGCTGCGGAGCCGGAGCCCGCGGAAGCTGTGCCCGCGGAACCTGTGCCTGTGGGGCCCGTTCCTGCGGGGCCTGTGCCTGCGGAAGCTGTGTCCGCAGGGCCTGTGCTTGCGGGGTCTGTGCCCGCAGGGTCCGTGTCCCCGCCGGAGATGTCCTCAGCGGAGGCGGCTTCCGCGGCGGGGTCTGCGGCCGGCGTTCCCTCGGTCGGTGCGCCCTCGACCGGGGCGGATGGTTCAGCAG
>NZ_SSXE01000008.1 GCF_021699195.1 Nonomuraea sp. MG754425 | reverse complement strand
GGCTTGGGCGTCTTCGTCCTGGTGGTGGGGCTGCTGCCGCGCAAGGAGAACGCGACGCCCGGCAGCAGCCCCACCACCAGGACGAAGACGCCCAAGCCGACCCGCACGCCGACGCCCAAGCCCACCCGCCGGCCGGACTCCACCAAGCAGCCCTCGCCGCAGCCGACCGTCCAGCCCTCCACCGGCTCGATCACGTGGAACGACGCCAGCGCCTACTGCAAGGCGCAGGGCTCCACGACCTCGTTCTTCAGCGGCTGGTCCAACATGAAGTGCACGGGCAGCGACGCGCCGCTCTCACTGTCGGCCGTGTGCAAGTGGAAGTACCCGTCCTACAGCCAGGCCGTGGGCGTGCCGCCGGACAACCCGTACATGCCGACGGCCACCTGCGACCTGTCCTGAGCTGCCCACCGGGGTTCGCCGCGGCGCGGTGACGCGGACCTCACCACACCGGTCATGACTCCCCCTACACATCGGCGGCTACTTTAAGTAATTTGTGAGCCACACAAAGCTACAGGGGGTGGAATGCAGCTTCACTTCGTCGGCACCGGATCCATCTTCCACGACCGCCTGAGCGCCTCCGCGCTCGTGGACGGCAAGATCCTGATCGACACGCCGAACGGGTCGGTCAAGGCGATGCGCCGCGCCGGCATCGACCCGGCCGCCGTCGACATCTGCCTGATCACCCACTTCCACGCCGATCACTTCTTCGACATCATCTTCCTGCTCATGGAGCAGGGCCTGGTGCGCCGGCGGGAGCGCGAGATGGTGCTCATCGGGCCGATCGGGTTCGCCGAGCGCGTGGCGCACCTGTTCGGCATCAGTTATCCGGGCACCTGGGAGGTCGTCCAGCCCAATCTCCGGCCGCGTTTCGTCGAGTTCGGGCACAAGGGCGGCGAGTGGTCCGGCGACGGCTACCGCATCCAGGCCCTGCCCGTCGAGCACACCACCCCGATCGCGTTCGGCTACTTGATCGCCGACTCCGCCGGCACCCGGCTCGGCTACACGGGCGACACCGTGTTGTGCCCCTCGGTCGAACTGCTCGCCGCCACGAGCCACGCCCTCACCCTGGACACGTCGTTCCTGACCTCCAGGGCCGGCCACATGGGCCTGGACGACGTCGAGCGCATCGCCGACGCCCACCCCGGCCTGACTCTCTTCCCCACCCACCTCGGCGCGGAGGTCACCGGCTCCGACCGGCGCAACGTCGTCTTCCCCGAGGACGGGCAGACCTTCGAGCTCGGCCCCGGCGGCTCGGTCGCCCCCGTCGCCGCCGTGCTCTCCACCCCGGCGACCGGCTGACCGTCAAGGGCGCGCCCCTCGTCCGCGGCCGGCCGGGGGGCGCGCCGACCCGGTTGATTCGGGACGTGTAACATCCCCATTATGCAGATGGGCGAGGGAGTCGAGTGGGGCCTGCACTGCTGCGTCACCCTCGGCTGGCTCAACGACGAGGCCCCGGTGTCGATCCGCAGGCTGGCCGCCTGGTTCGACCTGCCGCCGGAGTACCTGAAGAAGCGGCTCCAGGCCCTCGCCAAGGCCGGGATCCTGCACTCCACCCCCGGCGCCCGGGGCGGCTTCTCGCTGGCCAGGCCGCCCGAGCGGATCACGATGATGGACGTGGTGACCGCGCTGGAAGGGCCCGCCGAGGCGTTCCGCTGCACCGAGATCCGGCAGCGCGGCGCGGGGGCCGAGGGCGGGCGGTTCGGACGTCCCTGCGGGATCTCCGCCGCGATGCGGCGGGCCGAACTGGCCTGGCGGCGGGAACTGGCCGGGCGCACGATCGCCGACCTCATGGCGGACTCCGCCCCGGCCGGCGAGCGCACCCGGCGTAACTACGCGCGCCTGCCCGGCTGACCCGTTGCCGGGCTCCCGGCCTACCCGTTGCCGGCTCCCGGCCTACCCAGGACAGGAATGAGGATGTCCCGTATCCCGATAAGAACGCTGGTGCTGGGCCTCGGCACGTTCGCGGTGGGCACCGACGCCTACGTGGTCGCCGGGTTCCTGCCGGCGATGGCCCGGTCGTTGCAGGTGTCCGAGAGCGCTGCCGGGCAGTCGGCCACCGTGTTCGCCGTGGCGTACGCGGTGCTGTCCCCCGTGCTGGCCACGGTCACCGCGCGGGTGCCGCGCCGTACGCTGCTGACCGTCGCGCTCGCCGTGCTGGCGCTGGCCAATCTCGGGTCGGCGCTCGCGCCCACCTACGCCGTGCTGATGGCGACCCGCGTGCTGGCCGCCGCCGGAGCCGCCGCGTTCACCCCCGGCGCCGGCGCGGTGGCCGCCGCGCTGGCACCGCCGCGGCAACGGGCCCGCGCGCTGGCCGTGGTGGTCGGCGGGCTGACGGTCGCCACCGCGCTGGGCGTGCCGCTGGGGAACCTGGCCGACCGGCTCCTGGACTGGCGGGTCGCGCTCGGGCTGGTCGCCGCGCTCTGCGCGCTCTGCGCCGCAGGCGTGTGGGTGATCCTGCCCCGCCTGCCGGGCGGCCCGAGCGTCCCGCTGCGCGACCGGCTGGCCGCCCTGCGCCACCCGGGTGTCGTCGCGGTGCTGCCGCTGACCACGTTCGGCATGATGGCCGGCTACGGCCTGTACGCCTACGCCGTCCCGATCCTGCACGCGCTGGGGGCCACGCCGGCGTCCGAGACGTGGCTGTTGTTCCTGTACGGCGTGGGCGCGTTCGTCAGCAACCTCGCGGCGGGCGCCGCCGCCGATCGGTACGGGCCCGTCCGGGTGCTGTCCGTGGGGTTCACGGTGCTCGCCCTCACGATGGGCGCCCTCACCTGGGCCACCGGCGCGGGGCTGCGCGCGCTGCCGGTGACCGCGCTGCTCATGGTGGCCTGGGGCGCGAGCGCGTGGTTCCAGACACCCGCGCAGCAACTGCGGCTGATCTCCGCCGCGCCCCAGGAGACCGCCGTGGTCGTGGGGCTGAACGGCTCCGCGCTCTATCTCGGCATCGCCCTGGGCGCGGCGCTCGGCGGGCTGCTCCTGCCCGTCGGGACGGCGCTCGCCCTCGGCGCGAGCACCGCACTGGCCACCGGATGCCTGCTGTACCTGGCGGCCACCCATCGCACCGGGGCGGCGCGACGTCGCCGCTCCCCCGCGCCCGAAGCGGGATGAGCCTGGCCGTTTCGGGTGTTCACCCGCAGGTACGCGGTGACGACGGTGAAGGAGACCGGAGATGCGGGCTGTGTGGTTGCGGGAGTTCGGCGATCCCGGGGTGCTGAAGGTCGAGGAGACGCCGGATCCCGTGCCGGGCGCGGGACAGGTGGTGGTCGAGACGGCGGCGGCCGGGATCACGTACGTGGAGACCCAGGTGCGATCGGGCGCGGCGCCCGTCCCGCTGCCCGCGCTGCCGATCGTGCCCGGCAACGGCGTGGCGGGCACGATCGTGGCGGCCGGGCCCGGCGTGGACCCCGCGCTGGTGGGGCTCCGGGTGGCCACCACCACCGGCGGGGCCGGCGGCTACGCGGAGCGGGTCGCGGTGGACGCGGCCCTCGTGATCCCGATCCCGGACGGGCTCGGCTTCCGTGACGCGGTCGGCCTGCTGACCGACGGGCGCACGGCGCTGGGCATCGTGTCGGCCGTCGCGCCCCGGCCCGGGGAGTGGGTGCTGATCGGGGCCGCGGGCGGCGGCGTCGGCAGCCTGCTGATCCAGCTCGTCAAGCAGGCGGGGGCGCGGGTGGTGGCCGCCGCCGGTTCCGGGCCCAAGCTCGACCTCGCCACCGGACGCGGCGCCGACGCCGTCGTAGACTACACCCGTCCGGACTGGGCCGGGCGGGTGCGCGAGGCGACCGGCGGCGTGGACGTGGCCTGCGACCCCGCGGGCGGCGCGATCGGGCGAGCGGCCTTCGAGCTGGTCCGGACGGGCGGGCGGTTCATCGCGTTCGGCGCCGGGAGCGGGACGATGACACGGATCTCCGAGGAGGAGGCGGCCGGGCGGGGCGTCACCCTGGTGCCGATGGGCGCGGCCTTCCCGTCGCCGGAGGCCACCCGGGAACTGTCCGTACGCGCGCTGGCGGAGGGGGCCGCCGGGCGGCTGCGACCGGTGATCGGCCAGACGTTCCCGCTGGCGCTGGCCGCCGACGCGCACGCGGCGATCGGCCGGCGCGCCACCCTCGGCAAGACACTGCTGATCCCCTGACACCCCGGGCGAGGCACACGGGGGGCACCGGGTGCCGAAACGCACCACCCCGCACCCTCGACGCCGGGGGCCGTGAGCCCGGGGGGCCGGGCGGCGCTACGTCAGGGGGTGGTGCAGAGTGCGGTGTCGAGGGCGGCGTTGACCTTGAGCATGGCGGGCTCCGTGGTGGGCAGGGCGGTCACGGCGACCGTGGCCGCGCGGCCGTCCTCGGTGATTGCGGTGCGAGTCTCGTAGCCGTCGATGTCGCCGCCGTGGCCGTACGCGTACCCGCCGCAGGACAGCTTCATCTTGATCAGCCCCAGCCCGTACGACCACCCCGCGGGGAAGCCGGGGGCCTCGACCGTCTGCTTCATCGCCTTGAGCTGGGCCGGCTTGAGCAGGCGGCCGTCCATCAGCGCGACCAGGAAGCGGTTCACGTCGCTCGGCGTGCCGACGAGTTGCCCGGCCGCCCAGCCCCACGACGGGTCCAGGTTCGTGATGTCCACCGGCGAGCCGTTCTTCCCGGGCGTGTACCCCTTCGGGTGCGGGCCCTCGATGCCGCGCTCGCCGACGCCCGGCCAGTACGTGTCCTTCAGCCCCGCCCGCCTGATCACCTTGTCGGTGACGACCTCGCCGATCGGCCTGCCGGTGACCTTCTGGACGAGCAGCCCGGCCACCACGTACCCGGTGTTGCTGTACTCCCAGCCCTTGCCCGGCGGGAACGTGCGCCTGTGCTCCAGCCCCGTGTCGAGCAGTTCCCTGGGCTCGCGGTACCTGTCGCGCGTCGTGAGGATGGGGGCCATGTCCCTCGTGTAGTTCGGCAGGCCGGCGGTGTGCTGGAGGAGCTGGCGGGGGGTGATCAGCCGGCCGTCGTTGCCGTGGCCGCGGACCACGCCGGGCAGGTACCTCTCGACGGGCGCGTCCAGGTCGATCCGGCCCTCGCCGGCGAGTTGCAGCACGGCCACGGCGGTGAACATCTTGGTGTTGCTGGCGATGCGCACCCGGCCGTCCACCGGGACCTCCGCCTTCGTCGTCAGGTCGCCGACGCCCGCGGTGTAGTCGCGGCCGGCGCCGTCCGCGGCGCGCACCGCCGCCAGGGCGCCGGGGAACTCGCCGGTGCTCACCAGGCTGTCCAGGCTCCTCTGCACGGAGTCGGCGTCGGCGTGGGCCGGGGCCGCGACCAGTCCCAGGCTGAGCACGGCGACGGCGGCGGCGATCACGGCGGTCCGGCCGCGACCGGCGGCGGACGGGGTCTCGGCGGTGCGGTGCGGCATCGGGGGAACTCCCTGCTCGTTGCGGGTTGTCGATGGCACCAGCATGTCGGCGCACGCGTACCGTGATCGATCCCGCACACTGCACATCCCGAGGTAGCGCCTGCGCTACCGCCCGCCCGCCGCGACCAGCGCCGGGTTTGCCGATCTCCGATCCGGGGCATCCCCGTTGCCGCCGAGACCCCCAGCCGGCACCGCGCTCGAATCCCGCCCTCAGGAGCTGATCAGCGTGGGAGACAACGCTCACCACGAGATCGAATGGCCGGCCAGTCTCGACGTGGGCAAGCTCCTGGAGTCCGGCTGGCGGCCGACGCCGTTCCGGCAGTTCATCCTGAAGCTGCACAGCCGCTGCAACCTGGCCTGCGACTACTGCTACGTCTACGAGATGGCCGACCAGGGCTGGCGGGACCAGCCGCGCCGCATGTCCAAGGCGACGATCGACCGGGTGGCCGCGCGGGTGGCCGAGCACGCCGGCGCGCACGGCATGGACGACGTCGAGATCGTCCTGCACGGCGGGGAGCCGCTGCTCGCGGGCGTCGAACACACCCGCTACGCCGTCGATCGGCTGCGCGGCGAACTCGGCGGCGGCGTCACGGCGACCGTCCGGGTGCAGACCAACGGGGTGCTGCTCAACCAGGCGTTCCTGCGCCTGTTCGCCGAGTTGGGCGTGCAGGTGGGCGTCAGCATGGACGGCGACAGGGAAGGGCACGACCGCCACCGCCGCCGGGCCAAGGGCACCGGCACCTACACCGAGGTGCGCGACGGGCTCGAACGGCTGATCGCGCCCGCCTACCGGCACCTGTTCGGCGGCCTGTTGTGCACGATCGACCTGGCCAGCGACCCGATCGTGACGTACGAGGCGCTGCTGGAGTTCGGCCCGCCGGTGGTGGACTTCCTGCTGCCGCACGGCAACTGGGACACCCCGCCGCCCGGCTGGACGGAGACCGGCAGCCCCTACGGCGACTGGCTCGCCGCCGTCTTCGACCGCTGGTACCACGCGCCGGTCCGCGAGACGCAGATCCGGCTGTTCAGCGAGATCATCCGGCTGCTGCTCGGCCGTCCGTCGCGCAGCGAGGCGATCGGCCTGTCGCCGGTCGCGGTCGTCGTGGTGGAGACGGACGGCAGCATCGAGCAGGTGGACACGCTCAAGTCGGCCTACGACGGGGCGACCGGCACCATGCTGCACGTCCTGCGCGACACGTTCGACACGGCGCTGTTCCTGCCGTCGGTCGCGGCGCGGCAGATCGGCGAGCAGGCGCTGTCGGAGCGCTGCGCCTCCTGCGCGATCGCCCGGGTGTGCGGCGCGGGGCTCTACCCGCATCGCTACCGCTCCGGGACGGGCTTCCGCAATCCCTCGGTCTTCTGCCGCGACCTGTACCGGCTGATCACCCACATCCGGCGGCACCTGGCCGAGGACGTGGCGCACCTCACGCGCGCCTCCGGCTGAGCCGGAGGCGCACGATCCGGCGGCCCTCCCACACGAGGGAGGGCCGCGCGGCGGAGCCGGGGCTCAGATCGGGGGCGGGTCGAAGTCGAGGTCGAGGTGGCGTCCTTCGGCCGCCGCCAGCGCGTCGGGGTGCTCCGCGCCGAGCGTCTCGTCGTAGCACCGCATCGTGGCGTCGAACAGCGGCTTGGCCTCCTCGCCCCGCCCGGCGGCCGACAGGTCGGCGGCCAGGTTGGCGGCGGCGGCCAGCGCGGCCGGGTGGTCGTCGCCGAGCAGCCGGCGCAGCCGGTGCAGGGAGTCGGCGCCCATCGCGCAGGCCCGGTCGGTCTCCCCCAGCAGGACGAGGTCGCTGGCGAGGTTGACCGCGACGGTGAGCACGTAGTGGTGGTCGCGCCCGAACCTGGTCTCCAGGCCGGCGAGCGCCACCTCGTTCAGCTCGCGGGCCCGCTCCGGCTCGCCGCGCACCCGTTCCAGCAGCGCCACGTTGCTGACGCAGCAGTGGTTGTACGGGTGTTCGGCGCTGTAGACCCTGGCGTAGCGCTCCATGGTGTCCTTGGCCAGCTTGTACGCCTCGTCCAGTTGCCCGTTGGCCCGCAGCGAGTTGGCCAGGCAGGTGGCTCCGGCCAGCGTGCCGGGGTGGTTGAGGCCGTAGATGCGTACGTACCGTGCGTGCACGTCGCGGGCCAGTTCCAGGCCCTCGTCCTTCTCGCCGGACCGCAGCAGCGCGATGGCCAGGTCCTTCTGCACGAGCAGCACCCGCGGGTGGTCGGCGTCGAGTTGCTGACGCCCGTAGCCGAGGGCGTCGCGGCCGACGTCGCACGCCTCGTGGTAGTCGCCGCACTGCCGCACCGCCCGGCTCAGGCTGGCCCACAGGTTGAGGAAGGTGCCCTTGCTCACCTTGCCCTCGTTGGCCTGGGCCGTGCGGTACGCCTCCTCCAGCAGCGTCTGCGAAGCCTGGTAGTCGCTGGTGAGGCCGAGGTCGAGGGCCAGGTTGTTGATCGCCCGCAGGGTCTGCGCGTCGTCGGAGCCGAGCACCGCCCGGTGCCGTTCCACCGACTCCCTGTCGTGCTCCCTGGCGTCGATGAACCGGCCGCGCCCGCGCAGGTCGGCGCCGATGCCGTTGAGCAGGATCAGGGTCTCGCGGTGGTCGTCGCCCAGCACCTCGCGCATCGTGGCCAGGGTCGCGTTGTTGAGGTCGTACGCGTCGCCGTAGCGGCCGAACTCGCGCAGCATGTCGCCCTGTACGCGCCGCGCCCGCAGCACGTCGGGGTCGGCGGCCCCCGAGTCGTGGGTCCACTGGTCGACGAACGACTCGGCGTACCTGCGGGCGGCCCGGTAGTTGCCGGACGCGCCCAGGTAGCCGAGGATGTCGTGCGCGAACGAGCGCACGTCGGGCCGGCCGCTGGCCGCCACCCCGGCCGGGTCCACGTGGGCGAGCAGCGCCTGGTAGCGCGGCCAGTTCGCCGGGACGTCGGCGCTGGACGGGGCCGCCTCGACGATGAGGGAGTGCACCTCCTCGCGGATGTCCCGCTGCGTCGGCGCGGCGAGTTCCTCCCGCAGCAGTGCCTGGATCAGCCGGTGGACCTGGAGCGTGCGCTCGTCGGGGTCGATGCGCACCAACGCGTAGCGCGCCAGGGTCGCGATGGCCTTGCTGAGCCGGATGGGCGTGGCGAGCAGTTCGGCCAGTTCGGGCCGTACCGGGCCCTTGACCGGGCGGAAGGCGTCGCGCGGGATCGGCTCGGGCCCGAAGAACGCGCAGCAGCGCAGCAGTTCCATGGCTCCGGGCAGGTGCTCCTTGAGCTTGGTCACCGACAGCCGCCAGGCCGTGGTCATCGACCAGGGGTACTCCCTGGGCTTGCCCTCCTCCAGCAGGGAGGAGGCGTGCTGCTCGAACAGGCGCAGGTACTCCTGCGCCGACATGCCGGTCTCGACCTGGAGGGCGGCGGCCTGCTCCAGGGCCAGCGGCAGGTCGCCGAGCGCCTCGGCCAGCTTGTCGGCCTCCTCCTCGGTGACCGCCGGCACCCGCTTGTCGAGGAACTCCATGCTCTCCTTGCGCGGGAACACGTCGACGGCGATCGTCTCGTAGACGCCGGCCCAGCGGTGGTTGCGCGAGGTGACGAGGACGTCGCCGGGGCCGGGCGGGATGAGGTCGCCGAAGTCCTCGGGTTCGTCGGCGTTGTCGAAGATCAGCAGCCACCGGCCGTACGGGTCGCCCCTGCGCAGGGCGTCGAGCACGGCGCTGGCGGCGTCCTCGATGCCCGCCGTGGTGGCGTCGGGCACGCCCAGCTTGGGCGCGAGTTGTGCCAGGGTCGCGCGGACCAGGCCGGGCTGGTCGGCGGGCACCCACCAGACGACGTCGTAGCTGTCGCGGAAACGGTAGGCGTACTCGATGGCCATCTGTGTCTTGCCGACGCCGCCGAGGCCGTGCAGGGTGTGCGGGACGACCGCCGTGACGTTGTCGCCGATGCCCTTGTGGAGCCGGTTGAGCAGCGTTTCCCGGCCCGTGAAGTTCTTGTTTCGCGGAGGGACCTTCCACACCGCCGGAAAATCGCGCGGCGATCGCTCCGTGGCGGACGGCTGTGAAACCATCACGCGTTCCGCCTCCCGTCGAATGCGTTTTGTGCTAACGATGGATTGCGACAGCAATGGCATGGGGAGTATTGATGACGAGCACCATCCTAGCTGTCCGGGCCGACCGCGTAGAGGCCGATCTGTTTCGGTCCATCTCATTGTCGAGATCCGATGCCGCCGAAACGGTCGCAATTTGGCGGACCGGCAGAGTCAGACAAAGTTCGAGTTCGCCGACGAACGGCTGCGGGAAATTCCTGATCATTTTCGGGGGCGGAGCCGGCGCCGGCGTCTCATGGCCACGAGGGAGCGCGCATGCGACCGCAGCCTTCCGCGCGACAGGGCAGCCTGATCGACGTGTCCGCACTATCCACCCGCCACCTGCGGGATGTGGGCGAATCCGCCTTCGGCAGGGCGTTACGCGACCTGCTTGAGCCGGGCCGGGAACGTGAAGACGTGTTCGCCGCCTTCGACAACAGCACGCCCCCCACCCGAGTGGAGGGCTGACCCGCGCCCGAAACCCGGCGCCCGGCTCAACGGCGAACGGGCGCCGCCTTTTCTTTTTCGGCGGCCCGGAACAGCCACGCGCGGCGGATGATCCATTTCTTCGTGCGGTACCTTGAGAATTGTGGCGTGGCAGCGGGACATCATTGCGTTTCGGCCCGGACGATATTCACCCGCGTCCCGGTCGCGTGCGCCGGTGCGGCGCGGATATCCGGCACCGGGTGGCGGTCCACGCGATATGTCAGTTCCTCGGTTAGCGAGGTCTCCCCATGGCAGGATCACCCGCGGCACCTCGACAGCGGCGCAGCCCGTTCATCGGCCCGCGGCCGTTCACCGCTCATGACGAGACGCTCTTTTTCGGACGGTCCGACGAGATCCGGCTGCTGCTCGGGTTGTGGCGGCGCAACCGGCTGACGATCCTGCACTCCGACGCCGCCGCGGGCAAGACCTCGCTGCTGCGCGCGGGCCTCATCCCCCGGCTGCGCACGGACAACGCCAACGTGCTGCCGCTCGGTCAGGCGAACTCGTGCCAGGTGTGGCCGGCCGCCGCCCTGCCGGGGCACAACCCGTACGTGCTGGGCCTGCTGTCGTCGTGGGACCCGGAGGAGTCGCCCGGACGGCTGGCGGCCCTGTCGATCGGCGAGTTCGTCCGCGGCAGGGAGTCCATCGGCCGCGACGGCGAGCCCGCCCCAATCTTCGCGGCCGTCGACCAGGCGGAGGCGTTCCTGCGCCGGCGCGGGCCCGACGAGGGCCACCGGCGCCGGCTGCTGGACGAGCTCTTCGAGGCGCTGGCCCGCCGGTCGAGCCTGCGCCTGCTGCTGGCCGTGCGCTCCGACCACCTCGACGACCTGCGTCACGAGGTCAAGATCGCCGACCGTCCCGAGTGCGCCGAGTACCAGCTCAGGCCGCTCACGCCCGAGGCCGCCGCCGCCGTCGTGAGCCGCTCGGCCCAGGCCGTGCGGCTGCACGTCCCGCCCGCCGAGGTCGGGGAACTGCTCGATGAGCTGCGCGCGATCAGGGACGAGCAGGGCCGGGTGATCCGGCTGACCCAGGCGGTGGACCCCCTGCTCCTCCAGGTCGCCGGCGCCCGGTTGTGGGACGAGCCGCCCGGCCCCGGCGGGTTCGGCTCCGCGCGGCTGCGCATGGAGGTGGAGCAGGCCCTGTCCGGCTGGTGCGGCCGGACGCTCGCGGAGGCCGCGGCCGAGCACGAGCTGTCGCCGCCCGACCTGGACGCCTGGGTGCGCCGCGCCCTCCTGCACAGGGGCGGCGCGGCGGCCTCGTTCGAGATCACCGACGCGTTCCTGCACTCGCTGGAGGACCGCCACCTCATCGCGGGCGCCCGGCGCGACACCGGCCCCGGCCTGCGGCGGCGTCGTCTGCTCGCCCCGCTGCGCCGGCTCGACGCCGGTCAGTGGCCGGCCGTCCCGCCCGACCCGGCCGCGCTGCTGCGGGCCGCCGTCCGGGCCCGCGCGGAGGGCGAGCCGGGCCGGGCCGAGCGGCTGGCACGACGGGCCGCGCGCGCCTGTCCGCCGAAGGAGATGCGGGTGCGCGCCGGCATCGAGTCGCTGCTCGGCAACCTGTTCTTCGAACAACGCCGGCTGGACGAGGCGGTGGCGAGCCACCTCGCCGCCGCGAGCCTGTTCGAGGCGCTCGACGACCGCACGTCCGTCGGGTGGGCGCTGGCCGCGATCGGCCGCGTCTCGCTCGTCCAGGGCCGGCGCAGCACCGCCATCGAGCACATGATGGCCGCCGTCAGCCGCGTCCCGAACGATCCCGTGGTGCGCACCGGCCTCGGCCAGGCGCTGCGGGCGGCCGGCGAGAGCGCCGCGGCCCTCGACGTGCTGACCCGCGTGCTGGAACGCGACGACGTCCCCGAGGCCAGACGGACGCGTGACGAGATCGCCAGGGATCTCGGACGACATCTCACAGGAGGCACCCCTGATCAGTGAAACCGCACTGCTCACCCTGATCACCGGCGGCAGCGCCGTGCTGGCCGCGCTGTCCGGCGCGGGCTACTCCGTGATCGTCGAGCGGATCAGGGCCAAGGAGGACCGCACGGCGGCGGCGGAGGAGCGCGAAGCGGAACGACGGAACGCCCATGGCCGCGAGTTGCTCGCGGCGTTCGCGGACGCGCAGGCGGCCGTGCTGAAGCTCGGCCTGGCCGTGCGCATCTCGCTCGACATGCGCGGCAACAGCCTGGCCCGCCTGGGCGGCGAGGACCGGCTCGAGCAGCTTCGCCAGGTACGCGTGGAGTACCTGGCGGCCAGTGTCGCGGTCGCGTGGCTGCGCCCGCTGTGCCCGCCGAGGGTCCATCGCGGGATCGAGTCGCTGAGCCGCGCGGTGGACGAGGCGTACCTTCAGGCGTGGTCCACCTCGGTGCCCGCGGAGGCGCCGGCCGCCATACAGGCGAGCCTGCAGGGCAGTCTCCATGCGCTGAGCGACGACCTGTTCCACGACGTGCCGAGGGAGTTGCCCCCGACCGTGACGGGCCCGGTCGCCCGGCCGCTTCCCGCGGAACAGCCGGAGGGATGACGCCGTCGCGGGCACCGAGATGAGCAGCGTCAGCAGGCCGACGACGCAGGTCACGAGGACGACGGCGCCCTCGGTGCCGAACGCGGCGAGCAGGTAGCCGCCGGCCAGCGAGCCCAGGGGCACGGCGCTGCCGGAGCAGAACCTGATCACGCTGGTGACCCGGCCGAACAGCCGCTTCGGCACGCCCGAGGTCTGGTAGAGGGCCAGGGCGATGTTGATGTGCGCCCCGGTGAACCCGATGCCGCCCCACACGGCGGGCAGCACGGCGGCGACGTACAGGAACGAGTCGTGGTCGACCACGACCAGGCTCGCGCTCAGCAGCAGCCACGCCCACACGCTCGTGACGATCAACCGCGCCGGGGTCGTCCGGCGCAGCAGGCGCGGGGCCATGAGCGAGCCCAGCACCCCGCCCAGCCCCGAGGCCGCGATCAGCAGGCCGATCACCAGCGGGGACAGGTGCCGCTCGTGGGCGAGCAGGACCAGGCTGAGGCCCAGGGTCTGGAAGGAGAAGTTCGCCAGCGCGCAGACGATCATGACCCGGGCGAGGAACTCCTCCTTGCGCAGGAACGTCAGGCCGCGCCAGAACGCCCGCAGGTGCCGGGCCGGCCGCGGCGGCCTCCTGGTCGCGGAGCGGGTGAAGCGCTTGTTGCGCATCCGCAGCAGCGTGAGGAGCGACACGGCCGAGGCCGCGACGTCCAGCACGAACGGCCAGACGCGGCCCAGCTCGAACAGCCAGCCGCCCAGCGGGCGGCCCAGCAGCCCGGCCACGTGGGTGCGGGCCTCGTTGCCCGCCATGGCCCTGGGCAGCCGGTGGCGTGGAACGAGCCAGGGGACGGCCGTCGTCTCGGCCGTGCTGTAGAGCACCACGCAGATGCCCTGGGCGACGCTGATGACCGGAAGGAGGTAGACGACCCCTTCGTCCACGAGCACGCAGCCGACCATCAGGACGGCCAGCGCCGCGCGGACGGCCATGCTGGCGATCATCATCCGGCGGCGGTCGGAGTAGTCGACCAGCACGCCGGCGGGCAGGTGCAGCAGGATCCTGGGCAACGTCCCGGCGGCGGCCAGCCACCCGGCGAAGACCGGGGAGCCGGTGAGCGAGAGCCCCAGCAGCGGCGCGGTCACCGTGGAGGCCATGTTCCCCAGTTGCGAGGCGGCGGAGCCGGTCCACAACAACCGGAAGTCCCGCCCCTCCGCCGCACCGGGAACATGGCCGGATCGTCCGTGGTCGGTTTCGGCCACCTCTGTCCCTGCCCCCAAGGAGGCGCGCCCGGCACTGCGCGCTCGGTGTCTACGGAAAGACGCGCCCCCGCCGGCGGGCGGAGGCGCTGTTCGTTCGTCCTGGTGCCGGTCGTGCGGGAGAGTCCGGTTCGGCGCGATCGACGCGTCACCCATGCGGTGGCATGGTTCGCGTTCGCCGCGACGGTTGTGTCCCTCGCCACCGGCTGTCCCACACGTGGATGGACGTTACCGGTCCCGCCCTCGGAGCAGGCTCAAGACGTCGCAGAACACCGACCGGCGCGCCGGGACGGCCCTCGTCACCGGCCCGCGAGCCGCTTGGCGTTGTCGAGGCGGTCGGGCCTGTTGGTCATGATGCCGTCCACGCCGTACGAGATCAGGCGGCGGATGAGCGCGGGCCGGTCCGCCGACCAGGTGTAGACGCGCATGCCCCGGTCGTGCACCTTCCTGACGTACGAGGAGGTGAGCCCGGCGTGCGGGAGGGTGATGCCGCTGGCGTACTTGGCCACCTCGCCGAACCGGTCGGGCTCGGGCTTGCCGAGCAGCGCGATGGGCAGGTCGGGGATCATGGAGTGCAGCACGCGCATCGACTGCCAGCCGAACGCCTGCACGGTCAGCCGCTGGGGGCTCCACAACGCGCGTTCCTGCTGCAGTTCGGCGGCCACCCGGCGGTCGATGTCGGGGCTGTGCGGCGGGTGCTTGATCTCCAGCAGCAGCCCGGCGCCGTCGTCGTGCGCGGTCTCCAGCGCCTGCTTGAGCGTGGGCACGCGTTCGCCGCGGAATCGTCCGGAGAACCACGATCCGGCGTCCAGCCGCTGGATCTCCTTGAGCGTGAAGTCGGAGACCCGCCACGGCGAGCGCTTCGGGTAGACCTGCTCGACGTCGGTGGTGCGGGCCAGGGTCTCGTCGTGCATGAGGATGAGCTGGTGGTCCTTGGTCTGCTGGACGTCGAACTCACACGCGTCGGCCCGCTGCGTCCTGGCCATGGCGCAGGCCACGATGGTGTTCTCCGGCGCGAAGGCCGCGCCGCCGCGGTGCGCGATGTTGACCACCGGTGGCGGCGGCGAGGCCGCCAGGAACGCCGTGATGACAACGCTGAGTGAGCTGAACATGATGATTTCCCCCTGGGCCCAATGTCACGCTGTGGAGGAAAGTTCCCATGTGACCGTTTTCCACCGGCGTCTCAGGAGAAATAACACGGGCTTTTTAGCGGACCTGGAAGATCGCTCCCGTCGCGGCGGCTTGCGCACCGGGCGACGGCCCTCGCAGGCCCGGCCGGAACCGGGCCCGCGGGCCGGCTAGAAGCGCAGCTCGCGCAGGTACCGGTAACCGACCTCCGACGTCTGGCGGGGCGTCACGTCGGGGGTGTCGTTCTCCACGATGTACTCCTTGACCTGGTGGGCGTCGAAGACCCGGCGGAAGTCGATCGTGCCGGTGCCGAGGTCGGCCATGTCACCGTCCAGGTGCCGGTCCTTGACGTGGTATTGCAGCACGCGCTGCGGCGCCCTCCTGATGACGTCGATCGCGAACCTGACCGGGTCCTTCGCCCCGCGCCCCACGCCGCCGGTGACCGCCCAGTAGATGTCGATCTCCAGGTGCACGAGCCGCGGGTCGAGCTCGGAGGTGAGCACGTCCCAGGGCGTCACCCCGCCGCCGAGGTCGGTGGTGAACTCGTGGGCGTGGTTGTGATAGCCGTACCGCAGCCCGGCCGAGCGGGCGGCCCGCGCCTCGACGTTCATCCGCTCGGCCCAGCCCTTCCACTCGTCCAAGCTGGTCGAGGCCAGGTACGGCACCACCATGTACGTCTGTCCGAGGGTCAGCGCGTTGTCGATCTTCGTCTCCAGGGCGGCGTCGTCGGGGCTGATGCCGTCGTGGCTGGAGCTGGCCTCCAGTCCGAGCCCGTCGAGGAACCCGCGCAACTGGCGGGCCGTGCGGCCGAAGTAGCCGAGCGCGAGCTCGACCTTCGGGTAGCCGGCCGCGGCGAGGTAGCCGAGGGTGGTGTCGTAGTTCTGGGCGAGGTCGTCGCGGACCGTCCAGAGCTGGATGCTGATCTGCCCCGGAGGGACGCGGTTGCGCCCGCCGCCGTGGTGCGGCGGGGTGGCCGCCGCGGCGGGGGACGCGGTGGCCAGGGCGGCGGCGCCGAGCCCGAGGCCCGCCGCGAGCAGGGCGCGCCTGCTGGGGCCGTAGCCGTAGCACATGGGGATCTCCTAACGGGTGGGCTCGAGCGCGACCTGCGTGCTGGTGGTCAGCGGGGGCAGGCCGCCGGTGCCGGGGTCGGTGTAGGTGGCCACGAAGACGCCGGTCAGATGGTCGGTCCCCGGGTCGTGGCCGCTCGGTTCGGTGGTCTGGATCGAGCCGGTGCAGCCGCGGGCGGTGGTCTGCGGGTGACCGTGGTCGTCGTGGCCGAGGATGTAGTCCACGGTGACGTTCGCGCAGTCCACCGGCTGGTCGTCGGTGACGCGCACCTCGAACTCGACCAGGTCGCCGAAGCTGAACGGCTGCCCGGCGGCGGGCTTGACCAGCTCGACGACCGGCGCGGCGTTGCCGACGACGATCCGCACCGACGTCGCCGCCGATCTGCCGCTGGGGTCGCTCACCCGCAGCGTGGCCTGGTAGAGGCCGTTCTCGGTGTAGGTGTGGGAGGCGTCCGGGCGGCGCGAGTCCACCCGGCCGTCGGCGTCGAAGTCCCAGGCGTAGCTGAGCCGGTCGCCGTCGGGGTCGGCGGTGCCGGCGCTGGTGAAGGCGACCGTGAGCGGGGCCAGGCCGTCGGTCACCGTGGCCGCCGCGACGGGGACCGGCGAGTGGTTGCCGGTGAAGCCGACGTAGTCGATGCGGGCGAGCTGGGCGTCCGGGTTCTCGCTGAAGTAGCCGTCGCCGTACTCCAGGACGTAGAGCGCGCCGTCGGGGCCGAACTCCATGTCCATCGCGTTGTCGAAGACGAACGACGGCAGCACCGGCTCGATCCGCCCGTCGCGGTGGAACGCCTTGACGTAGTCGCGGGTCCACTCGTAGAAGAGCGGGACGCCGTCGTAGTGCTTCGGCCAGGCCACCGCGGTGCGCCCCCGGGTGGTGGCCGGGTCGAACGCGTACGCGGGCCCCGCCATCGGGCCGATGCCGCCGGTGCCGAGCCCGGGGAACTCCGGCGACTGCCCGTAGGAGTACCAGACGTCGGGCTGCACGACCGGCGGCAGCCTGCGCAGGCCGGTGTTGTGCGGGGACTCGTTGACCGGCGCGGCGCAGTCGAACGCGGCCCCCGACCCGCCGGTGGCGAAGTCGTAGTCCACGTACGGCAGCCGCGCCGTCGCGCAGTACGGCCAGCCGTAGTTGCCCGCCTTGCGGACGGTCGTCCACTTGCCGTGCCCGGCCGGGCCGCGCGCGGGGTCGGGCTGCTGCTCGTCGGGCGAGTAGTCGGCGACGTACAGCTCGCCGGTGCGCCGGTTCAGCTCGATCCGGAACGGGTTGCGCAGGCCCATCGCGTAGATCTCGGGCCGCGTGCCTGCCGTGCCCGGCTTGAACAGGTTGCCCTTGGGGATCGTGTACGAGCCGTTCTCGCGGACGCTGATGCGCAGGATCTTGCCGCGCAGGTCGTCGGTGTTGCCGGAGCTGCGCTGGGCGTCGAAGGCGGGGTTGCGGCCGGCCCGCTCGTCGATGGGGGTGAAGCCGTCGGACTGGAACGGGTTCGTGTCGTCGCCCGTGGACAGGTAGAGGTCGCCGGCGGCGTCGAAGACGATGTCCCCGCCGACGTGGCAGCAGATGCCCCGGTCCACCGGGACGTCGAGGATGCGCTGTTCGGTGCGCAGGTCGATGGTCGTGCCGCTCCACCGGTAGCGGGAGAGCCTGATCAGGCCCTTGAAGGGCGCGAAGTCCGCCGGGGTGCCGGTGAGCGGGGCGTCGCCCTCGTTGACGTCCGGTGTGGCCGGGTCGTCGACCGGGGTGTTCAGCGGCGGCGAGTGGTAGAGGTAGATCCAGTCGTCCTTCTTGGAGCCCTTGCCGAAGCCGGGGCTGAGGGCGATGCTCTGCAGGCCCTCCTCGTCGTGCCGGTAGACGTCGAGCCGGGCGGCCAGTGTGTTGAGTCCGGTCTTCGGGTCGTGCAGCCAGACCTCGCCCTTCCTGGTCGTGTGCAGGACCCTCGCGTCGGGTAACACGGCCAGGTCCATGGGCTCGCCGGGGTTGTCGTTGAGCGTCACCTTCTGGAACTGGGAGTCGGGCGGCGGGGCCGCCGTGCCCGCCTGGGCGGCGCCGGCCGGCATGAGGGTCGCCGCGGCTGCCAGGGCCGCGATCAGGGTTCTCGTGCTCATGCCTCTCTCCTTCTGTTCGCTCGGGGGGTAGAAGAGGGCAAATTACCGTGAATGTAACCCGAGTTTCGGCGATCGAGGAGGCCCTAATCACCGGCAATCGCTCATCTTTCGCGTCAAATCGACTTAAGTAGCCGCCCCCCGGCGCACGAGAACGCCCCCTGCCCGGCGACGGGCAAGGGGCGCTGCGGAGCCGTCAGAGGTGGGTCAGCCCTTCTGCTCCTCCATCGTGACGGTCACGGTCTTCTGCTCGCCGTCCCGCTGGTACGTGATCGCGACCTTCTGGCCGACCGTGTACCCGCGCACCTGGCCGACGACCGTGTCGCCGCCCTGGACCGGCGTCTCGCCGATCCTGGTGATCAGGTCGCCCTGCCGCAGCCCGGCCTTCTCCGCGGGGCTGCCCTTGGTCACCTGACGGACCAGCGCGCCGGACACGTCCCCCATGCCGTCGGTGACGCTCACGCCCAGGAACACGTGGCTCACCGTGCCCTTGCTGATGAGCTGCTCGGAGACGTGCCTGGCGGTGTTCACGGGGATCGCGAAGCCGAGGTTCACGCCGTCGGCCGCGACCGCGCTGTTGATGCCGACCAGTTCGCCCGCCGCGTTCACCAGCGCGCCGCCGGAGTTGCCCGGGTTGATCGCCGCGTCGGTCTGGATCATGCCGCCGAGCGTGGTCGTCTCCTCCGGCTGCGCCTGCTGCCCGCCCCAGCCCGGCGGCAACTGCTGGTCGCCCCGGCCGCCGCTCCCGGACGTCACCGTACGGTCCAGCGCGCTGATGATGCCGGACGTCACCGTGCCGTCCAGGCCCAGCGGGCTGCCGATGGCCAGCACGTCGTCACCCACCTTGAGCTGGTCGCTGTCGCCCAGCGCCACCTTCGCCAGCCCCGACACGCCCTCGGCCTTGATCACGGCCAGGTCGGTGGCCGGGTCGGTGCCGACCACGGTCGCCTTGGCCGTCTTGCCGTCGTTGAACTTGACCGTCAGCCCGCCGTTCTGCCCCGCGACGACGTGGTTGTTGGTCAGGATGTAGCCGTCCACCGACAGCACCACGCCCGAGCCCTCGCCCGTCTGCCCCTGGATCATCACCACGGACGGCTGCACCCTCTCCGCCACCTGCGCGACCGTGTACTGGTCGGCGGCCGTCCTGAACACGGGGCTCGGGCTGCTCGGAGTGCTGGACGCCACCTGCTGCACACTCGCGCCCGCCAGTTGCGCGCCCACGACCCCGCCGCCCAGCGCCGCCGCCGACAGGGCGGCCACGGCGGCCAGCGCGAGGCCGGCGACCGTTTTGCGGGTCAGCGCGAAGCCGGTACGCCGCTGCGGCGGCGGGGGCGGCGGCAGCACCGGGTTCGGCCGGGTGAACCCTCCGGCGGAGGGCGGGGTGGCGCCGAACTGGCTCCATCCACCGGTACGAGGCTCGCTCGGCTCGTTCGCGTCCATGTCATCTCCTAGAGTGCCGATGCACACAAGAGTGGTGGACGGTACGTAAACACCGACTAAGCCGCGAAGGCCGGGTGCCGGCGACCGCTGATCTCGGCCTTATCGCCGCTGGCAGCGAGTGATCGGGACGACCGGAAAAATGTCGAAATTCGTGGCCGGGGATGCTCACCGGCGGGAGGGGAATCGGGGGTGTTGCGACTCAGGGTCACCGCTCGTGCGGGGAATGTCACCGGAGCGGCGAGATATGAGGGCCTCCCGCGCCCTCACACCTCGAAGTGCGCCGCCCCATCAGCGCCGCCGCCGCCGACGCCTGCGCGCACTGCTGCCACTGGGGTCGTGGTTGCCACTACCCGGGCCCGTAGGCTCCGGTCCCGGAATGCGGGAGAACGAGATGAACCCCAGATATCGCCTTATCGCGGCCATGATGCCCCCTGGGTACGTGAGTCACGCGCCGGGACGGCTGCGCGCCCGGCGCTGCCGGACTGACTCGCACCCCTACCCGGGATACCGCCACGAAACCCTTCTGACCTGGAATTTCGCTACTTCCACGACAGCTTGCGGTGCTTGAACATCGGGTGCTTGGTCTCCCAGTAACGCCAGCCCTCGACACGGGACGGCACGCTGGCGATGCCCGCGGAGATCTTCCTCCGGTCACACGTGCCCAGCACCGACCAGGCGGACCAGCCGATGCGGTAACCGAACACGCGGTACCACATGTTGCCGTACATGCCCTTGGTGATCTCCTGCGTGTACTCGTGCCCGGTGAAGACCATGTGCCGCTCTTCGAGGTGGGGCAGGCCGAGCCGGCGCAGGTTGAAGATCACCTCGTCCTTCTCGATGGTCTTCGCGGCCTCGTTCTCCGTCTCCACGAAGGCGAGCACCTCGTACTCGCGGGTGACCGACGCCGTCATCGAACCGCCGGGGCCGTCGAGGTATCGGGTGCGCGGCACGAAGAAATTGCGCGGCGACATCTTGTGGATCCGGAAGAAAGTGCGCGGCCGGCAGTTCCTGCCGCCGTCTTCGTCATCGCGGTCGTCGTCGCGGAAGCCCCTCAGCACCTCGTTCTTGCCCCGGTCGTCCCGGTCGTCCCGGTCGTCCTTGTCGCCCGCCGACGCCACAGGGGCCATGGTCACCGTCAGCAGCGCCGCGAGAAGGCCGCGGGCGGCGGGCATCGCCATTCTTTTCATTGGGGTGAACATTTACCGTTCCTTTCGGAATGCGACCCATAGTCGCCAGACCGGTACGATGCTTACACTTGCCGCGAGGTTGCTGACAACGCCACGCCGCACTTCAATTTCCCGCACTCGGTAATAGCCGGTCGAAGAGCGTCAATATCGGACGCTCATTTGGTAAAGAAGAAACTCTCCGCTCTCGCCCACCTACTGGCTACTCTGGGCGATCGATCCAATTCACCCCGTGATGGTGATATATCCGATTGCGCAGGTGTTGAGGAAGATGGAGTGATCCGCACGTACCTCCCTACGGCAGATTCCGGGATTCGGGAGGTACGTGATGCACCGCAGAGTCAGCCTGTTCTCCGCCCTCGCGCTCGCCCTGTCAGGCGCCTTAGTTCCGGCCGGCGCCGCACAGGCCGAGGCCGCGAACGGGCTCGACCCCAGGCCGGCCAGGTGGACCGCCGCGGATTCCCAGTCGGAGCGCAGGACCGTCGCGCAGTACTGGACGACGCGGCGCATGCTCGCGGCGCAGCCCCTGGACTCGCCCGCGCCGCGGCGTACCCAGTCGCGCGGGCCGTCCGAGGGCGACCCGTGGGCCACGCGCGGGGCCGCCGCGCGGTCGTCCACCGGCACGAGCCGCTCGTCGAACACGCGCGGCGCCGCCTGGTCGGTCGGCGCGACCAGGCCCGCGACCGCCGCACGCCAGGCCGCCCTGGTCCCCAACAGCCCCGGGCTGCTGTGGGAGGACGGCGGCGCGGTCGTGCGCACCACCGGCCGGGTCTTCTTCACCACCGCGCAGGGCGGCAACGCCTCCTGCTCCGGCTCCGCGGTGACCAGCGCGAACAAGAGCGTGGTGATCACCGCCGGGCACTGCGTGAAGCTGAACGGGGCCGCGCACCGCAACTGGGTGTTCGTGCCCGCCTTCGACGACGGGCGGCGTCCGTTCGGCACCTGGGTGGGCAGCAGGATGCTCACCACCCAGCAGTGGAACGCGCGCGAGGACATCAACTTCGACCTGGCCGCCGTCGTGGTGGCGCCGCTGAACGGGCGGGCGCTGACCGACGTCGTGGGCGGGCAGGGAGTGGCCTTCAACCAGCCCAGGCAGCGGCAGATGTTCGCCTTCGGCTACCCGGCGGCCGACCCGTTCGACGGCTCGAAGCTGATCTACTGCAGCGGGCGGGCGTTCAACGACACGGTCATGACCCAGGACCAGGGGGTGCGCTGCAACATGACCGGCGGGTCGAGCGGCGGGCCGTGGTTCCAGGGCTTCGACGAGTCCACCGGGCAGGGCTGGCTGAACTCCGTCAACAGCTTCACCTACAACTTCGCCCCGAACTTCATGTTCGGCCCCTTCTTCGGCGACGAGGCGATGGCCGTCTACCAGGCGGCCCAGAACACCGACGCCCTCTGAGTCCTCCGGCGAGCGGCAGCGCCGCGACGACGGCCACGGGCCGCCCGCATCCGCGCGGATGCGGGCGGCCCGTGGCCGTGCCGAGGGTGGCCCCATGCGGACGGAGGCCGGATTTCCCCCTAAATCAAGGCATTGACGAAAAATCCTTACATGGTACTCATAGATCGAGTCGGAAAGCTTCACCCCCCTCGCCGAGATCGTCCAGAGTCCACCCAAGGAGGACGCACATGGCGCGAAGCACGCCCACCGACCCACCGATCGACTTACTCGCCCCCGTCCAAGGAGAGGTCTCCTGGTTCTGCTGCGGCACCGCATGGGGCCCCTGCAGCAGCACCGGCAAGGGAGCCTGCGGCACCTGCAACAGCGGCAGCCTCCAGCACGCCTGGCCGAACACCTCCGACGCCTGCTGGGCGATCACCCGCCCCGACAGTTGCGGCGTCAGCCTGACCCGCAGGACCTGCGGATTCCGCCACCGCATCACGGCCCTGTGCACCGGTGCCAGCGTCGTCACCGCCATCGCGGACTGCGGCCCGCAGACCGACCTGTTCTGCGGCGAGCGGAGCTGCTGCGGCGCGACCTGCGCGAGCAACCGCCTGATCGACCTCACCCCCGCCGCCTACACCCAGATCGCCAGCCTCTCGTCCGGCCTGCGGCCGGTGGAGATCTCGACGGCCTAGGAGGGCGGACCGATGCGTAGCAGAAGAGATGTGCTCAAGTCCGCCGTGCTCGGCGGGGGCGCCGGCGTCGTCGCCGCGACCGCGCTGGGCTCGCTCGGCCCGGAGGCGGCCTTCGCCGCCCAGAAGTCCTTCGCCACCCAGCAGGTGGAACCCGGCGCGCCCGACCCCAATTTCGCCGAGGGCCGGATCCGCTCGATCAAGGACAACACGCTGCTCGTCCTGGGCTCGAACATGGTCTTCCACACCATCAGGGTTGTGGACGGCACGAGCCTGTGGAAGCTGGGACCCGTCCCGTTCGACCAGGCCAAGCCCGGTGACGGCCTGTACGCCAGAGGCGTGCTCATGCCCGACGGCATCCTGGCCGCCGAGGCGGTGTGGCTGAACATCGTCAACATCAAGGGCCACATCAGGAACATCACCTCCCAGACCATCCACCTCGACCACAACGGCCAGGACGTGCTGTGCCACGTCGTCGCCGGCAAGTCGGTCGCCGTGCACTCCGAGTCGCCGCCCACGGCGGACCTGTCGATGCTGAAGGTCAGCCAGCACGTGCAGATCATGGGCGCCTGGCGGCCGGACACGAACGAAGTCGACATCGCCACCGTCTTCTCCCCGCACTAAGGAGGCAGTGCATGCACGGGATCGCCGCGTCGCAGCCGTACGTGATCGCGCTCTTTCTCGCCTGGGCCGGGCTGATGAAGCTGTTCGGCCGGCGGACCAGGGCGCAGGCCGGGCGGACCGCTCTGGCCCGGCTGACCGGCCCGGCGCGCGCGGTCCCCGCGCTGCGGCTCGTCGGCCTGGTCGAAACAGCCCTGGCCGCCGCGCTGCTGGCGCCTCCGTTCCACCCGCTGGAGGGGGTGGCCGCCGCGCTGATGTCCGTCGGCTTCCTCGCCTACCTGACCTACTCGCACGTGGCCGCGCCCACCGCGTCGTGCGGCTGCCTGGGCACGCACTCCCGCCCCGTGGACGCGCGTTCCTTCGCCCGCGCGGGGCTCCTGCTGGCCGCCGCACTGCTGGCCACGGCGGCGGCCGGGGCCGCACCCGCCCTCCCCTCGGTGATCGCGCTGGAGGCCGTGGTCCTGCTGGCGCTCTCCGCCGAACTGGACCGCCACTGGCTCACCCCGCTGCGCCGCCTGGTGGTGCGGGTGCGCCGCCCGCTCGCGGTCACGCCGTCGCGGGACGTCCCGCTGGAGGCGTCCCTGCACCTGCTGCGCCGCAGCCTCGCCTACTGCTCGGCCTCCGCCCAGATCACCTCGGACGTGCTGGAGGCATGGGACGAGGACGGCATGCGCTTCGTGGTGTACGGGGCGCGCGAGCGCACGGCGGTCTTCGCCGTCCCCCTGTCCGGCAACGACCCGGCCGGCGTCCGGGTCGCCCTCGTGTAACCGGGCCGGTCAGTTGCCCCGGGCGGCTGCTCGGCTGCTGGCGATCAGTTCGTGGTGCCGGACGACCTCGGCGATGATGAAATTCAGGAATCGTTCGGCGAAGACGGGGTCGAGTTTCGAGTTCTCGGCCAGCGCGCGCAGGCGGCGGATCTGCGCCGCCTCCCGCTCGGGATCCGCCGGGGGAAGCTGGTATTCAGCTTTCAGGCGGCCGACTTCCTGCGTGCACTTGAATCGCTCGGCGAGCAGGTGGACGAGGGCGGCGTCGAGGTTGTCGATGCTGTCGCGGAGCCGCTGGAGTTCCGAGCGGATGAACATTTCCTCGTCGGGGTGATCTGCAGCGGTCTTTTCCATGAAAGCATCCCCCCTCAGCTCAACCTGGGCCCTAGAAGGGGAAATATTACCAGAAACTGGACATTATTCGTCCGGAGTTAGATCATCAGGTCGGCGAACGCCCGCGCCGCGGCGTCGGAGGCGAACAGCCGCTCCAGCCGGGCTCTGGCCAGCTCCCGGCGGAACGGCCCGGCGAGCGCGGCGTTGCCCGCCTCGTGCACCATCTCGTTCATCCAGCGGGAGAACTCCTGGTGATTCCACACCCGCTTCAGGCACGTCCCGGAGTACCCGGCGAGCGGACCCTCGTCGCCCTCCCGCAGCGCCGACCGCAACGCGGCGGCCAGCACGTTCGCGTCGGCGATCGCCAGGTTCATGCCCTTGCCGCCCATCGGGGTGATGATGTGCGCGGCGTCGCCGACGAGGAAGAGCCGCCCATAGGACATGGGGTCGCAGACGAAACTGCGCAACTCCACGAACGACCTCTCGGTGACCGGCCCCGGCGGCAGGCCGGCGTCGCCGAGCCGGAGCCGGAGCTGCGCCCAGATCCGCTCCTCGCCCCACTCCTCAAGGGTGTCACTCTGGGCGCATTCGAGGTAGAAACGGCTGGCCGCCGGCCCCCGCGCGAAGTGGGCGGCGAAGCCGGCCGGATGAATCCCGAAGAGCGCGTGGCGCGGCGGCGTGGTGTCGGCGAGCACCGTGAGCCAGCCGAGGCCGTGGTCGTAGGTGTAGGTGGTCAGCGCGCCCTCCGGCACGACGGTGCGGCTGACGCCGTGGAAGCCGTCGCACCCCGCGACGTAGTCGCAGTCGATCTCGTGCACGACGCCGTCCGCGTCCTCGTAGGTGACGGACGGGGCCGCGCCGTCGAGGCCGTGCGGGCGCACCTCGCGGGCGTCGAAGCGCAGGTCTCCCCCGCCCTCCAGGAAAGCCTCGACGAGGCGGACGACCAGGAGCTGCTGCGGAACGAGGCGGCCGGCCCGGCCGCCGGCCATCCCGGCGACGTCGAACAGCCGCGGCCGGCCGTCGAGACGGATCTCCAGGACGCTGTACGGCGGCGTGCCCGCCAGCACCCCGCCCAGCCCGCACTCCTCGAAGACGCGGGCGCCGTCGTACTCGAGCACGCCGGCGCGCTGGCGCCGCTCCACGTACGCGCGGCTCTGCCGTTCCAGCACCACGCAGCCGACACCGGCCCGCTGGAGCAGATTCGCCAGGGTCAGGCCGGCCGGCCCCGATCCGATGACGACGACCTCGGCGCGCTCGCGCATGGTGGGCTCCTCCGGACGGAAACGATCCCTACGGCTCGGCATCCGACACCAGGTTCGGCCGGCGCGCAAGCCCTTTCGGGTTCATCGCCGCCGGTCGGCATGGTGGCGCACGATCAGCGCGGCGGCGCAGCCCCCGGCGGCCAGCCCGAACCCGGCCCCGACCAGGAAGTGCAGATCCGACATGGACGTCGCCATGTTGCAGACCGCGCAGACGACCAGCAACAGCCACCACACCGGACGGCTCACCCGGGGCCGGGACGGGCGGATCTCGGTGGTGTCGTGCCCGATCATCGTGCGTTCCTCGGTGTTCGTCATGGCGGAGACGCTACGAACCGGCGGCGCGGCCGGCGATCCCGCCAGCGGGACGCTGGGAGTACAGCCTGCTGTACTCTTTCGCCGGTCATCTGACGACTGATCCGCTCCTGGCCTAGGGTCGGGGGTCGAGGAGGTGGCGGATGCCGACCCGGAAGACGGCGGCCGGAGAGCGGGCCCTCGTCACACGCACCCGCGCCGCCCTCGACGGCCTCGAACACCTCGTCGGCGGCATGGGCACCGCCGCGCTGGCGCTACTGGCGCTGACCGGGCTGCTCGCCGTCGCGGTGAGCTGCCTGGCCGGGGTGGGCCTGCGCCTGATCCCCACCGCCCTGCGCGGCCTGCGGGCGGTCGCCGACCGGGAACGGGCGCGGCTGTCGCGCTGGGGCCCGGAGATCGTCTCCCCCGACCCGGTGCCCGGCCGGTGGCGGGCCGCCCTGGCGCAGCCCGCCGTCCGGCGCGAGCTGGCCTGGGTGTCGCTGCACGCGACCCTGGGCCTGCTGCTCGGGGTGCTCGGCCTGACGCTGCCGTTCAGCGGGGTGCGCGATCTGCTCTACCCGCTGTACTGGTGGCTGCTGCCGGCCTCCGAGGTGGTCAGCGCGGGCCTGGGCTGGCGGACCGACGACTGGCCGGGCGCGTTCGCGGTCAGCCCGCTGAGCCTGGGCTGGTTCGTCCTCGCGCTGGTCTTCATCCCGGGGATGGCCCGCATGCAGGCCCGGCCGGGCCGCCGACTGCTCGCCGCCCCCGGCGCCGACCTGGCGCTGCGGGTCGCCCAGCTCACCGCCACCCGCGCGGCGGCGCTGGACGCGCACGCCACCGAGCTGCGCAGGATCGAGCGGGCGCTGCACGACGGCACCCAGAACCGGATCGTGGCCGTCAACGTGCTGCTGGGCGCGGCCAGACGGGCGGTGGCCCGCGACCCGGCCACCGCCGACGAGCTGCTCGACCGCGCCCAGGACGCCGCCGAGCAGGCGCTCGCCGAACTGCGCGCGGTGGTGCGCGGCATCCTGCCGCCGGTGCTGGACGAGCGCAGCCTGCCCGACGCGCTGAGCGGGCTGGCCGCGGCCTGCCCGGTCCCGTGCCGGATCGACGCCGAGGTGCCGGGCCGGTGCCCGGCCTCCGTCGAGGCCACCGCCTACTTCGTGGTGGCCGAGGCGCTCACCAACATCGCCAAGCACAGCCGGGCGCGGCGCGCCGTCGTCACCGTCCGCGGGACCGGCGACCGCCTGCGCCTGTCGATCGCCGACGACGGGCGCGGCGGGGCCGCCGAGGACGGCGGGTCCGGGCTGGGCGGCATGCGCCGCCGGGCCGAGGCGCACGACGGCACGTTCGAGCTGACCAGCCCGCCGGGCGGGCCGACCACCGTGATTGTGAGCCTGCCGTGCGGATTGTGATCGCCGAGGACGACGCCCTGCTGCGCGAAGGGCTCGCGCTGCTGCTGCGCGCGGAGGGGCTCGACGTGGTGGCCACCGCGCCGGACGCCGGCGGCTTCCTCCACGCGATCGACGCCTTCCTGCCGGACGTCGCCATCGTGGACGTGCGCATGCCCCCCACGCACACCGACGAGGGCATCCGGGCGGCGGTCGAGGCCCGGCGGCGGCTGCCGGCGCTGGCGGTGCTGGTGCTGTCGGCGTACGTCGAGCAGGCGTTCGCCACCGACCTGCTCGCGCACGGCAGCGCCCGCCTCGGTTACCTGCTCAAGGAGCGGGTCGGGCGGGTGCAGGAGTTCCTGGGCGCGCTGCACCGGGTGGCGGACGGCGGCACCGCCATCGACCCCGAGGTGGTCGCGCAGCTCCTGACCCGCAGCCGGCCGGACGACCGGCTGGAGCGGCTCAGCCCGCGCGAGCGGGACGTGCTGGCCCTGATGGCCGAGGGGCTGGGCAACTCCGTCATCGCCGAGCGGCTCTTCGTCACCGACGGCGCGGTGCACAAGCACATCCGCAACATCTTCGCCAAGCTCGACCTGGCTCCGGCGGACGGCACGGACCGCCGGGTGGCGGCGGTGCTGCGTTACCTCGAGAGCACCTGACCGGGCGGGCCTTTCAGGCGCCGAGGTCGCGGACGATGTTGTCCAGCCGGACGGCCAGGTCGTCGAGCATCCGGTCGGTCCTGGCGCCTTCGGGGAGCTGGGCCAGCACCTCGTCGCGCCGGGCGATGACCAGGCCCCGGTGGGCGTCGTCCACTTCCGAGGCGGGCATGACCACGCAGTCTCCCCGTACGAAGACCAGCGTGGCGTCCGGGTGCTGGGAGTCCAGCAACCGGCGGACGCATTCCCTGTCTATCAGTGACATCGCGGACATACTCAGCTCCTCGCGGATTCGTGCTTCCCCCGCAGGCCGAGTACCCGGGTGACGGGGTCGAAACCCGGCGGGCTGCCACGCAGGCGGCTCTGACCTGCGGAAACATCGATCCAGCGCCACCACGTTTTGTGCTCGGTCGATGACGGAGCGCGATCGTATGGTGTGCTCAGTGGCCCCAGTGGCCCTCAGCAAGCGAGAGGATCGCACATGCCGCAGGAACCGAGAATCGACGTGGAGACCAGGGCCTCGGGAGTCGGGAGCAGCCTGAGCGCCGAACAGGTCGCGCGGATCGCCGACGCGCTCGGGCAGCAGGGGGTCTGGTTCGCCACCCCGCCGGAGCGCCGGGGCGAGGCCCGCGCCGCCGATCAGGTCTGGGAGCTCGTCGGCGACCGCCCGCACCACGGGTACACCGCCACCGGCCGCGCGGCCGTGTACCTGGCCGCCGGGCACCGGGCGCTGACCAGGCCGTTCATCCTGGCTGACGGCTTCAACCAAGGGCCGAGCGACCTCGACGGCCTCTGGCGGCACTTCAACCAGCCGTACCAGAAGGGCACGCCCGGCTTCCTCGACCAGCTCGGGACGCTGGGCATCGACGTCATCCTGCTGGGCTTCGACCAGCGGCACGCCGCCATCCAGGCCAACGCCGCCGTGGCGGTCACCGCCGTGCTGCGCGCGATCGAGGAGCGGCAGGGGGACGACCCGCTGGTCGTCGGCGGGGTCAGCATGGGCGGCATCGTCACCCGCTACGCGCTGGCCCGCATGGAGCAGGAGCGCGTCGACCACCAGACCGACAAGTTCTTCTCCTACGACTCCCCGCACCTCGGGGCCTGGATCCCGCTGGTGCTCCAGCAGCTCGCCTACCTGCACGAGGCGCTGGCCCCGCGCTCCGACGGGCCGGGGCAGGCCGAGCTGATCCGCAGCCCGGCCGCGCAGCAGCTCCTGTGGGGCTGGGTGGACAGCGCCGACTACTCGGGGCCCGTGATGACCGCCAGCGCGCTGCGCCAGGAGTTCCTGGACGACCTGCGCGCGGTGGGCTGGTTCCCGAGGCGGCCGTACAAGCTGGGCCTGGCCAACGGCACCGGCACCGGCGCGGGGCCCGACCTGCCGCCCGGCACGCCGGTCCTCGACCTGCACGACGACCTGTTCCAGCTCACCGCCCGCGTCCAGCCGGACCTGGGCGAGCTGCAGAACGTCGGGACCGTGCGGTTCGGCGCTCCCGTGTGGACGAGCGCCACCTCGCACGTGCCCGCGTTCGACGGGGCGCCCGGCGGCACGTTCGAGTCGTGGGGCAAGCTCGCCGACGCGGCCGGTCTGCCGATCGAGCACCGGTTCCGGGCGAGCTGCTTCGTGCCGTCGATCAGCGCGATCGCCCTGGCCAGGGACCCGTTCGAGTGGCAGCACGACCTGTACGCGGACCTCAGCGACCTGCCGAAGGACGAGACGTTCCTCGACGCGTTCTGCTGCGACGCGACCAACACCGAGCACGGCGCCGTGTCCCGGCCGCTGGTCGAGTGGTTCCTGGAGCAGCTCGCCGGCTGGTGAGCGAGGGGTGCCGGCCCGCGAGGTCGCGGGCCGGCGCCCGCCGTCTCAGCGCACGCCGCGGTGCACGCACAGGAGCTGGTCGTGGGTGGCCTTCCTGTCGCGGTAGGCCACGGTCGCCGGGCCCTCGGCGCTGTAGTGGTGCGGCAGCCGCTGGTCGGCGGTCCAGCCGGAGCCGTTGAAGCTGCTCCACCACAGGCTCTGGTCCGTGGCGCCGCGGTGCACGCAATACAGCCGGTCCTTGTAGACGGTCAGGGCCGGCCCCTCCGAGCTGCGGTGGCCGGGCAGTTGCTGGTCGGGGCTCCACGTCGAGCCGTCCCAGCGGGTCCACCACAGTGTCGGGTCGCCGCCCGCGCCGCGGTGCACGCAGTAGAGGTGGCCCCGGTAGACGGCCACGGCCGGGTTCGAGTCGCTGAAGTGCTGCGGCAGCCGCTCGTCGGGGCTCCAGCTCCGGCCGTCCCAGCGGGCCCACCACAGCGCCTGGTCGTGGCCCGAGCCCCGGTGCACGCAGTGCAGCAGCCCGTCGAAGGCCGCCAGCGCGGGGGTCGTCTCGCTGAAGTGCCGCGGCAGCCGCTCGTCGGCGCTCCAGCGCGAGCCGTCCCAGCGGGTCCACCACAGCGCGGTGTCGCCACGGCCGCCCCGGTGCACGCAGTAGAGCTGCCCGTCGTACGCGGCCAGCGCCGGGGCGGCGTCACTGAAGTGCCGCGGGAGGCGCTGGTCCGCGCTCCAGCCCTCCTCGGTGTCGTAGACCGTCCAGCGCAGGCCGCCGTCGCCCTCGCCGCCCCGGTGGACGAGGTGCAGCCGGTCCTGGAACCCGGCCAGGGCCGGGCCCGACACGTCGACGTGGTCGATGAAGCTCTGGTCCGGGCTCCAGCCGTCGCCCGGCTCGTGCACCGCCCAGAACAGGCTGGTGTCGCCGCCGCGCTGGCGGGCCGGGATCAGCAGGCCGGGCGCGGTCCACGGCGAGACCAGCCGGACCCCGTACGGCCGGGCGATCGAGGCGATCCAGTCCGCCTTGGCGCGCACGCCGCGCTCGATGGCCGGGGTCAGCCAGGAGCCCAGCACCGTGCCCGCGATCTCCCCGATGAGCTGCGGGATCTCGGCGGCCAGCAGTGCGGCCGACTCGTTGAGGTGGATCTCGTGCCCCCACCACCTGGCCACCGGCCAGACGTCGGCGCCCATCGTACGCAGTTCGCGCTGGGCGCGGCGGACCCGCTCCTGGTCCTTGGCGGGCAGCTCCGCGATCTGCCGCTCGCTCTCCCGGCGGGCGGAGGCCGTCTCGGCGTCGTCCAGGAGTTCGGCCTCGACGGCCGCGTCCACGGCGGCCGAGGCCACCGGGTCGTCCTGGGCGTTCAGCAGCGCGGCCTCGGTGCCGAGCACGCCGTCTTCGGCCGCGTTCACCCTAATCTTGGCGGCCTGTGTCTCATCGGTCATTTTCCAGCCCCCTGGCGTGATAGATGCGCGAACTTCGCCATCGTAACCAGGAGTAGCGGTTCGATCACTCTAGGGCTGGATTGCTCGGGGTAAAGACCGTCCCGCCCGATGCTGCGGCGCGGGCGGGACGGCAGGTGTCGTTACGGACGCCAGCCCGCGAGGTAGCGCTCGGCCGTGTGGCGGGCGGCCTGGGCGTCGGTGAGCTGCGGGCGCAGCTCCGTGACGGCCGCGCCCGGCCCCGTGTTGCGGTACTCGGCGAAGCGGCCCTCGCCCCACGGGTCGTCCTTGACGTGGGCACCCAGCCACGAGTCCCGGACCACGGCCGCGCCGGAGCTCCCGAGCGTGACCGACCGGGCCGTGTCGCCCTCCAGCCGGCCGCCGGTGACCAGGACGGTGCCGCCGGCCAGCACGTTGCCGGGCCCGGCCGACCTGAGCGTGCAGCCGTCCAGGACGGTCACGCCCGTGGAGCGCACGAGGTCCGCGTCGCCCTCCACGTAACAGCCGCGCAGGTAGGCGCGGCGGCCGTCGGCCTGGTAGACGCCGCCGTCGCCGAGGAAGCGCGTGCCCTCGAAGGCGGTCCGGTCGCCGCCGGTCCGCACGGCGGGCGCGGGTCCCGGGCTGACCGCCTCGTCGGCGGCGTTCTGCAGCGTGATGTCCTCGACCGTGACGCCGTCGGCGAGCACGGCGAGGGTGGCGCTCTGCGCGGTGCCCCACGTGCCGCCGTAGAACTTCGCGGCGTCGGCCGACAGGTCGTAGGTGACGACCACGTCCGCCGGGTCGCCGGTCGCGCCCCTGATCGTCAGGTCGGTGCGGCCCGCCCAGACCCGCGGCATCTCGCGGTAGACGCCCGGCGCGACGGTGATCACCGCACCGGGCGGGGCCGCGCCGACCGCCGCCTGGAGGCTGGCGAAGTCGCCGCTGCCGTCGAGCGCGACCGTGATCCGGCGCGGCGCCGGACGCTGCCCGCCGAGCGGGCCCGCGCCCCGGGTGACGATGCCGGGCACCCGCTCGGCCGGGTCGAGGTCGTAGGCGTAGTAGGCGGACGGGTCGAACGCCTCGCCCACGCTGTCGGAGCGGCCCGGCGACCCGCGCAGCACGTTGCCCCGCTGCACGACCTGCGAGGCCGGGTCCTTGGCCACGACCGGGTCGGGCACGCCCTGGTAGTAGCTGTTCTCGACCACGAGCCGGCCGCCGCCGCGGATCATCGTCCCGTACATCGCGGTGTCCTGGACGAAGTTGTTGTACCAGTGCGCGGCCTCGGTGTTGTCGATGCTGGCGTTGCGCTGGTGGGTGCCGCGGATCCAGTTGTGGTGGAAGGTCACCTTCGTCACCACGTTGGGGGTCCAGCCGACGCCGACGGCCTTGTTGTGGTCGCTGAAGACGTTCCAGGAGACGGTGACGTAGTCGCTGTCCTTGCGGATGTCGAGCAGGCCGTCGCCGGTGCGGGTGAAGTGGTTGTGGTCGATCCAGACGTGGTGGGCGCCGTCCATCTGGATGCCGTCGTAGTCCTTGGTCTTGCCGTCCCAGTCGCCGGGCACGTACGAGTCGCGGATCGTCAGGTTGCGGATGATCACGTTGTGCACGCCGTTGAGGAAGAAGCCGCCGTGCACGATCTCCGCGCCCGCGCCCGCGCCGACGATGCTCTTGCCGGAGGCGACCGCGATCTCCTTGCCGTACGGCTCCACCGCGATCGAGCCCCTGACCTTGATCACGTACGGCTCCGCGGCCGTGGCGTACCGCTCCAGGTCGGCCTGGTTGTCCACGGTCACGGTCGGGCCCGCCGCGCCGCCGGTGGTGCCGGCCACGCCCAGCGCGTCCAGCCCGGCGAACCCGTCGGCGCGCTGGGCCGCCGGCGGCTGGGCCTGCGCCTGGGCCGGGAGCGGCGCCAGGATCAGGGCTCCGGCCAGCGCCAGGACCGTCGCCGCCCTCATCCGAGCCTCCCGGCCCCCGCGTGCGCCCTGACCAGGGCGGGCACGGCCCGCGCGGGGTCCACCCGCCCGTGCAGGGACGGGGTCCAGCCCACGTCACCGCCGAGATCGGGATCCTTGACGGCGTTGTACGCCGCCCGGACGTCCACCTGCCTGCCGTTCACCAGCGTGCCCTCCTCGTGGATCGCGGTGCCGCCCCAGCCGTAGACGATCCGGTCCGGGGTGACGGCGCCGCGGAAGGTGTTGTGCTGCGCGTAGATGGCGGAGTTCACGCCGACACCCCAGGAGTACTGGTAGTCGGTGCCCGCCGGGATCACGTACGAGTTGTTGTAGACGTGCACCTGGCCGTGGCGCACCCGCGGTCCCCGCTGGTTGAGCCCGGCCAGCTCGTTGTGGTGCAGGGTGACGCGCAGCTTGCCCGCGTCGAGGTCGGGGGCGTCGGTGTTGCCCCACAGCAGCGACTTGTCGTGCCCGGAGAACACGCTCCAGGAGACGGTCACCAGGTCGCTGCCCCTGACGATGTCGAGCAGCCCGTCGTGGTGCAGGAAACGTTTGCCGAAGTAGCGGGGTTCGGCCTGGTCGGGCCGGTCGCCGTCGGTCAGCGTCACGTGGTCCACCCACACGTGAGTGGATCCGGAGATCATCAGGTTGTCGTAGTCGGTCTTCCAGTCGCCGCCGCTCCACACGGGGAAGCAGTCGTAGGCGTCGTGGACGGCCAGGTTCCTGACGATCACGTTGTCGGCGTCGTCGATCACCAGGCCCAGGCCGGTGAGCGAGGCCCCGCGGCGGCCGACGAGCGTGGTGTTGGAGCCGATGCCGATCAGCACGTCCCGCCGCTGGTTGGCGGCCGACGCCCGGCGGGCCTCTTCGAGCGGGCCGGCGGCCGGTCCCGTCCAGCGGGCCGGGTCGAAGGCTTCGAGGTACTTGCTCAGGTCGTACTCGGGGACGGCGTAGTCGGCGCAGGTCCTGGAGCCCGCGTCGAGGGCGCCCTCGACGTAGACGATCTTCGGCTGGTCCCCGGCGACGGCCGCGGCCAGCTCGTCGCGGGTCCGTACGGTGACCGCGTGGCGGGCCGCGGACCCGCCGGTGGTGCCGCCCTCGGCGGCGGCCCACCCGTCGTCCGGCGCGAGCACCTGACGGCCCAGGTCGGGAGCGGGGTGCAGGACCGTGACCGCGGCCAGGGCGAGCGCGGCGAGCGCGTGCATCAGCCGTTCCGCTTCTTGTACGCGGCCTGCGCCTCGGTCAGCTTGCCCGCGAACTCGTCGAGGAAGTCCTTGCTGCTGAGCTGGCCCAGCAGCACCTTCTGGAACTGCGGCTCGGCCCAGGTCTTGGTGATCTGGTTGAACTCCGGCAGGTGGTAGGGCATCTGCACGACCTTGGTCGCCGGGTCGTTCAGCACCCGCTGCGCCTCGGTGATGTGCGCGGCCTCGGACGGCGGCACGTCGATGTTGGCCGGGATGACGCCGGTCTGCTCGGCGATGTACCCGCTCATGTCCTTCGAGGCGAAGAACTCGGCCAGCTTGGCCGCGGCGTCCTTCTGCTCGCTGGCGGAGAAGACCGCGACGCCGCCGACCGGGTTCGACAGCACGGTCTGGGGGCCGGTGTCGGACTTGGGCACGGAGAACGAGGCCACCTTCTCGTCGCCGAGCGCCTTCTTGTGGTCCTGGTAGGAGCCCAGGTTGTGCTGCATGACGGCGATGCTGCCCGCGGTGTCGAACTGGGCGACCATCTTGACGTAGTCGTTCTGCAGGTCGCCCTCGGGCGTGTTCTTCTTGTACAGCCCCGCGTACTTCTCCAGCGCCGTCACGTTGCGCGGGTCGTTCAGCGTGGCCCGGCCGGCGGCGTCGAAGAACTCGGTGACGCCCGACTGGCCGTAGACGACCTCCAGCATCTGCGCGATGGAGCCGGCGCCGCCGCGGATGGTGAAGCCGAAGCGGTTCTCCTCGGGCCTGGTCAGCTTGTCGAGCACGGTGAAGAAGTCCGACCAGGTCTTCGGGGCCTGCAGCCCCTCCGCCGCGAACCAGTCCTTGCGGTACCAGAACGCCCCGGCGTTGGTGGAGATCGGGTAGATGTACGTCCTGCCGTCGGGCACGACGTTCTTGACCGTGGTCAGCAGTGCCTCGTTGAACTTGCCGTTCAGCGCGGGGTTGCCGGCGATGCGCTCGTCCACGGGTTCGAGCGCCTTCTGGGCCACGAGGGTGCCGAGGCCCGAGGTCGAGATGTCGGCCACGTCCGGGGTGCCGCCGCCGGCGATGGCCGTGTCGAGCTTCTGGGGGGCCTGCGCGATCGGCACGCCCACGTAGTTCACCTTGATGGCCGGGTTGGCCTTCTCGAACTCCGCGATGGCGTGCTGCCAGACCGGTGTGCGCGCGGGGCCGGCGTTGGTGTCCCAGAAGGTGATCTCGGTCCTGCCGTCCGAGCCGGTGCCGGAGCCGCAACCGGCCAGGACGGCCACCGCCACGACGGCGGCCAGCGGCGCGTGTGCTCTCATGTGCCCACTACCTTTCGATGTCCACGGTGAACGCCTCGAAGATCGCTTCGCCGGTGCCGTCCCCCGCGGCGAAGAGGCCGAGCACGGCCCCCACCCATCGGCCCTGCGTGGCCTGGAAGGGCGCGCCGACCTCCCGGCCGTCGGCCAGGAACGTGACCAGCGCGCCTTCGCCCACCCGCGCGCCGATCGTGACGGCCCGGCCCTCCTCGACCGGCACGGGCTCCCAGTCACCCGCCGCCCCCGTCTCCCCGCAGACCAGGACGGTCTTCCCGTCCGCGCCGCGCCGGAGGCCGACGAAGGCGGCGGTGTCCCCGATCACGGCCAGCCCCGCCCGGCCCTCGCCCTCCAGGGTGAGCGTGGCGCTGACCAGGCACGGGACGCCGGGCAGCCGCTGGCCCAGCACGGACGGCCGCTCGCGCAGGTCGTCCGGCCCCGGCGCGCAGGCCAGCCGCAGCGCCCCGTCACGCAGCTCCCACCCGGACGGCTCCGGGTTGGCCTGCCAGCTCCACTGCAACCCCAGCCCCGGCCCGGCGAAGTCGTCGGACGTCGCCGGGGCGGCCGGCTCGTGCCCCGGCACGGGGACGGGCGCCTCGGACACCGGCTCGCCGTCCGCGCCCATGACCGGCCAGCCGTCCTCCCACCGCATCGGCTGCAGGTGCGTCACCCGGCCGTAGGGGCCGCGGTCCTGGAAGTGCATGAACCAGTGCGCGCCGGACGGGGTGTCCACCCAGCCGCCCTGGTGCGGGCCGTTGACGCCGGTGCCGCCCTGCGCCAGCACGATGCGGTCCTCGTACGGGCCGAAGATCGACTCCGCGCGGAACACCGACTGCCAGCCCTGCTCGACGCCCCCGGCCGGCGCGAAGATCCAGTACGCCCCGTCGTGCCGGTACAGCTTGGGCCCTTCCAGCGTCCGGTAGCCCGGCAGCAGGTCGGCGTCGATGACGATCGTGCCCTCGTCCAGCACCGTGCTGCCGTCGGGGGCCATGCGGTGCAGGGTGAGCCGGTTGTTGACGCCGGCCCGGCTCTTGGCCCAGCCGTGCACGAGGTAGGCGTGCCCGTCGTCGTCCCACAGCGGGCACGGGTCGATGAGCCCGCGCCCCGGCTTGACCACGTGCGGGGCGGTCCACGGGCCGCGCGGGTCGGCGGCGCTCACCCAGCAGACGCCCACGTCCGGGTCGCCGAAGAAGATCCAGAACCGGCCGTCGTGGTGGCGCAGCGAGGGCGCCCACACGCCGCAGCCGGGCCGTACGTCGTCGTACCCGCGGGTGTACGCGTGGCCGATGATCGTCCAGTTGACCAGGTCGCGGGAGTGCAGGATCGGCAGTCCCGGCACCTTGGTGAAGGTGGAGACGGTCAGGTAGAAGTCGTCGCCGACGCGGATCACGTCGGGGTCGGACCAGTCGGCGTTCAGCACCGGGTTGCGGTAGGTCGCGCTCATCCCTTCACCGCCCCGGCGGACATCCCCTGGACGAGGTAGCGCTGGATGAAGGCGAAGACGATCACGACGGGCAGTGCGGCGACGACGCCGCCGGCGGCGAGGGCGCCGAAGTCGACGCTGTTCTCGCCGAGGTTGTAGGCCAGGCCCACGGGCACGGTGAATTTCTCCTGGTCGTTGATGAACATGAGGGCGAAGAGGAAGTTGTTCCAACTGTGGATGAAGGCGAACGAGCCGACCGCGACCAGCGCGGGCCGCAGCAGGGGCAGCACGATGGCCAGGAAGCCGCGCAGCCGCGAGCAGCCGTCCACCCAGGCGGCCTGCTCCAGCTCGTACGGGATGTTGCGGATGAAGCCGCTGATCAGGATGAGCGAGAGCGGGAGCTGGAAGACCGTCTCGGCGATGACGAGGCTCCACAACGAGTTCGTCAGGCCCAGCGTGCGGAAGATCTCGAACAGCGGGATGATCATCAGAGCGCCGGGGATGAACTGCGTGCAGAGCATCCCGATCATGAACGCGCCCCTGCCGCGGAAGGCGTAGCGGGCCAGCGCGTACCCGCCCGCCAGCGCCACCACCGTGGTGGCGACCAGCGAGGCGACGCCGACCATCAGGCTGTTGCGGAAGAAGACGGCGAACCCCATGCCGTTCCACACCGTGTCGAAGTGCTCGAACGTGATCGGCCACGGGACGATCGCCGTCGAGCCGGCCGGCCGGAAGGCGAAGACCAGCATCCAGTAGAACGGCACCAGCGTGAACAGCAGGTACAGGGCCAGCGGGAGATAGATCTGCCAGCGCGGCACGCGGTTGCCGGGGGCCGCGGTGGCGGCCGGCCGCGTCGCGAGGGCCGGCGGTCGTTCGGTCACCACGGTCATGACTTCGCTCCGAACTTGCTCAGCCGCAGGTAGGCGATCGAGAAGAAGGTCAGGATGAGGAACGCCACGGTGGTCAGTGCGGTGGCGTAGCCGAAGTCGTGCGACTGGGCGGCCAGCGAGGCCACGTACAGCGGCAGCGTGGTGGTCTGGTGGGCCGGGCCGCCGCCGGTCAGCGTGTACAGCAGGTCCACGTTGTTGAACTCCCACACGCAGCGCAGCAGCGTGGACAGGATGATCGCGTCGCGCAGGTGCGGCAGCGTGATGTGGAAGAAGCGGCGCAGGCGGCTCGCGCCGTCCACGGAGGCGGCCTCGTACAGCTCCTTCGACACCGACTGCAGGTCGGCCAGGAGCAGGATCGCGAAGAACGGCACCCCGCGCCAGAGCTCGGCCACGACCGCGGCCCAGAACACGGTGCCGGGGTTGGCCAGCGGCGCGGCCCCGTAGTCCATGAGGCCGAAGTCGGCGAGGTAGCGCGACATGCCGGTGAACGGGTTGTAGAGCAGCACCCAGATCGCGGTGGTGAGCACGCCGGAGACGGCCCACGGCGAGAAGACCAGGGCGCGGGAGACGGCGCGGCCGACGAAGCTCTCGTTGACGATCAGCGCGAGCGCCAGCCCGAGCAGGAACTGCAGCACGACCTCGACGGCCACCCATTTGGCGCTGAAGCCGAGGCTCTGCCAGAAGATCGGGTCCTCGAACAGCAGCCGGTGGAAGTTCTCCAGCCCGGCGAAGCCGTTGTCCCACGGCTGGGTCACGTTGTAGTGCTGGAGGCTGTAGTACAGGACGCTGAGCATCGGGTAGACGAGGAACCCGAGCATCGCGACCACCGACGGGGCGATCAGCCAATAGGGTGTCAGCGCGCCTGCTCGGCGGGGTCGGCGATGAGGCGGGGGCGCCGAGACGACGGCCACGTCATGGACTCCTTCGCGTGGTGCCGGGTCTGCAATCGGTTGCAGGAAACGTTGCGGTAGCACGCACGCAACGTCAATGGCACAGGAACCCGACGAAGGCCACTAACAGGGCAAACGCCGAAATTTCGAAATTTTCGCTGGCATGGCCTGGCCTTATGCCCTCCCTTCGGAGGAGAGTGGGGACATGACGGCCTCGGACACCCCCTCCCCGCTGCCGAAACTGGCGGTGATCGCCCGCGAGGCCGGGGTTTCGGTTGCAACCGTTTCCAAAGCATTGAACGGCCGCTCCGACGTCTCACAGCACACCAGACGCCTGGTCGCCGAGGTGCTGGAACGGCGCGGCTACCCGCGCCAGCGGGTCCGTCCCACGCGGGGCAGCATGGTGGACGTCATGCTGCAGGGCCTCGACTCGCCGTACGCGCTGGCCATCCTCGGCGGCGTGGAGGACGCGGCCTGGCGGCTCGGCGTGGACCTGATCGTCTCGGCCGTGGTGGACCGGACCAAGAACGGCCAGCCGCCGCCCGCCTGGCTGGACCGCATCGGCGCGCGGGACAGCGCGGGCGTCCTGCTGGTGCGCACCTCGCCGACGGCCACCCAGCGGGCCTGGCTGACCGACCACGGCATCCCCGCGGTCATCGTGGACCCGCGACGTAAGCCGCCCCCCGGGGTCTCGATCGTGGCCGCGGACAACCTGGACGGCGCCCGCGAGGCCACCGAGCACCTCATCGGCCTCGGCCACGAGCGCATCGCGATCGTCACCGGCCGGCCCGGCGTGCCCTGCGCGGTCGAACGGCTGAACGGCTACCGGCAGGCCATGGCCGCGGCGGGGCTGGCCGTCGACCCGCGATGGGAGGTGTGTGGCTACTTCCAGCGCGAGAGCGCGCTGACCGCCACCCGCGAACTGCTGGACACGGCCGGCCCGCACCGGCCGACCGCGATCTTCACCTGCTCCGACGCGATGGGCGTCGGGGTCTACCAGGCCCTGGGCGAGCACGGCCTGCGGGTGCCCGACGACGTCAGCGTGGTGGGCTTCGACGACTCGTGGGCCGCCGCCCACGTCACCCCGGCGCTGACCACCGTCCGCCAGCCGTGGCCCGAGCTGGGCTCGGTGGCGTTGGGCGCGCTGCTGTCGGGCGAGACGCCGGAGCGCGTGGAGCTGCCGACCACCCTCGTGATGCGCGCCAGCACCGCACCCGCCTGACCCCGCACCCGCCCGCGCGGCCCGGAACCGGGGGCGTGCGCCTGCCCTCAAGACCGGTGGCCCCAGGGTCAGTCCGCGATGGCGGCGAACGCGCCGGGCTCGTAGGAGCCGCCGGGGGTGCGCAGGATGACGCCGAACCGGTTGGCCGCGTTGATCATCCCGATCTGCGACACCAGCGCGACGACCTGGTCCTCGTCGAAGTGCTTGCGCACCTCGGCCCAGGTCTCGTCGGACACGCCCGTGGCGGCGTCGGCCAGCCGGGTGCCCTCCTCGGCCAGCGCCAGCACGGCCCGCTCGGCCTCGGTGAACACGGTGCTCTCGCGCCAGGTGGCGACCAGGTTGACGCGCGCCGCGCTCTGCCCGGCGTGCGCGAGCTCCTTGGCGTGGGCGTCGGTGCAGTAGCCGCAGCCGTTGATCTGGCTGACGCGGAGGTTGACCAGCTCCACGACGACCTTGGGCAGCGCCTGCTCGATCAGCATGGCGGTACCGGCGAACCGCTTGCCGATCCGGGCGCCGAGCTGGTTGGCGAACATGTTGAGACGCTCTGTCATGGTGTCCTCGATTCGGGTCACGCGCCGGGCGGACCGTCCGCGACCGGCTTACGGACATGGAGATGCCGGTGGCGCGCGCCCTGTGACAGGATCCGCCGTGTGACCTGCGTCACTGCCGGCGACGCCGCGAGAGCGGATCCCGCACCGCCCCCGCCGTACCGGACGGTCCGCCAGATCGGATCTAGCGGACCGTCTCGCGCCTTCCCGGTGAAGGGGGTGACACCATGACGGCCGAACCGCTCAACGTCGCGGTGATCGTCGGCAGCACCCGGGCGGGCCGCGTCTGCGACGCGGTCGCCGGCTGGTTCGCCGAGCGGGCGCGGCGGCGCGAGGACCTCGCGATCGAGGTGCTCGACCTGGCCGCCTACGCCTTCCCGCCCTGCTACCCGCAGGGGGCGACGCCGTCCATGCGGCGCTTCGCGGCGGCCGTCGCCGTCGCGGACGCGTTCGTGGTGGTGACCCCCGAGTACAACCGCAGCTTCCCCGCCTCGCTCAAGCAGGCGATCGACTTCGCCTACGACGAGTGGCAGGCCAAGCCGGTCGGCATCGTCGCCTACGGCTCGGGCTCGTGCGGCCACTACGCCGTCGAGCAGCTCCGCACGGTCTTCTCCGCCCTGCACGCGGTGACCATGCGCGACTGGGTGGGCCTCGACCTGCTCGGCCCCGGCATGACCGAGCCGGGCCCGGACGACCCCGGGCCGGCCGGGAACTGCCGGCCCCACGACACCGACGACCGGCTGCGCGCCGTCGCGGCCCTGCTCGACCAGCTCACCTGGTGGGGCCGCACGCTGCGGGCGGGGCGGCGCGACCAGCCCTACGTCTCATGAAGGGATCACCCATGCCAGAAGTGGCGATACGAACCTCCGGCCTGGTCAAGGTCTTCGGCGACACACGCGCCGTGGACGGCCTCGACCTGTCCGTGCCGGCCGGCGCGGTGTACGGCGTGCTGGGGCCCAACGGCGCCGGCAAGACGACCGCCGTCCGCATGCTGGCCACGCTGCTCCGGCCCGACGGCGGCGAGGCGACCGTGTTCGGGCACGACGTGGTCCGCGAGGCCGACGCCGTACGCTCCCGGGTCAGCCTGACCGGCCAGTACGCCTCCGTGGACGAGGAGATGACCGGCTCCGAGAACCTGATCCTGCTCGCCCGCCTGCTCGGCCACCGCAAGCCGGCCGCGCGCGATCGGGCGGCGCAGCTCCTGGAGGCGTTCGGGCTGACGGAGGCGGCCGGGCGGCAGGTCAAGACGTACTCCGGCGGCATGCGGCGGCGCATCGACATCGCGGCCAGCATCCTCAACACCCCCGACCTGCTCTTTCTCGACGAGCCCACGACCGGGCTCGACCCGCGCAGCCGCAACCAGGTCTGGGACATCGTCCGCGTCGTGGTCGCCCACGGCACCACGGTGCTGCTGACCACCCAGTACCTGGAGGAGGCCGACCGGCTGGCGCAGCGCATCGCGGTCATCGACCACGGCCGGCTCATCGCCGAGGGCACGCCGGGCGAGCTGAAGTCGTCCGTCGGCTCCGGCTCGATCCACGTCCGTCTCCGCGACGCCGCCACCCGGCCCGAGGCCGAGCGGGTGCTCGCCGAGGCGCTGAACACGCCCGTCTACCTGGAGGCCGATCCGGTGGCCCTCACCGCCCGGGTCACCGGCGCGGGCGACGAGGCCGAGCAGGCCGCCCGCGCGCTGGCCCGCCTGGCCTCCGCCGGCATCGTCGTCGACGACTTCTCCCTCGGCCAGCCCAGCCTGGACGAGGTCTTCCTCGCCCTCACCGACCGTCCCGCCACCACCGAGGAGGCAGCAGCATGACCGCCACCACAGAGGCGGGCACCGCGCCCGCGACCGACACCCTGGCCGCCGTCCTCGCCCCCACGACCCGGCCACCACGGCCCAGCGCCTGGTCGGCGTCGATGACGTTCGGCTGGCGGGCGATGTTGAAGATCAAGCACGTGCCCGAGCAGCTTTTCGACGTGACGGCGTTCCCGATCATGATGACGCTGATGTTCACGTACCTGTTCGGGGGCGCGCTGGCCGGCTCGCCCACCGAGTACCTGCAGTTCGTGCTGCCGGGCATCATGGTGACGAGCGTCGTGATGATCACTATGTACACCGGCGTGGAGGTCAACAAGGACATCGAGAAGGGGGTCTTCGACCGCTTCCGTACCCTGCCGATCTGGCGGCCGTCCACCATGGTCGGTTACCTGCTCGGCGACATGCTGCGCTATCTGATGGCCTCGACGGTGATCCTGCTGGTCGGGCTGGTGATGGGCTTCCGCCCGCAGGGCGGGGTCGTCGGGGCGGTGGGCGCGATCGCGCTGCTGCTGGTGTTCTCGTTCGCGTTCTCGTGGGTGTGGACGATGTTCGGGCTGCTGATGCGCAGCGAGAAGTCGGTGATGGGGGTCAGCATGCTCGTGCTGATGCCGCTGACCTTCCTGAGCAACGTCTACGTGGACCCTTCGACGATGCCGGGCTGGCTGCAGGCGTTCGTCAACGCCAGCCCGATCTCGCGCCTGGTCAGCTCGGTCCGCTCGCTGATGGCCGGTACGCCCGACGCCGGGGAGATCACCTGGGTGCTGGTGTCGTCGGCGGTGCTCGTCGTGGTCTTCGGCACGCTGACGATGCGGCTCTACAACCGCAAGTGAGCGAGCCCTCGGGGGTCACCGCTCGTGGCCGAGTGCCACGCGCAGGGCCCTCGAGGGGTCGCCGCCGCGCCAGGCGACGTGCTGGTCCGGCCGCACCAGCGCGAGCGACTCCCCGGGCAGGTCCACCACCCGCAACGGCACCCCCAGTTCCCCGGCCTGCGCCACCACCACGGCGGCGCCTGGCGTCTCCTGGTCGCCGACCAGGCTGAACGCGGGGCCCAGCCGGTCGTACAACGACTCTCCGGGGGCCAGCCACCGGTGCGGCAGCCGCTCCCCGGTCCCGGAGGCGACGATGGACGAGCCCGCGTACGTGTAGCCCAGCACCAGGTCCAGGCTGTGGAACTCGCTGTCCTTGGTCCTGCGCACCGCCTCCGCCACCAGCGGGCGCACCTTCTCGAACTCGGCCTCCTCCCCCATCAGCGCCGGGTCGGCCAACTCCGGGGCGAGGGTGGCCATGTTCGCGGCGGCGGCCTCGATCGTGGCGGCGGCGACCGGCCGGCGCTCGCTCTCGTACGTGGCCAGCAGCCGCGCGGGGGCCCACCCCAGCAGCACGGCGGCCAGCTTCCAGCCGATGTTGACCGCGTCCCCGATGCCGGTGTTGAACCCGTGTCCCCCGTAGGGCGGGTTCTGGTGGGCCGCGTCGCCGGCCAGGAAGACCCGGCCGCCGGCGTACCGGTCGGCCAGCAGCATCCGGGCCGTCCACGGGTCGGTGGCCAGGATCTCCACGTCGATGTCGGCGCCGGCCAGGTTGCGCACCAGGCGTACGGGGTCGGCGTCCGCGGCCCGCACTCCCTGGGCGATGCACCACCAGGTGTCGTCGAGGTCGAGGCGGCCGAGCATGCCGGGCTGGGCCGGGTTCAGCACCCAGTAGTGCACGGCGGGGCCGTGCGGCATGCGCTCGGCCAGGCCGGGGGCGCGGAAGACGATGTTGAAGTTGGGGCGGGCGTCCTGGCGGCCCTCGTAGCGGGCGCCGATGGCGTCCCTGGTCACGCCGCGCGGGCCGTCGCAGCCCACGACGTACCGGGCGCGCACCTCGCGCTCTCGGCCGCCGGACGTGATCCGCACCGTGACCCCGTCGGCGTCCTCCCGCAGGCCGGCCACCTGCCAGCCGGTCAGCAGCGCGTCGCCGACTGCCTCCCGCAGCACCTCCTCGACGAGCGGCTGCGGCACCTGCTGGCCCGGTTCTGCGGCCAGGTCGGAGCCGATCAGGTCGAGGCCGAAGCAGCCGCCGATGCGGGTGATCTCCCGTCCGAGCAGGCCGGTGACGAACACCGCCTCGTCCGACCACGACACCGCCAGCGGCGCCCGCGCGCGCAGCACCTGGGCCAGCCCCCACCTGCGCAGCAGCTCCATCGAGCGCGCCGAGGTGGTCTTGGCGCGCGGGCGCAGCCACGACACCGTCTCGCGCGGCTCCACCACCAGGCAGCGCACACCGTGATGGGCCAGCTCCACCGCGGTCGCCAGGCCGACGGGCCCGCCTCCGGCGATCAGCACCGGCACGGAGCCGGGAACGTGCCGTACCAGGTCCATGGATGTCCTCTTCGTCCGGGTGGTCGCAGGTATAGTCCGCGGCCCGTTCGATCCGCGTCAAGGAACGCAGGAAGGAGGTGGTACGACCTGACAACAATTGAAACTCGCAACTAGTGGAGGCTCGCCCGGCTCAGTAGCGTGCAACCAAACGTTAGGAATCACGGAGGGGATGCATATGAGCGAGACGATGCCGTTACATATGCGGCGGGTGGAGTTCCACCCGGCGCCGGAGCTGGCGTCCGCCCGGGACGACGACCGCGTCAAACGGATCACCACGGCGTTCGGCTCCGAGGCCTGGCTCGTGACCCGCTACGCCGACGTGCGGGAGGTGCTGGGCGACGCGGAGCGGTTCAAGATCGCCCCGCAGAACATCGCCCGGCTGCCCGGAGCGCCGCCCATGACGGAGGAGCAGATCGCCAAGGTACGTGCGGGCAACCTGCTCGGCGTGGACCCGCCCGAGCACACGCGGCTGCGCAGGATGCTGACGCCGGAGTTCACCATCCGCCGCATCAACCGGATGGAGCAGCGCGTCAGGCGCATCGTGGACGAGCACCTCGACGCCCTGGAGGCTGCGGGCGCGCCCGCCGACCTGGTGCCGTCGTTCGCGCTGCCGATCCCGTCGCTGGTGATCTCCGAGCTGCTCGGGGTGCCGTCCGAGGACCGCGAGGTCTTCCAGCGGCGCACCGCCAGGATGCTCGACATGTCCGTGCCCGGCCAGGAGCGCATGATGCTCCAGTTCGAGCAGCGCGCGTACATGGAGAGCCTGGTCGCGCGCATCCAGGCCGACCCCGGCGAGGAACTGCTCGGCATGCTCGTCCGCGAGCACGGCGACGACCTGTCCACCGACGAGCTGGTCGGGATCGGCGGGCTGCTGCTGTTCGCCGGGCACGAGACCACCTCCAACATGCTCTCCCTGGGCACGCTCGCCCTGCTGCGCCACCCCGAGCAGCTCGACCTGCTCAGGAAGGAGCCCGAGCGGATCGACGCGACGGTGGAGGAGCTGCTGCGCTGGCTCAGCATCGTCAACTCGGGCACCACCAAGGTCGCGACCCGCGACACCGAGGTCGGCGGGCAGCGGATCGAGGAGGGCGACCTGGTGCTCGTCACCCTGCCCGCCGCCAACAGGGACCCGTCGTTCCTGCCGGACGCGGACGCGTTCGACCTCAGCCGCGGCGCGCCCGGCCACCTCGCCTTCGGCCACGGCGTGCACCACTGCCTGGGCGCCCCGCTGGCCCGCATGGAGTTGCGCATCGCCTTCCCCGCGCTGCTCCAGCGGTTCCCGAAGCTGCGCGTCGCGGACGCCGAGCCGGGCTTCCGCGTCTCCTCCGTCGTCTACGGGCTCAGCTCCCTGGAGGTGACCTGGTAGCGGCGCTTGGGAAAATGTCGGTCCGGGCGGATAGCGTGCAAGCGTCATGCCTACGGACATCGCGGCACACGAGCTCATCGGCAGGGAGCACCCCGCCGCGCTGCTGCGTGCCGAGATCGGCAGGCTCATCGACAGCCACGGCGGCCTGGTGCTGGTCACCGGCGAGGCCGGCATCGGCAAGACCACGCTGGTCGCCGGCATGGTGGGCGAGGCCAGGCGGCGCGGCGCGCTGGTGGCCGGCGGCGCCTGCTGGGATTCCGGCGGCGCCCCCGGCTACTGGCCGTGGGTGCAGGTCATCAGGGCGCTGCGGCGCGCGGCCGAGCCCGGGGAGTGGGCGGAGGCGGAGAGCGCGGCGGGTGGCAGCCTGACCGCCCTGCTCGGTGAGGCCCGCCCGTCCGGCGAGCCGGCCGCCGACGGCTTCCGGGTCTTCGACGCGGTCACCTCCGCCCTGGTCGCGCTGGCGCAGCGGCGTCCGGTCGTGGTCGTCATCGACGACCTGCACGCCGCCGACCCGGCCTCGCTGCGGCTGCTGGAGTTCGCGGCCCGGCAGACCTGGTTCGAGCGGCTGCTGCTGATCGGCACCTACCGCGACGCCGAGGTGGAGCCGGTCGATCATCCGCTGCGCGACCTGCTGTCGCCGCTCGTGGCCAAGGCCACCACGATCACGCTCACCGGGCTCGACCGGGCGGGCGTCGCCGCGCTCATGGCCCGCACGGCGGGCCACGACCCGCCGCCCGAGCTGGTCGAGGAGGTCCACCTGCGCACGGGCGGCAACCCGTTCTTCGTCGAGCAGACCTCCCGGCTGTGGCGCAGCGGCGGCTCGGCCACCGCCGTCGCGCCCGGCGTTCGCGACGCGCTGCTGCGGCGGCTGTCGCTGCTGCCGCCCCAGGTGGCCGGGCTGCTGCCGGCCGCCGCGGTGCTGGGGCGGGAGTTCCACCGGCAGGTGCTGGCCGCGACCGTCGCGGCCCCGGCCGCGCACGTCGATCGGCTGCTGGAGCTGGCCGTCGTGGCCAGGCTGGTGGTGACCAGGGGCGGCGGCGTGTTCGCCTTCGCCCACGACCTGGTCCGCGAGACGCTCTACGACTCCCTCGCCGACCCGCGCGACCTGCACGCCGCCGCGGTGGCCGCCGTGGAGGGCGCGCCGGGCCCGGCCGGGCGGCTGCCGCCCGGCGAGCTCGCCAGGCACGCCTACCTCGCCGGTGACCGGCTCGACCCCGAGCGGGCCATCGTGCTGCTGCTCGACGCCGCCCGCGCGGCCAAGGGGCGCTTCGCGGCGGAGGAGCAGCGCGGGCATTTGCGCAGGGCGTACGAGCTGAGCGCGGCGAGCCCGCGCCGGCGCGGCATGATCGCCCTCGACCTGGGCCGGGAGCTGCACCACGACGGCGAGCACGAGGCGGCCAGGCGGCTGTTCGACGAGGCCGACGCCATCGCCCGCGACCTCGACGACCCCGAACTGCCCGCCCGCGTCGCGCTGGTCTTCCACCGCCACTACGGCCAGGAGCAGGCCCTCGACCGGCTCCGAGACGCCCACCGCAGGCTGATCGGCGGCCCGGTGCCCGACGACGGGCTGGCGATCGCCCTGGTGCTGCGGCTGGGCAGCCTGGCCAGGAAGGGCGGCGACGACGACGCGCTGGCCTTCAGCCTCTGGACACACCACGACATCATCTGGGGGCCGGGCACGGCCGCCGAGCGGGTGGCGCTGACGGGCGAGCTGATCGACGTGGCCCAGCGCACCGCCGACCGCGAGCTCGAACACTTCGCCCGCGCCCTGCGCTGGGTGGCGCTGGCCGAGCAGGGCGAGCCGCGCTACCTCGACGAGTTCCACGCCTACGCCGCCAGGGGCCGGCGCAGCGAGCGCCCGCACCTCGTGATGACCACCGACATCGACGAAAGCATCGTCGCGGGCCTCGAAGGGCGCTTCGCCGAGGCCGAGTCCCTGCTGGCGGCCGTCGATCCCGATACCGGGCGCGAGCACTTCGGCTTCATGCTCGACCATCACCGCTGGGTGCTGACGTCGCTCAGGGGCGAGACCGGCGGGCTGGAGGAGCTGCTGCGCCGGCTCAGGGGCAGCGGCCATCCCTGCGTGCACCTGCTGGAGGCGCTGACCGCGTTGCGTACCGGCGACCTCGGCACCGCGCTGCGCCGGGCCGGCGACGAGGAGCCCGACGACCGCATGATCCAGCCGATCTGGCTGCGCGTCCAGGCCGAGCTGGCCGCGGCCGGCCGTGATCCCGAGCTGTGCGCCCGCGCGCGGGCCCGGCTCGCGCCGCATCGGGGGCGGTGGGTGGTGGCGGTGTTCGGCTGGGAGATCAGCGGCCCCTACGACCTATGGCTCGGTCTCGTCGACGCGGCGCAGGGGCGGTGGGCGGAGGCCGTCGAGGAGCTCACCGCCGCCTACCGCGCGGCCGACGCCATGCGGGCGCGGCCGTGGTCGGTGCTGGCCCGCGGCCACCTGGCCGAGACGCTGCGCTCCCGCGGCGCGCCCGGCGACGCGGAGGCGGCCCGGGAGCTGGCGGAAGGAGCCCGCCGGGACGCGGCCGAGCTGGGGATGCGACAGGTGCTGCCGCACCTGCTCCCCACCCCACCCGACCCAGCCTTTGGCGACCTGGCACGAACGACCGCCGAAACCGCACCAGGCCACCGGCCACAACCGTCTCCGGCCAGCCCCGACGGCGGGAGACCGACCCCTGGCGGAGAATCCCGGCCCAACGGCCCGCGACCGACTCCAGGCAACCCCGGCGGAGAGTTCCCGCCCGACGACGCGGGACCATCTCCGGGCGAGCCCGCCGGGAAGTTCCGGGCCGACAGCGCGGGACCGGCTCCGGGCAACCCCGGCGGGGGACCCACTCCGGGTGGAACCGGCGGAGAGTTCCGGGCCGATGGTGCGGGGCCTGTGCCGGGCAACCCCGACGGGGGACCCACTCCGGGTGGAACCGGCGGAGAGTTCCAGACCGATGGTGCGGGGCCGGTGCCGGGCGGGCCTGCCGGGGAGTTCCGGCCTGACGGGGCGGTGTGGTCGCTGGTGTTCGCCGGGCGGACGGCCCACCTGCCCGACGCCAAGGGCCTGCGCGACCTGCACACCCTGCTGGGCCGGCCGGGCGTCGACGTGCCCGCCGTGGCGCTGCTGGCCCCGGAGGGCGGCGCGGTCGTCGTCGCGGCCCGTCGCCTGGGCGGCGACCCGGTGCTCGACGAGGAGGCCAAGGCGCGCTACCGCCACCACCTGGCGCGGCTCGACGAGGAGATCGACCGCGCCGCCGAAGTGGGCGACGACGACCGGGCGGCCGGGCTCGACCGGGAGCGGGCGGCGCTGCTGGCCGAGCTGCGGGCGGCGGCCGGGCTGGGCGGGCGCACCCGCCGGCTGGGCGACGAGGCCGAGCGCGCCCGCAAGACCGTCACCGCGCGGATCCGCGACACCCTTCGCAAGCTCGACCAGGCCCACCCCGAGCTGGCCGCCCACCTGCGCGCGTCCGTCTCCACCGGGTCCACCTGCCGTTACCGGCCCGCCGAGGAGATCGTCTGGCGGCTGTGACGCCGGCCCCGGGATGAAGCTTTCATCGCCGCCGCGACGTCCGGGCTGGTCGGCGCGGCCCGGCCAGGGCCCGTCTTGCGAGCCGCGCCACCCCTGTCGTGCAATTCACGGTGATCGCCTTCCGGCCCTTCACGAGGGGAGAACTGGTGCGTCGCCGAATCACCGCCTTTGTGCTGCTCGCGGTCACCGCCCTGGCGCCCGTCCTGGCCACGAGCGCTCCGGCTCAGGCCGCGTCCACGCTCCAGGTCGTCTACACCGATCTGCCCTACGACATCTGCATCTCCTTCGGGCAGTCGGGCCAGCAGAACGGACGCTGGCAGACCTGGTGGTGCAGCACCCACTACCCGCAGACCAACCCCGGCTACTCCACCTACGACCTGTGGGCGTACGTGAACTGACGCGGTCCGGCGGGTGGGCGTGACACCCCCCGCCGGTCCCCGGCCGGCCGGGTCTAGGCTGTCGCCATGCGGGTTGTGGTGATTGGCGGCAGCGGACATATCGGTACGTATCTCATTCCGCGCCTGATCGGCGCCGGGCACGAGGTCATCAACGTGAGCCGGGGGCAGCGCGAGCCCTACACGCCCCACGGCGCCTGGCAGCGGGTCACCACCGTCGTCGCCGACCGCACGGCCGAGGAGGCGGACGGCGGCTTCGGTCAGCGCATCGCCGACCTCGACGGCGACGTCGTCATCGACCTCATCTGCTTCACGGAGGACAGCGCGAAGGCGCTCGCCGACGCCCTGGCCGGGCGGGTGCGGCACTTCCTGCACTGCGGGACGATCTGGGTGCACGGCCCGAGCGTGCAGGTGCCCACGACTGAGGACGTCAAGCGCGCCCCCTTCGGCGAGTACGGCGTCCGGAAGGCGGCCATCGAGGCCCACCTGCTGGAGCGCGCCCACCGCGAGGGCTTCCCGGCCACGATCGTGCACCCCGGCCACATCACCGGCCCCGGGTGGGTGCCGGTGAACCCGGCGGGCAACGTCAACCCGGAGGTGTTCCAGCAGCTCGCCGAGGGTTCCGAGGTCGCGCTGCCCAACCTGGGCATGGAGACCGTGCAGCACGTGCACGCCGACGACGTCGCCCGGCTGTTCATGGACGCCCTGGCCAGCCCGTCCACCTCGATCGGCGAGAGCTTCCACTCCGTCGCCACCACCGCCCTGACGCTGCGCGGGTACGCCGAGGCGGTGGCGGGCTGGTTCGGACGGGACGCGCGGCTGTCCTTCCTTCCGTGGGAGGAGTGGCGGGCCACGGTCTCCGAGTTCGACGGCCGGATCACCTACGACCACCTCCTGCACAGCCCGCACTGCAGCATGGAGAAGGCCGAGCGGCTGCTCGGGCACCGGCCCCGCCACACCTCGCTGGAGGCCGTGTCCGAGGCGGTCGAGCGGCTGGTCCGCGACGGCGTCATCACGCCGTAGCCGGGGTCAGCCGCCCAGCGGGCCGAACTCCTTGCGGGTGTCGATCACGTCGCCGAACAGCTCCCAGCGCTGCCCCTTGAACGTCATGAGCTGCATCGACTCGATCGGGAACCCGTCGCCCTGGGCCGTGTCCAGTGTCACCCCCGGCAGCAGCATGTCCACCGCGACGCCCTTGAGGTTGTGCACGGAGTCCCGCAGCCCTTCGCGGGTCGGGCACGCCGCCGCCTCCATGGCCTTGTGGAAGCTGCTCGCCACCGCCCAGCCGAAGGTGTGGTAGGGCACGTTGGGGTCGGCCCCGGGCGCGTACTGCTGCATCTTCTCCTTGTAGAGCTTCATCTCCGCGTCGTCCGCCCACGTCGGGTCGTTCGGGTCCTTGTAGTACGTGGCCGAGACGACACCCTGCACGTTCTCGAACCCGACGGGCTTGAGCACCGTGATGGAGGCGGCGACGTTGTTGACGATGTGCAACGGGTTCCACTTCGTGTTCTTGGCGTCGGCGGCCAGCGCCTGCGAGCCGAACTTCGGCGTGGTGATGTTCAGGAACACGTCGGCCTTCGACTCGGCGAGGTTGCGCATCTGCGGGTCCACGCTCGGGTCGGTCACCTCGTAGCTCTGCTCGGCCACGACCTGCACCTGGGTGCCTTCGAGGGCCCGCTTGAACCCGCCGAGCAGGTCCTTGCCGAAGTCGTCGTTCTGGTAGAGGACGGCGACCTTGGCCTCCGGCTGCTCCTTCTTCAGGTGGGCCGCGTAGACGCGCGCCTCGGAGACGTAGTTGGGCTGCCAGCCGATCGTCCACGGGTGCGCGGTGTCGGTGCCCCACTGGGAGGCGCCGGTGGCCACGAAGACCTGCGGGACCTTGCGCTGGTTGGTGTAGTCCCAGGTGGCGGCGGTCGAGGGGGTGCCGAGCGTCTGGAACAGGGCGAACACCTGCTCCTGCTCCACCAGCCTGCGGGCCTCCTCGACGGCCTTGGGCGGCTGGTAGCCGTCGTCGCGGACGACGAACTCCACCTTGCGCCCGCCGATGCCGTTCTTCTCGGCGTTGACGTAGTCGAAGTACGCCTTGATGCCCTTGGGGATGTCCCCGTAGGCGGAGGCGGGGCCGGACAGCGGGTAGATGCCGCCCAGTTTGATGCTCTTGTCGGTGATGCCGGTGGTCTGTTGCCCCGCGCACTGGCCCGACGCGGCCGTGCCGCCGCCGGTTCCCGCCTCACCACCGCCCGACCGCCCTCCGCAGGCGGCGACGGCGAGCAGGAGCAGCGCCGCGCAACCGATCGCAGATACTCGCATCCCTCTTACTCCTTCCGGGGAATCTTCCTGGTCAGGCGCCCGGCCAGACCGGCCAGCCCCGTCGGGGCGACGTACATCACCACGATGATCAGCAGGCCGAAGATGACGCCGGGCGCCGCGTCGTTGACGTCCTGGGCGATGCTCGGCACGAACATCACGAACAGCGCGCCGAGCACCGGTCCCGCCAGCGAGCCGAGCCCGCCGACGACCAGGCCGGCCAGCATGGTGATCGACAGGTTCACGGTGAACGAGTCCGGCGAGACGAACCCGATCACCCACGTGTAGACGCAGCCGGCCGCTCCGGCGTACATGGCGCTCCAGGCGAAGGCGAGCGTCTTGTAGAACGACAGCCGCACCCCCATCACCTCGGCGGCGATCTCGTTGTCCCGGACGGCGTGCAGCGCCCGGCCCACGCGGGACCGCAGCAGCGAGGCGGCCAGCAGGAACGCGGCGACGGCGACGGCCAGGGTGAGGAAGTACAGCCACTGGTCCTCGGCCAGGCCGCTCCACGCGGGCGGCTGCGGCTTGGCCAGCGTCAGGCCCATGGAGCCGCCGGTCAGCTCCTCAAACCGCTTCAGCAGCGGAACGAGGAAGATCGCGATGGCGAGCGTCACGAGCGCCAGGTACAGGCCGCGCAGCCGCATGGCGGGCACGCCCAGCGCCAGGCCCAGCAGGAACGCCACCGCCGCCGCGACGGGCAGGGTGAGCGGGTACGGCAGGTCCCACCGGTCCAGCAGGACGGCCGAGGCATAGGCGCCGACCGCGAAGAAGGCGCCGTGGCCGAGCGAGATCTGGCCCGCGTGGCCGACGAGCAGGTTGAGCCCGAGCAGCGCCACGGCGTACACCAGCACCATCGTGAGCTGGAAGACGTGGAAGGGGACGAGCTGGAAGGGCGCGTACACGGCCGCGGCGAGCAGCAGGGCGAGCCCCGCCCAGCGCCGGTCGAGCCGGCGGCGTTGCCGCACCGGCGCGGGTGCAGCGGCCTCGGTGGTCCCGGTGGTGCTCATGCGCGCTCCACCGCCGCCCGTCCGAACAGGCCCTGGGGCCGCAGCAGCAGCACGCCGAGGATGATCACCAGCGGCACTCCCACCTTGAGGTCGGATCCGACGAAGCCGACGTAGGCCCCGGCGAGCGTCTCGGCGACGCCCACGATCAGCCCGCCGGCGACCGCCCCCGCGGGGCTGTCGAAGCCGCCGAGCGTGGCGGCGGCGAAGGCGTAGATGAGGACGCCGCCCATCATGTTCGGCTCCAGGAACAGCAGCGGCGCGACCAGCACCCCGGACACCGCGCCGACGGTGGCGGCCAGGCCCCAGCCGAGCGCGAGCGTGCGGCCGACGCGGATGCCGACCAGCCGCGCCGAGGCGGGGTCGGCGGCCACAGCGCGCATGCCGAGCCCGATCCTGGTGTGCTGGAAGAGCAGGTACAGCAGCCCCATGACCAGCCCGACCACGCCGAGCACGCCGAGCGTGGACCAGTTGACGCTGACCCCCGCGGCCTCCAGCGCGCCGCCGGGGAACGGGTTCGGGAAGTCCTTGATGAGGAACGTCCAGATCCAGCCGGCGGCGGCGTTGACGAAGATGAACAGCCCGACGGTGACGATCACGATGGTCAGCTCGGGCGCGCCTTCGACGGGCCGGATGACCACCCGTTCGATGAGCATGCCGCCCGCGAACGAGACCGCCAGCGTCACCACCAGCGCCAGCCAGAACGGCATCCCGGCGGCCACGCACTGCCAGGCGATGTACGTGGAGAACATGGCCAGCTCGCCCTGGGCGAAGTTGACGATCCCGGTGAACTGGTAGATCAGCACCAGTGCCAGCGCCAGGCTGGCGTAGACGGCGCCCGCGCCGAGCCCCTCGACGACCTGCTGCAGGAATCCGGCCATCGGCGTCACACCCGGTATCCGAGGTAGGAGCGCGCGACCTGCTCGTCGGCCTGGATCTGCGCGGCCGTGCCCGACAGCACGATCCGCCCGGTCTCCAGGACGTGCGCCTGCTGGGCGACGCCCAGCGCGAGATGGGCGTTCTGCTCGACGACGACCACGGTGGTCCGCTCCTCCTCGTTGATGGTCCGGACGATGCCGAACAGCTCGCGGGTGACGATCGGGGCCAGGCCGAGCGACGGCTCGTCGAGCAGCAGCAGCCGGGGGCGCAGCATGAGGGCCCGGCCGAGGGCCAGCATCTGCTGCTCGCCGCCGCTGAGGCTGCCCGCGGCCTGCTTGAGCCGCTTGCGCAGGACGGGGAAGTAGGCGTAGACGCGTTCCAGGTCGGTTTCGACGTCCGGGCCGCGCCGCACGTACGCGCCGAGGCGGAGGTTCTCCTCGACGGTCAGCGGCATGAACGTGCCGCGGCCCTCGGGCACGTGGGCCACGCCGAGCCGGGCGACCGCGTCGGGCGGGCGGCCGGTCAGGGCGGCGTCGCCGAGCCTGATCGTGCCGCGCGTCCTGACCATGCCGGACAGGGCGCGCAGCAGCGTGGTCTTGCCCGCGCCGTTCGGGCCGAGGATCGCGCAGACCTCGCCCTCGCGCACGGTGAGGCGCAGGCCGTGCAGCACCTGGGCGTCGCCGTAGCCGGCGGTCAGGTCCTCGACCACCAGGTCCGCGCTCATGCGGCGGTCCCGAGGTAGGCCTCGATGACGGCCGGGTCGCGCTGGATCTCCTCCGGGGAGCCTTCGGCGATCTTGCGGCCGAAGTCGAGGCAGACGATCCGCTCGCAGATGCCCATGACGAACCCCATGTGGTGCTCGACCACGACGACCGTCAGGCCGTACTCGGCGCGGATCGCGCCGAGCGTGCCCGCGAACTCCGCCACCTCCGCCGCGTTCAGCCCGTTCACGGGCTCGTCGAGGAGCAACAGCCGTGGGCGGCCGACCAGCGCGCGGGCCAGCTCGACCCGTTTCAGGGTGCCGAACGGCAGCCCGGTCGCCGGGTGCGCGGCGACGCCGGCCAGCCCGAGCCGGTCCAGCACGGCGTCGGCGTCGGCGCGTAGTTCGCGTTCCTCGCGGCGCACCCGTGGCAGCCGCAGCCCGGCGGACAGGAAGCCGGCGCGGCCCCGGTGGTGCGCGCCGAGCAGCACGTTGTCGCGTACGGACAGGCGCGGGAACAGCCCCAGGTTCTGGAAGGTCCTGGCCAGGCCGAGCCCGGCGACGGCGTGCGGCGGCACGGCGGTCAGGTCCCGGCCCTCGTAGGTGATCGTTCCGGACTGGGCGTCGTAGCGCCGGGTCAGGCAGTTGAACAGGGTGGTCTTGCCGGCGCCGTTCGGCCCGATGAGCCCCACCATCTCGCCGGCCGCCACCTCGAACCCCACGCCGTCCAGCGCGGTGATGCCGCCGAAGCGGACGGTGAGATCGTGCACCTCCAGCATCCGGCCTCCTGGAGAACAATGTTCTGAAGTTGGGCTCAGCGTAGGAGCCGCCCGTCAACGGCCGCATTGGGCACGGTGACCCAAGATGTTTCTGGCGAGTTGTCCGCTGAGCACAGGCTGGGTCTCGGACCGGTTACGACCCGTTGACCGTGCGGCAATGGGCATGGATCATCCCGGCATGTCCACTGGTTCGAGCACCGTGGAAGCCGCCGTACGCGCGGAACGCACCCGTCTCCTGTCCGGGCTGCTCCGCGACCTGCGGGAGCTGGCCGACGTCGCGGTCACGACGATGCGGGCGGAGATCCCCTCCTACGACGCCCTGGGCCCGGCCTTCCACGCCGACGTGCGCGACCAGGTGGTCAAGCACTACCGGGCCAAGCTGGGCGTGCTCCTCGAGGACCGCACGGTCACGCTGGACGACATCTCCTTCACCAGGCGCGCCGCCATGCGCCGGGCCAGGGCGGGGGTACCGCTGGCCGACTACATCAACGCCTTCCGGGTCGGGCAGCAGGTGTTCTGGGAGGCCGTGGTGGCGCGCGCCGGGCCCGCGTTCGCCGGACGCGAGGCGGCACTCTCCCTGGCCACCCCGCTGATGCGGTACTGCGACTTCGCCAGCACGCACGCCGCGAACGCGTACATGGAGTTCCAGCAGTACGCGGGGGCGGAGGCCGTACGGGAGAGCCGGGACCTGCTGGAGACGCTGCTGGCCGGGAGCGCGCCGGCGCGGGGCAGGGAGCTGGCCGCGGCGCAGGCGCACGGCCTGGGCCCGGACGCGCGCACGCCGCTGCTCGTGGTGATCGCGGTGCTGGCCGAACCGTCCGCCGACCCGGAGGACGCGCGGCACTCCGCGTGCGCGGCCATCACCAGGATCGCCGGGAACGGCACCCGCACGCTGTCGGTCGTACGCCAGTCGGAGATCGTGGCCATCCCCGTGCTCGGCCCCGGCAGCGGGCCCGAGGAACTGTGCGACCGGCTCCAGGACGTGGTGCGGAACCTGGCCGGCGAGGGCATCAGGCTGGCCATGGGCGTCAGCACCGTCTCGGCCGGCGCCGCGCAGATCCCGCAGGGTTACCTGGAGGCCAGGGCCGTGCTCGACTTCGTGCCCGAGGAGGGCGGCGTGGCGGCGCTGCCCAGGATCACGCCGTTCCAGTACCTGGCGCTGAAGGCCGACGACACCGCCCGCAACCTCGTGCACCCGCGCATCACCGCGCTGCTGTCGGAGGACCGGGCGCGCGGCGGCGTGCTGACGGCCACGATCAGGGCGTTCGCCGCCGCCGACCTGAACCTGCGGGCCACCGCGGAGCGCCTGCAGATCCACCCCAACACCGCCCAGTACCGGCTGCGCCGCATCCAGGAGCGCACCGGGCGCAGCCTGCGCTCGATCAACGACCTCGTCGAGTTGCTCGTCGCGATCGCCCTGCACGACGCGCAGCCCGCGATCGGCTCGCCGACCAATACCGGGCGGAAAAGACTGGCTGCCGCGACCGATGAGGGCCGTGGGAGATCGGACGTACCGTCTTTCCATGAACCTCGCTGACCGGCTCCACACCTCCGCCACCCGGCTGGGCGGCAGGGCGGTTCTCACGCTGGACGAGGCGGAGCTCACCTACGGCGTCCTCGACGAGCTGAGCGCCCGGCTGGCGGGCCTGCTGCGGGGCCGCGGCATCGGGCCCGGCGACCGGGTCGCGATCATGCTGCCGAACGTGCCGGAGTTCGGCGTCGTCTACTACGGGGTGCTGCGGGCCGGGGCCGTGGTGGTGCCGCTGGACCCGCTGCTGAAGCGCCGCGAGATCGCCGCGTACCTGGGTGACTGCGGGGCCCGGCTGCTGATCGCCTGGCACGCCTTCGCCGAGACGGCGGAGGCGGGCTCGGCCGGCACCGACTGCTTCTTCGTGGTGCCGGGCGAGTTCCGGCGGCTGCTGCGGGGCGTCCCGGCCGAGCGCGAGATCGCCCGCACGGCCCCCGACGACACCGCGGTCATCCACTACACCTCCGGCACGACCGGCCGTCCCAAGGGCATCGAGCTCACCCACGCGAACCTGGGCGGCAACGCCGCCACCGTGGCCCGCATGCACGCCCTCGGCGTGGACGACGTCGTGCTCGGCGCGCTGCCGCTCTACCACACCTTCGGCCAGACCTGCTCGCTCAACGCGACCGTGCACGCGGGTGCGCGGCTGACCCTGCTCGGCCGCTTCGAGGCCGGACGGGCCCTGGAGGTCATCAGACGGGACGGCGTGACGGTCTTCCAGGGCGTGCCGACCATGTTCATCGCGCTGCTCGACCATCCGGGCGCCTCCGACATGTCGATGTTGCGGGTCTGCGCCTCGGGCGGGGCCGCGCTGCCGCTGGACGTGCTGCGCGCCTACGAGAGCAGGCTGGGCTGCGAGATCGTCGAGGGGTACGGGCTCAGCGAGACCTCCCCGGTCGCCGCGACCAACCGGGGCGGCGCGCACCGCAGGCCGGGCTCGATCGGCTGGCCCATCCGGGGCGTCGAGATGAAGGTCGTCGGCGACGACGGCCGCGAGCTGCCCACGGGCGAGATCGGCGAGATCGTGGTGCGCGGCCCCAACGTCATGAAGGGCTACTGGAACGACCCCGCGGCCACCGCCGAGGTGATCCGCGACGGCTGGTTCCACACCGGCGACCTCGGCCGGGCCGACGGCGACGGCTACTTCTTCCTGGTGGACCGCCGCCGCGACGTGATCATCCGCGGCGGCTACACGGTCTACCCCCGCGAGGTGGAGGAGGTGCTGTACGAGCACCCGGCGGTGCGGCAGGCGGCCGTGTTCGGCGTGCCGCACCCCGGGCTGGGCGAGGAGATCGAGGCCGTGGTGACCCTGCGCGCCCCGGTGAGCGGCGAGGAACTGCGCGACTTCGTACGGGAGCGGGTGGCGGCGTACAAGTATCCCCGTCACGTGTCGTTCGCGGACGAGCTGCCGATGAGCCCCACGGGCAAGATCCTCAAGCGCGCGCTCCCCCGGCTCAGAGCCGGCACGTACGGGTGATCGCGGCCGGGCGGCGGCCCGGCCGCCGGTTCAGCGTTCGTTGACGCAGCGCAGCACCGGGAACGAGGTGAGCGCGTCGGGGTCCAGCTCCCGCTCGGTCGTCACGTGGAAGGTCACGCTCTCTCCCGGCAGCAGCGTGACGAGCTGGTCGTCCACGCTCGCGGCCGGGTCGAGCCGATCGGGGAAGATCGCCAGTTCGCGCAGCACGGTGCCGGCGGTGACGGTGACCGCGTACCCGCCCGGCTCCCGCTCCACGAGGGTGGTGAGCCGGGCCGCCGGGTAGCCCATGTCGGGGTCCTCGGCCAGCGCGAACACCACCCGCTCGCCGCCCAGCCGGGCCGTCAGCAGCCGGGCCCGCGGGTCCTCGGGCGGGCCGAGCCGCAGCGTCGCGCGGGCGGGCACGGTGACCGGCTCCTCGCGAGCGGCCAGCACCTGGCCCGACAGGTCGCGCGCGGCCAGCTCCAGCGGGCCGGCCCACTCCTCGTCGGTGTCGTTGACCAGCACGATCTCCGCCCCCAGCCGGGTGATGAGCCGGTCGGCGAAGGAGCGGCGCAGCGCGTACCAGAGGGGTTTCCTGCGGCCCGCGCCGTCCACCGCGGCCCAGGACGTGACCGGCCAGCAGTCGTTGAGCTGCCAGACGATCGTCCCCATGCAGTACGGCATCAGCGCCCGGAACCGCTGCACCCCGAACGCCATCGCCCTGGCCTGGTTGAGCTGCGTCCAGTAGTGCCAGTCGTCGAACGTCTCCGGCTCCGGAAGGTGCCCGCGCAGGCCGTTGAGCAGCTTGGCCTGCCCGCCGGTGGCCTTCTGGTGCGAGGAGCCGGGGGTCAGCGGCTCGTCGGAGGAGGCGGCCCGCAACGTGGCGTACGTCGGCGGCCCCTGGTAGCCGAACTCGGCCACGAAGCGCGGCGTGTAGTCGGCGTAGTGCTCGTAGCCGAGGTCGCCGCCCCACACCGTCCAGATGTGCACGGTGCCGGTCGAGGGGTCGCGCACGTCCCGGTCGGGCGTGCCCGAGTACGGGCTGCCCGGCCAGTACGGCCGCGTCGGGTCCAGCTCGGCCACGATCGCGGGCAGCAGGTCGAAGTAGAACCCGGCGCCCCAGCTCCGGTCGCCGAGCGGTTCGCGCCACTGCCAGTGCTGGTGGCCCTCGATGTTCTCGTTGTTGCCGCACCACAGCACGAGGCTGGGGTGGGCGGACAGCCGGGCCACGTTCTCGCGCGCCTCGGCCTCGACCTCCGAGCGGAACGGGGCCTCCTCGGGGTAGGCCGAGCAGGCGAACGGGAAGTCCTGCCAGACCATCAGGCCCAGGCGGTCGGCCAGGGCGTAGAAGTCGTCCGACTCGTACCCGCCGCCGCCCCACACCCGCAGCACGTTCGCGCCGGTACCGACGGCCTGCTCGAAGCGTTCGGCCAGGTGGGCGGGGGTGACCCTGGCGGGGAAGCAGTCGTCGGGGATCCAGTTGAACCCGCGGGCGAAGACCGGCTTGCCGTTGACGATCAGGCGGAACGCGTCGGTGTCCAGCTCCACGGTGCGAAAGCCGATCTCCCGCCGCCACTGCTCGGAGCCGGCGCGCACGGTGAGCGGGTACAGCGGCTGCGCGCCGTGCCCGCGGGGCCACCACCGCTCGGCGTGCGGCACGTCCAGGCGCAGCACGGCCTCGCTCGCGCCGGGCTCCAGCTTGACCTCGGCGCTGACGCCCGCCACCTCGGCGGTGACGGTGACCGGCGCGTCGCCGGTGCGCTCGACCCGGACCCGGACGTCCACACCGTCGCCGCGGACGAGCGGGCGCACCTCGGCCGGGCGCGTGCCGGACCACGCGTGCAGCCCGATCGGCCGCCAGATGCCGCTGGTCACCAGCGTGGGCCCCCAGTCCCAGCCGAAGTTGCAGGCCATCTTGCGGATGAAGGGGTACGGCTCGTCGTAGGGCCCGGGGCGCTCGCCGTGCCGGGCCTGCTGCTCCTCGGCGTAGGCGTACGGCGCGCGGAAGCGCACCTCCAGCCGGTTGACGCCCGCGCGCAGCAGTTCGCGGACCGGGAAGCGGTGGGTGCGGTGCATGTTGGCGCTCTGGCCCAGTTCGTGCCCGTTCAGCGTCACGGTCGCGACCGTGTCGAGCCCTTCGCAGACCAGGTCCGTACGCTCGTGGCCGTCGTCGTGCCAGTCGAAGGTCGTCTCGTAGACCCAGTCCGTACGGCCGATCCAGCCGAGCCGCGTCTCGTTGTCGTCGCGATAGGGGTCCTCGATCAGCCCCGCGGCGAGCAGGTCGGTGTGCACGCTGCCCGGCACCGCGGCCGGGATCCCGGTGAGCCCGCTCGGGGCCTCGCCGTCTGATCGGAGGGTCCAGCCGTCGTGCAGCGGACGGTACACGTTGATTCTCCCCAAGCTGCGCTACTGAATCGGATAAGCACGCCGAACTTTACGTCTGCGCTGCATAGTCGGTCAACAACGCGATCCCGGCCTCGGATAGCTATATGTAACGGTTAAGCAACATAGGCGTCGCACGCCTTTACACCGCCCGCATAACCGGAAGACGATCGCGTCCACTCGAACTGAAGCGCTTTAGTTCCTCATCGCGCCCGGCCCGCGCGAATACCCCCTGAGGACGGAGAACATGACCATGCAACGCAAGGCACCGGCCGCCGCCGCACTGGCCTCGATACTCCTGATCGCGGCCTGCGGCGGCGCCGCGAGCGGCGGCGGGCCCACCGCCGGCGCCTCCGCGCCCGCCGACCCCGCCCAGGCCACCGGCGAGATCACCGTGCTGACCAACCGGACCGACATGGTGACCGACGGCACCCTCGGCAGGTACGCCGCCGAGTTCAACAAGACCTATCCCGGAATCAAGGTCAAGTTCGACGGCATCACCGATTACGAGGGCGAGGTCAAAATCCGGATGAACACCGAGAACTACGGTGACGTCCTGCTCATCCCCTCCACCGTCAGCCGCGACGACTATCCCGCGTTCTTCAGCGCGCTCGGCCCCGCCGCCGACCTGAGCCGCAAATACCAGTTCACCGAGAAGGGCACGGTGGACGGCACCGTGTACGGCCTGGCCTCCTTCGCCGTGGTCAACGGCTTCGTCTACAACAAGGACGTGTGGGCCAGAGCCGGGATCACCGCCTGGCCGAAGACGCCCGCCGAGTTCCTCACCGCGTTGCAGGCGGTCAAGGACCGGACGGACGCCATCCCGTACTACACGAACTACAAGGACGGCTGGCCGCTGAGCGGCTGGCAGGGCGCGATGGGCGCGATCAGTTGCGACCCGAAGGCCAACGACAAGCTCGCCACCGCCCCGAACCCCTGGTCCGCGGGCAGCGACCTGAACGTCTCCGACACGCTGCTGTTCGACATCGTCAGCCGCAAGCTCTCCGAACCAGACCCGACCACCACGAACTGGGAGGACTCCAAGGGCCTGCTCGCCCGCGGCGAGATCTCCAGCATGTTCCTCGGCTCCTGGTCGATCGCCCAGATGCGGGACGCCGCCGCGAAGGCCGGCAAGAGCCCCGACGACATCGGCTACCTGCCCTTCCCCGCCCAGGTGGACGGCAAGTACTGCGCCCCCACCACCCCCGACTACGTCTACGCGATCAACAAGCACTCCCGGAACCAGCAGGCGGCCCGCGCCTGGGTCGACTGGGTGCTCGACAGCTCCACCTTCACCGCCGACATCCAGGGCATCTCCAGCCGCCGGGACGCGCCCCTGCCCACGGCGCTCAAGCCGTTCGAGGACGCCGGCGTGCGCTTGTTCGAACTGTCCCAGGCCGAGGCGGGCAAGGTGACGACCATCGACAACGCCGCCGAGGTGGGGCTGACCAAGCCGGAGTACCGCCAGCGGCTCGTGGACATCGCCCGCGGGGCGGCCAAGGGCGATCTCGGCGGCGCCCTCACCGAACTGGCCGGCAAGTGGGCCGACGCCGTGGCGCTCGGCGGCTGACCGTGGTGCGCACCTCCGCCCGCACGAGCAGGCCCGCGCCACCGTCCCGGCACGCCGCGGCGCGGCCGAGCCGGTGGCGGCGGGCCACCCCGTGGCTGTACCTGGCCGCCCCGCTGATCATGCTGGGCACGTTCACGTACGTGCCGGTGGTGAGCATGCTCTCCTACAGCTTCACCGACTGGGACGGCGTCAGCCCCGACCGCGCCTACGTGGGCCTGGACAACTACGTGCGGCTCTTCACCCGGCCCGAGCTCTTCTCCGTCTTCGCGACCAGCCTGTACTACCTGGTCGCCGCGCTCGTACAGATCGTGCTGGCGCTCTACTTCGCCGCGGTGCTCAGCTTCGAGACCCGCTTCAGGAGCCTGTTCAAGGGCGTCATCTTCTTCCCCTACCTGCTCAACGGCGTCGCGGTCGCGTTCGTCTTCCTCTACCTGTTCCAGCCCGGCGGCACGCTCGACCAGGTGCTCGGGCTGGCCGGCGTCGACGCCGGCATCCTCTGGCTGGGCAACCCCGACCTGGCCAACGTGTCCCTGTCGGGCGTGTCGGTCTGGCGCTTCATGGGGCTGAACTTCGTGCTCTTCCTCGGCGCCATCCAGTCGGTGCCGTCGGAGCTGCACGAGGCCGCCATGCTCGACGGGGCGAGCCGGCCGCGCGTCCTGTGGCACATCGTCATCCCGAGCATCAGGCCGATCATCAGCCTGAGCCTCATCCTGGGCGTGGCGGGGTCGCTGTCGGTCTTCGAGATCCCGTACATCATGACCGGCGGCTCGGGCGAGACCAAGACGTTCGTGATCCAGACCGTGAAGCTGGCCTTCCAGTTCAACAAGACCGGGCTGGCCTCGGCGGCGGCCGTGGTGCTGCTGGTCGTGATCCTGCTGATCACCTGGGTGCAGCGGCGGATCGTACCGGAGGAGAGGACCCCGAGCGCATGACCGTGCGAGCGTCCCTGACGGCGCTGAAGTACCTGTCGCTGGTCGCCGCCGCGGCGGTCGTGCTGCTGCCGCTGCTGACGATGTTCAGCACGTCGTTCAAGACGCCGCAGGAGATGGCGGAGGGCGACATCCTGGCCCCTCCGGCGAACTGGCTCAACCTGGAGAACTACCGCGTCGCCTTCGAGAACGGCAACATGCTGGCGGCCTTCGGCAACACCGCCTTCATCCTGCTGTTCTCGATCACCGGGACCATTCTCATCGGGTCGATGGCCGCCTACGCGATCGACCGGTTCCGCTTCCGCCTGAAGAAGGTCGTGGTCGCGCTCTTCCTCGTCGCCACGCTGGTGCCCGGGGTGACCACGCAGGTGGCCACGTTCGAGGTGATCGACGCGTTCGGGCTGTTCGACACCCGGTGGGGGCCGATCCTGCTCTTCATGGGCACCGACATCGTCGCCATCTACATCTTCCTGCAGTTCATCAGGAACATTCCGGTCTCGCTGGACGAGGCCGCGAGAATGGACGGCGCGACCTCGTTCACCGTCTACCGGAAGGTGATCCTGCCGCTGCTCAAGCCGGCCGTCGCGACGGTCGTCATCATCAAGGGCATCACCGTCTACAACGAGTTCTACATCCCCTTCCTGTACATGCCGTCGGAGGAGCTGGGCGTCATCTCGACCTCGCTCTTCCGGTTCAAGGGGCCGTTCGGGGCGCACTGGGAGGTCATCTCCGCGGGCGCGGTGCTGGTGATCGTGCCGACCCTGGTCATCTTCCTGGCCCTGCAACGATTCGTGTACAACGGATTCACCGCGGGCGCGACGAAGTGACCCCGCGCCGACGCCTACGATGAGCCCGTGAAACGGCTGACGATCAGCGACATCGCCGAGCGGGCGGGGGTCTCGATCGGCGCGGTCTCCTTCGCGCTGAACGGCCGGCCCGGGGTGTCGGAGACCACCCGGCGGCGCATCCTGGCGATCGCGGCCGAGATGGGCTGGCGGCCCAACGCCGCCGCCCGCGGGCTGTCGGAGTCGCGGGCCCACACCGTGGGGCTGGTCATCGCCCGCAGCGCCGACACTCTGGGGGTGGAGCCGTTCTTCATGAAGTTCATCGCGGGAATGGAGAGCGAGCTGGCGATCACCCGTACGGCGCTGCTGCTCCAGGTCGTGCCCGACCACGCCCGCTCGATCGAGGCCATCAACGACTGGTGGGCCGAGCGGCGGGTGGACGGGCTGATCGTCATGGACCTGTGGGCCGAGGACGCGCGGCTGCCGGTGCTGGAGTCGATGGGCATCCCCGCGGTGCTGGTCGGCCGGCCGCGTCCCGGCGGCATGCCCGCGGTGTGGAGCGACGACGCGGCGGCGGTCACCGAGGCCGTGGACTTCCTGGTGGGGCTCGGCCACCGGCGCATCGCCCGGGTGGCCGGGCTGCCCGCCCTGGAGCACACGCAGGTCCGCACGGCCGCCTTCCACGCCGCCATGGAGCGGCACGGGCTGTCGCCGGCCGCCGTCGTGGACACCGACTACACCTGGGCGGCCGGCGCGCGGGCCACCCGCGACCTGCTCGCCGCCCCCGACCGGCCGACGGCGATCACGTTCGACAACGACGTGATGGCGACGGCGGGGGTGAGCGTGGCCCGGCAGCTCGGCGTGGGGGTGCCGCAGGAGCTGTCGATCGTGGCGGGCGACGACTCACAACTCTGCGAGATGGTCTTCCCGACGGTGACCGCCCTGTCCAGGGACGTGCAGGCGTACGGGGCGCACACGGCGCGCACGCTGGTGAGCCTGCTCGACGGAGGGTCGCCGGGCTCGTTCCAGGACACCACGGCCCGGCTCGTGGCCAGGCAGAGCACGGCCGCGCCCGGGAGCCGCACGGCATGACGCCCTGGGAGATGGTCGCCGTGCTGGTGGCCGGCGTCGCGGGCGGGGCCATCAACACCGTCGTCGGGTCCGGGTCACTGATCACGTTCCCCACCCTGCTCGCCGTGGGCCTGCCGCCGATCACGGCCAACGTCTCCAACAACATCGGCCTGGTCCCCGGCGGGCTGACCGGCGTCGCGGGCTACCGCGAGGAGCTGAAGGGCCAGCGCGAGCGTCTGCTCCGGCTGGCGCCCGCGTCCGTGGCGGGCGCGCTGGCGGGCGGGTTGCTGCTGCTCAACCTGCCGGAGCGCACCTTCACGGTGGTCGTCACCGTGCTGATCGCGCTGTCCTGCGCGATGGTGGTGATCCAGCCCCGGCTCAGCCGCGCGCTGGCCGACCGGCCCCGGCACGCGCACGGCGGCCCGTGGCTCTGGCTGGGCGCGCTGCTGGCCGGCGTGTACGGCGGCTACTTCGGCGCCGGTCAGGGCATCCTGCTGATCGGCCTGATGGGCATCCTCATCGACGAGGACCTGCAACGCGTCAACGCCGCCAAGAACGTGCTGGTGGTGCTGGTCAACGGCACGGCCGCGATCCTGTACACGCTCGTCGCCGACGTGGACTGGCTCGCGGTGCTGCTGGTGGCGGCGGGCTCGATGGCCGGCGGCTTCGCCGGCGCCCGGCTGGGCCGCCGGCTGCCGGCTCCGGTGCTGCGCGGGGTGATCGTGTGCATCGGCGCGGTGGCGATCGTGAAGCTCCTCACCGGGTGAGCCGCCCGGCCGTCACCGTGCGGCGGCGGCCTCGCCCGCAGCGCTATCTCCCGCAGCGCCTTCCCCCACAGTGCCTTCCCCCACAGCGCGCTCGCCCACCGTGCTCTCGCGCACGATGAGCCGGTGCGGCACGACGATCTCGGGAGGGGTGCCGAGCTCGCCGCGGATCGACTCCAGCAGCGTGTCCACCGCCCGCCGGGCGATGCCGACCTTGTCCGGGGCGACCGTGGTGAGGCTGGGTGTGCTGTACTGGCCCTCCTCGATGTCGTCCACCCCGACCACCGCCACGTCGTCGGGGACGCGGCGACCCGCCCTGGTCAGCGCCCTGATCGCGCCCAGGGCGAGCAGGTCGTTGTAGCAGAGGACCGCGTCCGGCGGCTCGGGCAGGGCCAGCAGCCGTTCCATGGCCTCGGCGCCCAGCCTGCGGTGGAAGTGCGGGGTGGAGACGATGAGCTCGTCACGTACGTCCAGCCCCGCGCGGGCGTGCGCCTGCCGGAAGCCGGCGGTGCGGAGCTGGGCGGTCTCCCCCGTCGCGTACGGCTGGTCGCCGATGGCGGCCACCCGGCGGCGGCCCAGCTCCAGCAGGTGGGCGGTGGCCTCGCGGGCGGCGGCCACGTTGTCGATGGCCACGTGGGGGAAACTGCCGTTGAAGATGTGCTCGCCGAGCAGCACGATCGGGACGCTGTTGCCGCGGGCGCGCAGCTCGTCGGCGGAGATCGACAGCGGGCTGAGCAGCAGGCCGTCGAACATCGTGGCCCGCGAGTCCCGTCCGAGCAGTTCGCGTTCCCGGTCGGCGGCGCCGTCGGTCTGGTCGATCATCACCACGTAGCCGTGGGCGTGGGCGGCCTTGATCACCTCGCGGGCCAGCTCGGCGAAGTACGGCACGTCCAGCTCGGGCACCGCGAGGGCGATCATCCCCGTACGCCCCTGCTTGAGGTTGCGGGCGATCAGGTTGGGACGGTAGTCGAGCTGGTCGAGCGCCACCTGCACCCGGGCACGCAGCTCGGCGGAGACCGGGGCGTACCCGTTGACCACGTTGGACACCGTCCGGATGGACACGTTCGCCAGTTTCGCGACGTCACGCAGGGTTGGACCGGCCATGCGTCTCCTATACCTCCGAGGCCCCGTAGTTGGGAAGATCCTAACTGGCTCTTGCATCGTTGCAGACGATTATGCATTATGTCTGCATCGTTGCAGAGCCCTCACAACGCCTTACTCCGTCCGGCGAGGAGTCGAAGATGACTACAACCCCCATCGGCCGCCGCGGCTTCCTCAAGGGAAGCCTCGGCCTCGGCGCACTCGCCGCCACCGGCTCACTGGCCGCCGCCTGCGCGGCGCCGGGCGGGACGAGCGCGCAGCCGAGCAGACTCGCCGCGCCGACGGCGTCCGGCTCCGCGGCCAAGGGTGAGATCACGATCTGGAACCGCTCGGGCGACCTGTTCAAGGTGTTCGACGCGGCGATCGCCAAGTTCCGCCAGGCCTACCCCGACGTCAAGGTCAACCACCAGGCCGTGGACATCGACGCCAAGCTGGCCAACACGCTGATCAGCGGCACCGACGTGCCCGACGGCAGCTTCTGGGACGACGCCAAGATCGGCGGCCAGGCCGAGCACCTCTTCGACCTGACGGACCTGATCGCGCCGTACAAGGAGCAGACCTCGGCGTACAAGCTGTCGGTGAACACCGTGGAAGGCAAGATCTACGGCGTGCCGTGGGACCTCGACCCCGGCCTGCTCTGGTACCGCGAGGACGTCCTGGAGAACGCCGGAGTCGATCCGGCGGGGCTGGCCACGTACGAGGACCTGCTCACGGCGGCCAGGACGATCAAGGAGAAGGACCCCAGAACCAAGCCCATCCACCTGGAGAAGACGCCGTTCCTCAGCCAGCTCTGGCTGGAGATGCTGGCCAACCAGCAGGGCACCAGCCTCACCGACGCCCAGGGCAAGCTGCGGCTCGACTCCGAGGAATACCGGCGGATCTTCACCTGGATCCAGTCGGCGGTCACGGACGGCCTGGTCACCCACGCCCCCTACCTGGAGCAGGCCGACCTCAACGCGCTCGACAACGGCCAGCAGGTGTTCGTGCCATGGGCGATCTGGTGGTCGTTCGCGCCGCAGCAACTGCTCAAGAACACCAAGGGCAAGTGGCGGGCGGCCCCGCTGCCCGCCTGGACGCCCGGCGGCGCGCGCAGCGGCGCGATGGGCGGCAGCAGCTTCATCATCCCCGCCAAGGCCAAGAACCCCGAACTGGCCTGGCTGCTGTACGAGTTCCTGTGCTTCAAGGAGCCCGGCTACACCGCCGTGTACGGCCCCAACGACGTCTACCCCGGCGGCCTGTCGACCTCGATCCCGAGCTACGCGCCCGCCGCCGACCCGGCCAAGCCGCTGTTCCAGCCGATCGAGGCGCTGGGCGGCCAGGACCTGTGGAAGGTCGCCGTCGAGGCCGGTGCCACCATCCCGGCCGCCGCGCCGATCCCGTGGTGGTTCGCCCAGTCGGTGGACTACCTCGGCAACAACATGCAACGCCTGATGGAAGGCAAGATGTCCCCCGACCAGGTGATCGCCGACTCGGCCGGGAAGATTCAGAAGAACCTGATCGACCGCTCATGAGGCTGCGTTCCGTCCGGCTGACGCCGTACCTGTTCATCGCGCCGTTCTTCGCGGTCTTCGGCGCGTTCGGGCTCTACCCGCTGATCTACGCGCTGCAGCTCAGCTTCATGCGCTGGCGGGGCGGGAGCGAGGCGCGCTGGGTCGGTCTCGACAACTACCTCTACCTGCTGACCAGCCCGGAGTTCTGGGCCTCGCTCGGCAACAGCGCCGTGATGTGGCTGCTGATCGTGCCGATCCAGATCGTGGCCGGGCTGGGCGGCGCGGTACTGCTGGCCAACGCCAAGCTGCGGCTGCGCGGGTTCTTCCGGGTGGCCTTCATCGCGCCGTTCGTGACGCCGCTGGTCGCCATGGCGCAGGTGTGGATCGTGGTGTTCGACCAGGACCACGGCCTGATCAACTATCTGCTCAACCTGGTGGGCCTGCCCGACGTGGGCTGGCTGACCTCCACGACGTGGTCCAAGCCGACGCTGGCGCTGCTGTTCCTGTGGAAGACCACCGGGTTCGCGATCATCATCCTGCTGGCCGGCCTGCAGGCCGTCCCCGGCGGCGTGTACGAGGCCGCCTCGCTCGACGGCGCCTCCCGCTGGCGCCAGTTCTGGTCGATCACCGTACCGCTGGTCCGGCGGAGCATGGCGTTCCTGGTGGTCATCCAGACGCTGGCGGTCTTCCAGATGTTCGCCGAACCGTTCGTGGTCACCGAGGGCGGCCCGTACGGCTCCACCCGCACCGCGGGCCTCTACCTGTACGAGCACATCTCCGCCTCCGACCTGGGCACCGGCGCGGCGAACTCGTTCCTGCTGGTCCTGCTGGTCTTCGGCCTGTCGCTGGTCTCGGTCAGGATGCTGCGCCCGAAAGACGAGGTCTCATGAACCAGCACAGGCCGGGAGCCGCCCAGTACGTGCTGCTGGCGCTGCTCGCGATCGTGTTCCTGTACCCGATCTGGTGGGCGGTCAGCTCCTCGTTCAAACCCGCGGCCGAGATCATCGCCAGCCCGCTGTCGATCGGCGAGCTGACGCTGGACAACTACCGGGCGATGTTCGCCGACGTGCCGATCGGCACCGGGTTCGTGAACACGGCGCTGGTGCTGCTGGTCAAGGGCGGGATGACGATGGTCTTCTGCCCGCTGGCCGGCTACGCCTTCGCCAAGTACGACTTCCCGTTCAAGAACCTGCTCTTCGGCGTGGTGCTGCTGACGCTGATGCTGCCGACGCTGGTGCTGATCATCCCGCTGCTGCTGGAGATGAGCGCGCTCGGCTGGGTGAACACCTACCAGGCGCTGATCCTGCCGGGCAGCATCGACGCGTTCAGCATCTTCTGGATGCGGCAGACGATCGCCGCCATCCCCGACGAGCTGATCGACGCCGGGCGGGTGGACGGGGCCGGCGAGTTCCGCATCTTCTCCAAGGTCGTGCTGCCGGTCATCCGGCCGGGCCTGGCCGCGCTGGCGGTGCTGACCACCATGAACATCTACAACGACTTCGTCTGGCCGGTCGTCGCCGTCAACGACACCGCGCACCAGACCCTCCAGGTGGTGCTGTCCACGCTGGCGCAGAACATCACCGGCAACCGCATCGGCGCCGACTTCGCCACCGTGTGGGGCGAACTGCTCGCGGCCGGGAGCATCGCCATGCTGCCGCTCCTGGTGATCTTCGTGCTGCTGCAGCGCCACTTCATCAACGGCATCCTCGCGGGCAGCGTCAAGGGCTGACCCCGATCACATGAGAGAGAGCACTATGACGCCGCGTGCGGAATACCCCCGCCCCCACTTCGACCGGTCGCACACCTGGTCGAGCCTGAACGGCGACTGGGACTTCCGGGCCGACACCGAACAGGACTGGGACCGGACCATCACCGTGCCCTTCGCCTGGGAGACCCCGGCGTCGGGCATCGAGGCCCACTGGCTGCCCGTGGCCTGGTACCGCCGCTCGTTCACCGTCCCGGACGGGTGGCGCGGGCAGCGGGTCGTGCTCCAGTTCGGCGCCGTGCACCACGAGGCGACGGTCTGGGTGAACGACGTCGAGGTGGTCACCCACCGGGGCGGCTACACGCCGTTCGAGGCCGACGTCACCGACGCGCTCCGCGACGGCGAGCAGGAGGTCGTCGTACGGGTGAGCGCGCCGCTGGACCAGCGCGAGATCGCGCACGGCAAGCAGCGCAGCGTCCCGCGCGACGACTTCGACGGCGTCTGCTTCACGCCCTCCTCGGGCATCTGGCAGAGCGTCTGGCTGGAGGCCAGGCCCGCGACGTACCTGTCCGGGCTGACGCTGCGGCCGTCGGAGGGGCTGGACGCCATCGAGGTCGAGGCCCGGGTGGCGGGCGCGGCCGAGGCCACGCTGCGGCTGAGCCTGCGCGGCACGGACCTGGCCATCGAGCTCCCCGTCGTGGGCGGCCTCGCGGAGACCGTGATCCCCGTGGCCGAGCCGCGCCTGTGGTCGCCGGAGGACCCGCACCTCTACCACGTGGACGCCACGCTGACCTCGGCCGACGGCACCGACACCGTCGCCGCCTACACCGGGCTGCGCCGGATCGAGGCGATCGGCGAGGACCTGTACCTCAACGGCCGCCGCCTGTTCGTACGCGGCGTGCTCGACCAGGGGTACTGGCCGCTCACCGGCATCACCGCGCCCGACGACGCCGCGCTGCGCCGCGACATCGAACTGGCCGCGGCGGCCGGCTACAACCTGGTGCGCAAGCACCTCAAGCTGGAGGACCCGCGCTTCGTGCACCACGCCGACGTACTCGGCATGCTGGTGTGGGCCGAGCCCGCCGCGACGGGCCGCTTCTCCGACGCCTCGGTGACGGCGTTCGAGGAGCAGATCGCGCCGATGGTGGAGCGCGACGGCAACTCGCCGGCGGTCGTCATCTGGGGCCTGTACAACGAGGAGTGGGGCCTCGACTGGGACATCCCGGGCGACCCGGCCAAGCAGCGGGCGGCGGCTCGGGCATACGACCTGCTCAAGGCGCTCGACTCGAGCCGGCCCGCGGTCGACAACTCCGGCTGGACCCACGTCAAGACCGACCTGCTCGACTGGCACTACTACGACGAGTCCGCCGCCTCCTGGGGCCGGACGGTCGCCGCGCTGCTCGACGGCCGCCAGGACGACTTCCCCGTCAAGCTCGGCCCCGACTTCGTGGTCCGCAAGAAGCTCGCCGGGTCGCCGGACCAGCCGCTGCGCGGCCTGCCCAACCTCAACAGCGAGTACGGCACCGGCTTCACCTCCGTCGAGCGGGGCTGGCACCTTCGCTGGCAGACCCAGGAGTTGCGCCGCCACGACCGCGTGGCCGGTTACGTCTACACCGAGCTGTACGACATCGAGCACGAGTCGGCCGGCCTGCTGGACTTCGAGCGCCGGGCCAAGGACCTGGCCGGGGTGCGCCCGGCCGACGCCAACGCCACGACCACGCTCGTGCTGGACGTCGTCCCGGTCGCACCCGGCCGCGACCTGCTCAGCGAGACGGGCGCGGTGAACGTCCCGGTGCGGGTCTCGCACCACGGCGCCGAGCCGGTCGACGGCCGCCTGCACACCGCCTGGACGCCCGTCTTCGGCGCGACGCCCGCCGGCCCCGGTGCGGAGGGCCCGCGGGTCGAGGCCAAGCCGTTCCTGCTCAGCGGCGCCGCCGAGGTGCGGGCCGAACTGCCCGCGGGCTGGACGAGCGGGCGGCTGCACCTGGCCCTGGTCAGCGGCGGCGCGGTCGTCGCGCGTTCCGCCGTGGACGTGGACACCTTCACCGGTCACATCGTCGGGGACAACCGATAAGGAGAGATCAACCCCGCGCGGCGGTCGCCACCAGTCCGGAAGCGCTGGCCGGCCCCGCCGGCGGCGCGACCTCGCAGGTCGTAACGGTGCCCATCGGGGCGTGGCGAGCGAGCCGCCACGCCTCCTCCGCCGGAGGGCGTCAGGTGAACGGCCGCTCCATGTGATCGAGCGTCTCGCCGATCACCTCGCGCAGCGTGCGGGCCTCCCGCTCCTCCGTCCACAGGTGTGCGGCCAGCCGCAGCGCGACCAGGAAGCCCGCCGCCAGCACCCGGGACGGCACCTCGCTCGCCCGCCCGGCGACGGCCTCGGCCAGGTCGCGCTCCAGCGCCGCGTGGTTGGCGAGCTGACGGGCCAGCAGCGACGGGTGCCGCCGGGCCAGCCGGGTGCGCAGCGCCCACTCGCGTTCGGGCTCCTCCATCTCCCGTTGCAGGTCGTCGATCGCCGCCCGGAGCGCCTGCCAGGCCGACAGCTCGGCGGGCTGGGCGCGTACCTGCTCCACGAGCGACTGGAAGCGCTGCTCCTCCCCGTAGAGCAGCGCGTCCTCCTTGCCGGAGAAGTAGTTGGAGAACGTGCGGCGCGAGATGTTGGCCGCGTCGGCGATGGCCTCGACGGTGACGGAGTCGAAACCACGCTCGACGACGAGCCGCAGCGCCGCCTCGTGCACGGCCTGGCGGGTCTCGGCCTTCTTGCGTTCCCGCAGCCCCACGGTGCTGTCCATGATGGAAGCAGCCTACCTTCGCAAGGCGTGCGAGCCCCGGCTGCGGTCAGGGCCCGCACAAGATCATTATCCCGTATCAAGATCACGCGGCGACCGGGATCGAGCACCCGCGCCGGGGCCGGGGCGTGGGAGGTGCGTAAGACCCAGGTCTGATACCGGCGATGGACGAATCAGTGCGGAGCCAGCACACTCGCGAGGGGAACGCAGAGAACCTGCCACTCTTACGGAGACCCGATGGCAAGCCTGGCTTCTCCTGCGCTGGTCGGGCGCGACGCCCCGCTGCGGGTACTCACCGACGCCATCACCTGCCCGCCGGCCGTCGTCCAGGTGCAGGGCGAGGCGGGCATCGGCAAGACCAGCCTCGTCCGGGCCGCACTCGACCGCCTCACCGCACCCGGCGGGCCCGGCAGGACGGTGTTGCTCGGTCACTGCCGGCAGATCCGCGAGCCGTTCCCGTACGGGCCGGTGTTCGACGCGCTGCGCCACATCGCCGCGGCGCTGCCCGGCCGGGACCGGCTCAGCCCGGTCACCGGGGCGCTGCGCGGATACCTGCCCGAACTGGCCGGACACCTGCCCCCCGCGCCCTTTCCACCCGCCGTGGACGACCCGCGCGCCGAGCGGCACCACCTGTTCCGCGCGGTGCACGCGCTGCTCGGCGCGGCGGGGCCGACCGTGCTCGTGGTCGAGGACCTGCACTGGGCCGACGACGGCACCCGGGACCTGCTGCGGTTCCTCACCGACCAGCCGCCCGAGGGGCTGGCGCTGGTGGTGACGTTCCGGCGGGAGGAACTGCCGGTGCCGGGGCTGCCGTTCGGGCACGCGTACCGCAGGACGCCCGGGGTGCGCGGGGAGGTGATCTCGCTGACGCCGCTCGACGTCGAGGAGGTGCGCAGCCTGGCCGCCGCCCTGCTCACCTCGGCCCGCGCCGACCCCGCCGCCGTGCCCTCCGCACGCACCGGACCCTCCGAGACCTCCACGCGAACCGGGACCGCGGCGACCGCCGCAACGGGCCCGCCGCCCGCGCTCAGCGCCGCCTTCGCGGCCAAGCTGCACGAGCGCACGGCCGGGGTGCCGTTCGTGATCGAGGAGGCGATGCGCTCGCTGCTCGACGACGAGGGCCGCCTGCCCGAACCGGAGGCGCTCGACCGGATGGGCGTGCCGGTGCTGCTGCGCGAGGCGATGGCCGAACGGCTCACCGGCCTGTCGCCGGCCGCGCTGCGCGCCGTGCACGCCGCCGCCGTCCTGGGGATCCCGGCGGAGGAGCCGCTGATCAACGCCGTATCGGACAGCGAGTCCGGGCTGACCGAGGCGCTACGGGCCGGCGTCCTGCGCGAACACCCCGACAGCCTGTACGGCTTCCGCCACGCCCTCGCCCAGCAGGCCGTCTACGACGCCATCCCCGGCCCCGACCGCCGGCTCACGCACCGCCGGGCCATGGCCGCGCTGGCCGTCCTCGACCCGCCGCCCCTCGTCCAGCTCGCCCATCATGCCCGCCGCACCGGCGACGTCACGGCCTGGCAGCGGCACGGCAGCGCCGCCGCCGACCACGCCGCCGCCATCGGCGACATCCCCCTGTCCGTGGAACTGCTGGAAGGGCTGCTGTCCGACCCGAAGCTGCCCGGCGAGGCGCGGGGCACGCTGGCGCTCAGGCTCAGCCGGATCGCCGCGATCGGCCTGTCGCACCGGCGTGTCGTCCGCATCCTGCGCCACCTGCTGTCCGACGACCGCCTGTCCCCCCGGGTGCGCGGCGAGGCCCGGCTCAACCTGGGCGTGCTGCTGTCCAACCAGGCGGGCGAGATCGCCGCGGGCCGCCAGGAGATCCTGGCCGCGCTCCCCGACCTGGACGGCGACCCGTGCCTGGCCGCCCGCGGCCTGGCGCTGCTGGCGATGCCCGTGTGGGGCGGCGAGCCGCTGGCCGTGCACGAGGAGTGGATGACGCGGGCGGAGCACCTGCTCGCGGCGGGCCGGGATCGCGAGCTGACCGCCGCGGTGGAGGCCAACAAGGTCAGCCTGGCCATGTACGTCGGTTCGCCCGACGCGTTCGAGCTGGCGGGCACGCTGCCGGTCAACGACCCGTCCGCGGCCGTGCGCAGGCAGGTCGCGCGCGGCTACTCCAACCTGTACGACGCCGCGCTCGCCCTCGGGCACTACGCCGCGGCCTGGGGGTTCGCCGAGCTCAGCAGGCGGGTCGCCGAGGAGACCGGCGCGCTGTACCCGGCGTTCCTGGTGGAGATGTCCTCGATCCGGCTCGACCTGCTGACCGGCCGCTGGACCGGGCTGCGCGAACGGGCGCTGGCCGCCGTCGCGATGACGTTCGAGGCGCCGCTGCCGGCGGTCGAGGCCCGGCTCGCGCTCGGCGTGCTGGCCCTGGCCAGGGGCGAGTGGGACGAGGCCGGCGAGCATCTGGAGTCGGCCCGCGTACGGGACCTGGACTCCGGCTTCCTGCCGGTCGCGGTGGCGGGGTCGAGCGGGCTGGTCGAGCTGCACCTGACCAGGGGCGAGCTGGCTCCGGCGCTGGCGGCGGCCGAACTGGCGGTGACCCGGCTGCGGCGCAAGGGCGTGTGGGTGTGGGGCGACCAGCTCGTCCCGGCCGCCGTGGCCGCGCTGCTGCGGGACGGGCGGGCGCCGGCGGCGGCCGGGCTGGTGGCCGAGTTCGCGGCGGGCATCAGGGGCAGGAACGCGCCCTCCGCGCACGCCGGGCTCGACCTGGCCAGGGGCGCGCTGGCGAGCGACGCGGGCGCGTACGACGAGGCGGCGCGGTGTTACGCGCGGGCCCGGCTGGCGTACCTGGCGATGCCCCGGCCGTACGCGGCGGCTCGGGCGGCCGAGTTGGAGGCCGCCGCCCGGCTCGCGCCGGCCGCCGGAGGTGCGCACCCCGGCGATCGACCCGAGGAGCGGGCGCGGGCCGTGGAGCTGGTCGCCGAGGCGGGCGAGCGGTACGCCGTGCTCGGCGCCACCCACGACGCGGCCCGCTGCCGCCGCCTGCTGCGCGAGCTGGGCCCCGGCAGGCCGGCCGCGCCCCGCCGGGCCAGACGGGCGGCGGCCGGGGTGCTGTCGCCGAGAGAGAGCGAGGTGGCCAGGCTGGTCGCGCTCGGCCGGACGAACAGGGAGATCGCCGAAGTGCTGTACCTGTCCCGGCGCACCGTGGACACGCACGTCGCCCGCGTGCTGCAGAAGCTGGGCGTGCGCACGCGGGCGGAGGTGAGAGAGCCCCGGCCGGAGGATCGGCCGGGGCCCGTCACCCCCGAGTCGTAGACCGGTCAGACCGTGATGCTCCACGAGTCGAGGTAGCCGGTGTCACCGGCGTAGACGTCCTCGATGTCGAGCACCCACGTGCCGGCCGCCTGCTGGCTCACCGGGACGGAGAACGTCCTGGTGCCGTAGGAGGTGCAGGTCGTGCCGCCGTAGCTGTCGACCACGTACCAGGTGCCGTTGGGGCCGCGCAGCCAGATGTCGAGGTCCTCCGCGCACGTGTGGCTGATCGTGATGGACACCCGGACCGGCGAGGTCGCGGTGCCCGTCGCGGTGGAGGTGATCGAGCTCTGGGTGTTGCTGTAGTCGTAGATCGGACGGTCGGTGTCGTTGGTGAAGGTCCGGCCGCCCGTGGTGCTCTGGACGGTCAGCGCGTACGTCGTCGTCCGCGTGGCCGCCTCGCCCGTACCGGTCACCGTGACGGTGTAGCTGCCGGCCGGGGTGGTGGGCGCGGTCGAGATCGTCAGCGTGGCGGTCCCGCCCGAGGTCACCGAGGCCGGGTTGAACGTGGCCGTGGCGCCGGTCGGCAGGCCCGCGGCCGCCAGGTTCACGGTCTGGGCGGTGCCCGCCGTGGTGCTGGTGGCGATGGTGGACGTGGCCGCCGAACCCGCCTGCACGGTGCCGCTCGCGGGGCTCGCCGACATCGAGAAGTCACGGGTGGGCGGGGTGCCGCCGACCGCCTGCTTCCAGACCGCGTACATGGCGGCGTCGGCCGCCCGGTCCAGGACGGTGTCGTTGATGTTGGCCGTGGTGTCGCAGGAGGAGTGGTAGCAGGAGTCGTACGCGCGTCCTGCCGTGCCGCCCCACTTGGCCGCCTGCGCCGTGGTCTTGGTGGCGCTGGCTCCGGCCGCGACGCCCGAGCTGGCGATGCCGGCGTTGCGGAAGGAGGCGTCGTCGGAGCGGTTGGCGCCCTCGACGTTCTCCTCGGGCTGGAGGCTCAGCCGGTCGTAGAACTCCTTGAGGTACGCGGCCCCGGCGGTGTTGATGTTGTTGATGAAGTAGCCGCCGTTGGTCGAGCCCGTCATGTCGTAGTTGTAGTAGACCTGGATCCTCGACCGCTCGGCGGCGCTGAGGGAGGCCACGTAGTACTCCGACCCGTTGAGCCCCTGCTCCTCGTCCGTCCACCAGCCGAACCTGACGTGCTTGGCCAGGGTCGGGTTGCGCTGGGCGAGGGTGAGGGCGACCTCGAGGAGGTTCGCGGAGCCGGAGCCGTTGTCGTTGATGCCGGGCCCGGCGGCCACGCCGTCGAGGTGCGCGCCGGACATGATGACCTGGTTGGCGTCGCCGCCCGGCCAGTCGGCGATCAGGTTCGGGCCCGCGCCGCTGGTGCAGTAGGCGGTGGTGCAGCTCTGCCGGACCACGGTGTAGCCGGCCGCGCGCAGCTTGTCCTCGACGTACGACACCGACTGCAGGTAGCCGTTGGTCGTGGACCTGCGGTTCCCGCCGTTGGCGGTGGCGATCGACTGGAGTTGCGTCAGGTGTGCCTTGACGTTGGTCAGGCTGATGTCCGGCGGGTCATCGCCGCCGGGGCCCTGGCCGACGGTCAGCGAGTACGACGCGGTGTGCGAGGTCGCCCCCGTGCCGGTGACGGTGATCGGGTACGTCCCCTGTGCCGTGGCCGAGCCGACCGACAGCGTCAGCGTCGAGGCGCTGCCCGAGGTCACCGACGCCGGGCTGAAGCTCGCCGTGGTGCCGGACGGCAGGCCCGACGCCGACAGGGTCACGGTCTGCGCGGTGCCCGAGGTGGTCTGCGTGCTGACCGTGGCCGTGACCTGCTGGCCGGGGGCGCCGCTGCCGGCGGACGGGTTGAGCGAGAGCGAGAAGTCGTTGCCCGGCGTGCCGCACGCGGGCTCACCCGACGCCGCCGCCACGCTCACCGCGCTCCAGGCGGCCTTCGTGGTGTTGCACTCGGCGCTGCTGGAGCCGTACAGCTCGATGACGGCCGCGACGGAGGCCGCGCGGACGTTCGTGTAGCGCCAGGCGGACGTCTTGCGGGCGAGCGCGCCCATGAAGATCTTGCCGGCCTTCTGGATGCCGACACCGGTCACCGACGAGGGGCCGCCGGAGCAGATCGGGCTGGACGGCTTGCCGCCGCCGGGGTTGTTGCCCTCGGCGAGCAGGTAGAACCAGTGGTTCAGCGGGCCGGCCGCCGCGTGCACCTCGGTGCTGGGGATCGACGACGAGTAGCAGTTCGGGTCGCCGAGCGCGCTCGGGTTGTACATGTTGCGGATCGGGCCCTGCCCGACCAGGTTGACCTCCTCGCCGACCAGGTAGTCCGGCGGGTCGGCGGCGTGGTTGGCGTACGCCTCGGTCAGCGCGCCGAAGATGTCGCCGGTGCCCTCGTTGATGCCGCCGTTCTCGTTGCCGGAGCCGGCGCCGCCCGGGGTGGTCTGGAAGATCGCGTGCCCGAACTCGTGGGCCACCACGTCGATCGGCGTGGCCTGCTGGGTGTTGGCCTGGTTGTGGCCGAAGTTCGTGTAGCTGCCGTTCCAGTAGGCGTTGACGTCGTTCAGGCCGACCCGCGCCGGGAAGCCGCGCCCGCTGCCGTTGATGCCGTTGCGGCCCAGCCAGTCGCGCAGCATGTCCCACTCGCGCTGCACGCCGTAGAGCGCGTCCACGCAGGCGGTCTCCAGGTTGGTGCCGGAGGCGTTGCCCCACGCGTCGTCGGTGCCGGTGTAGGCGGTGCCGCCCTGGCCGCCGCACTGGATGCCGGGCCTGGTGGTGTCGGTCATCGAGTACGAGCTGCCGGAGCCGCTCGTGCCGATGGTGACCTGGCCGTAGTAGTAGCCGTTGCCGGTGCCGGCGCGTACGAGGTCGTAGGAGTCGGCGATCTTGCCGGTGCGCGCGTCCACGAACACGTGCTGGATGCTCGGCTTGCCCGCGTCGATGCCGCTGACCACGGCCTCCCAGGTCAGCCGGGGCCGCTCGCCCCAGGCCAGCACGACCAGGCGCGGCTCGGCGGTGTCGTCCACCCGCTCCAGTTCGGCCCGCGCGACCTCGGTGGCCCGGCCGGCGCTGATCGCGGGTTTGGTCGCCACGTCGCGCGGGCTCGGGCCCGACGCCGCGACGGTGTCCCTGACGTGCCCCGCCGCGTCGGTGACCACGACGGCGTCGCCGCCGACCACCGGCAGGCCCTTGTAGGTGCGCTCGTACGCCACGTAGAACATGTCGCTCGCGCCCGGCGTGACCGAGACCCTGCTGTACGCCTCGTCCGGGCCCCTGGTGAGCTCGTCGAGCTGGTTGGAGACGGCCTTGTCGGCGACCGCCGCGGCGAGCGAGGCGGGGTCGGCCGCCGCCGCCCGCGCGCTCTCCTGGGACTTGGCGGCTCCGGGCGGAGCGGCGTGCGCCGGTGACACCACGGTCGCGGCCGTGGCGAGGCCCACGACCGCGGCGAGTAAGGCTTTGCGTTTCACTCTGTGTTGCTCCTTTCGGCGCTTCCCTGGGCCGCCGCGCGTTGGTGGGCGCACGGCGGCCCGCGCGTAACCCGGGGTCGCCTGGGTTCGCGTCGGTGACAGGGAATGGGGGGTGAGGGAGAGCGAGCGGGCCGTTTCGCCTTCTTGCCGCCCGACGCTAGGCGCTCCGTGACGGCGGGAAAATACGTACTCGCATCGGTAGGTATACCGATAATTACGTTTCACCTGGTGAGGTGAGGGACAATCGAGGCGTGCAGTTCGGCGTCCTGGGTCCGCTCGCGGTGTGGCCGCCCGGCGGCGACCCGATCGCCCTCGGCGGGCCCCGTCCGCGCGCGCTGCTGGCGATGCTGCTGCTCGACGCGGGACGGCTGGTCAGCGTCGAGCACCTCATCGACGGCCAGTACGGCGACCGGCCCCCGTCCGGCGCGGCCAACGCGGTACAGGCGCAGGTCTCCCGGCTGCGGCGGCGGCTGCCCGCCGGGCTGATCGAGTTCCACGGCGCCGGTTACCGGCTGGCCGCCGACCCCGAGTCCGTCGACGCGCACCGCTTCGAACGGCTGGCCCGCGAGGGGCGGGGGCTGCTCGCGTCCGGGCTGCACGGACGGGCCGCGTCCGTGCTGCGTGAGGGGCTGGAGCTGTGGCGCGGACCGGCGCTCGCGGACGTGGCCGACGCCCCGTTCGCCGCGGCGCAGGCGCTGCGGCTGGAGGAGCTGCGGCTGGCCGCCACCGAGGACCTGTACGAGGCCGAGCTGTCACTCCCCGGCGCCGACCCCTCCGCCGGGCTGGGCGCGCTGGTGGCCGCGCAGCCACTGCGGGAGCGGGCGCGCGGCCTGCTGATGCGGGCCCTGCACGCGGCCGGGCGGCAGGCCGAGGCGCTGGCCGCGTACGAGGAGGGCCGGCGGCTGCTGGCCGGCGAACTGGGCGCGGACCCGTCGCCCGAACTGGCCGCCCTGCACCTGGAGATCCTGCGCGGCGAGCGCGGGCGCGCCACCCGGACGGGCCCGCCCGCCCAGCTCACCAGCTTCGTCGGACGCGAGGAGGAGCTCGACGTGCTGGCCGCCCTGCGCGCGGCCCGCCTGGTCACGATCGTCGGGCCCGGCGGCACCGGCAAGACCCGCCTGGCCATCGAGGCCACGACCCGCCGCCCCCGGCTCCCGTCGCCCGCCGCCGAGGTCGCCTTCGCGGACCTGTCGCTGGTGGCCACGGGGTCCGGCCCGGAGCAGGTGGCGCGGGCCGTGCTCGGGGCGCTCGGGTTGCGCGAGCCGGCGCTCAGGCCGGCGGCCGGCGGCGGGCCCGGCCCCGCCGGGGTGCTCGTCGCCGCGCTGGCCGGGCAGGAGCTGCTGCTCGTCGTGGACAACTGCGAGCACGTCATCGCCGAGGCCGCCGTGCTGGCCCGCCGCCTGCTCGCCGAGTGCCCCGGTCTGAGCATCCTGGCCACCAGCAGGGAGCCGCTGGGCCTCACCGGCGAGCACCTCGTCCCGCTCGCGCCGCTGACCGTCCCGCCGCCGGACGCGCACGACCCGCTCGGCTACCCGGCGGTCAGGCTGTTCGCCGACCGTGCGGCGGCCGTGCGGCCGGGGTTCTCGCTCGGCCCCGGCAACCTGGAGGCGGTGCTGCGGATCTGCGCCGCGCTCGACGGCCTGCCGCTGGCCATCGAGCTGGCGGCGGCGCGGCTGCGGACGTTCGGGGTGGCGGAGGTCGCCGACCGGCTGGCCGCGCACGGCAGGTTCCGGCTGCTCTCGCGCGGCGACCGTACGGCCGCCGCCCGGCACCGGACGCTGCACGCGGTGGTGGAGTGGAGCTGGAGCCTGCTCGGGGCCGGGGAACAGGAGCTGGCCAGGCGGCTGGCGGTCTTCACCGGCGGCGCGACCCTGGAGGCGGTCGAACGCGTCTGCGGCGCGGAGGGCGGCGAGGCGCTGGCCGACCTCGTGGACAAGTCGCTGGTCGAGACCGACGGCGAGCGTTACCAGATGCTCGACACCATCCGGCTGTTCTGCCTGGAGCGGCTGGCGGAGGCGGGCGAGGAGGAACGGCTGCGGCGGGCCCACGCCGCCTGGTACCTGGAGTTCGCGCAGCGCGCCCACGACCACCTCCACCGGGCCGAGCAACTCGACTGGCTGGCCGTGCTGTCGGCCGACGACGCCAACCTCCAGGCGGCGCTGCACTGGGGCGTCGAGCACGACCGGCCGGTCGCGTGGCGGCTGATGGGCACGCTGGCCATGTACTGGTGGCTGAGCGGGCGGCGCGGCCAGGCCGCCGGGCCCGCCGGACGCCTGCTCGACGGCTGCGGTTCCGAGCTGCCCGCCGGGCTGGAGGAGGAGTACGTGCTGGCCGTCCTGCACGCCGTGCCCGAGGCGGGCTCGCCGCACTGGACGCGGGCCAGGCAGGTCGTCGGGTCGCTCGACCGGCCGGTGCGCTACCGGTTCGGCGTCGCGCTGTGGGGGATGATCGCGGGCCCTCCGGACGAGGAGCCGGCCTCCGGGCAGGGGCGGCGGCTGCTCGGCGCCGAGCCGTGGGGCGAGGCCCTCATCCGGCTCAGCATCGCGCTGATGAGGCTGCACGACGGCGCGGTCACCGAGGCGGAGCAGATCTTGGAGTCGGTGCTCGCCGACTTCGGCGCGCTGGGCGAGCGCTGGGGGAAGGCGCAGGCGCTCGACTGGCTGGCGCTGCTCGCGAGCCGGCGCGGCGACTGGCGGCGGGCCATGGACCTGTGGGCGGAGTCCGTCGAGCTGCTGGAGGAGCTGGGCACGCTCGACGAGCTGGCCGAGGTGCTCGGCCGGCGGGCCGAGGCGCGCCGGCGGGCGGGCGACGCCGCGGCGGCGCGGGCCGACTACGAGCGGGCGGGCGAGATCGAACGACGGCTGGGCCGGCCGGAGGTGACGACCTGGGTGCACCTCCAGCTCGGGGAGATCGCCCGGCTCGAAGGCGACCTGGACGAGGCGGCCAGGCAGCTCGGGGCGGCGTTGTCCGGCGCGGAGACCGGCGCGTTCACCGCCGGCGGGATCAGGTCGCACCTGCACACCGCGCTCGGCCGCCTCGCCGAGGCCAGGGGCGACGCGGAGGCCGCCACCCAGGCGCACGGCCAGGCCCTGGCGGACGCCCTCGACTCCCCCTTCGCCACCGACGTCGCCGACGCCGCCGAGGGCCTGGCCGGCCACGCGCTGTTCACGGGGACCGGACGGGAGGCGGCGGAGCGGGCGGCGCTGCTGCTCGGGATCGGGGTCGCGGTGCGGGGCATGGCCGTGTCCGGCGACCGGGACGTGGCCGCCACCGCCGCTGGCGCCACCCGTACGCTCGGGGCCGAGGCGTTCGCGGCGGCGTACGCCGGGGGTGCGGCGATGTCCGCGGACGAGGCACTGGCCACCCTGCGCGCCACCGCCGGCCGATAGCGCCTCGCCGCCCCTTCCGGCCACCGGTGGCGACGCGCTTCCACCCCCTTCCGCCACGGGTGGCGACGTGCTGACACCCCCTTCCGCCACCGGTAGCGGCCCGCCCGGCGGCACGCGCTGACACCCCCGTGCCGTCACCGGTGGCGACGCGCTGACACCCCCGTGCCGCCCTGTCAGCGGACGGTCGCCGGGTTGTCAGCGCGGCTCGCGAAGCTGACTGACATGCGAAACGTCCTCATCTCCGGCGCCGGCATCGCCGGTCCCGCGCTCGCCCACTGGCTCACCCACCACGGCTACCGGGCCACCGTCGTCGAGAAGGCCAAGGCCCTGCGCCCCGGCGGTCAGGCGGTGGACTTCAAGGGCGAGACCCACCTCACCGTGCTGAGCCGCATGGGCATCCTGGACGACATGCGCCGCCTCCAGACGGGCGGCGCCGACCAGGAGATCGTGGACGCCGACGGCCGCAAGCTGGCGGTCATGTCCGGCGAGTTCACCGGCGGCGCCCTGGAGATCAGGCGCGGCGACCTGGCCAGGATCCTGTACGAGCGCACCGCCCCGCACTGCGAGTACGTCTTCGGCGACTCGATCACCTCGCTCACCGAGACGCCCGGCGGCGTCCAGGTCACCTTCGAACACGCCGCGCCCGCCACGTACGACTTGGTCGTCGGCGCGGACGGGATCCACTCGAACGTGCGCCGGCTGGCCTTCGGCCCCGAGCCCGACTACGTCCGCCACCTCGGCTACCACTACGCCCTGGTGGACGTGGAGGAGGACTTCGGGCCGGTGGCGCAGATGTACAACGAGCCGGGCCGGCTGGTGGCCACGGCCGGGCCGAAGGCGCCGGTGTTCTTCGTCTTCGCCTCCGAGCCGCTCACCTACGACCGCTACGACGTGGAGCAGCAGAAGGACATCCTCGTGCGCGCCTACCAGGGCATGGGCTGGCGGACTCAGCGGATCCTGGAGGCGGTGCGCCGCTCGCAGAGCGTCTACCTCGACTCGATCAGCCAGGTGCGGATCGAGCGCTACAGCCAGGGCCGGGTGGTGCTGCTGGGCGACGCGGCGTACGGCAACACGCTGGGCGGGTTCGGCTCGGGGCTGGCGATGGTGGGCGCGTACGTGCTGGCGGGCGAGCTGGCCGCGGCGGGCGGCGAGCACCGCGCGGCCTTCGCGGAGTACGAGCGGCAGTTCCAGCGGTACGCCAAGATCGCCAAGAACGGCAACGCCGGCCCCTTCCTCGCCCCCGCGACCCCGACGCGGCTGCGCATGCGCAACCGCATGCTCAGGTCGGGCCTGATGATGGGCCTGATGACCAAGTTGGGCGACAAGTTCGCCACCGACATCGCCCTCAAGTCCTACTGAGCCGGTCCCGGCGGGCCCGCCCGATGCGGGGCCGGGAAGAGCGGCGCCGGTGCGGAAGGAGAGAATGACGGCGTCACCGCCGCCGGCCGGCCGACGATCCGTGCGCCTCCTACCTGCGACGTAGGGAATTACCGCCGCAGGACCGATGCGCATCGAGGGAAAGCCTGTGCATCCTGGTGATGACGGGTCCGGCGCGGGGCTCGTTCCGGACCCTGAGAGGAGTCACGAGGGCATGGACAACGCGGCAGGCCGGCCTACCGTGATCTTGGACAACGGCGTCGTCGGGCGGGTCATGCTGGCCCATCCGTCGCGGCGCGATCTGGTGCTCGTGCTCGGCATGGACGGCACGTTGCTGAGTTGCGAACTCGACGACATCGCGTGCGTGGTCGGCGGCGAACCCCTCTGCCCGCACGGCTGAGCCCGCCCGCCCCGCTCCGGCGGCGTCCGCTACCCCGACCTCGGCCGCACCTGGTACGAGCAGGGCTTCGAACGCCCCGCGGGCTCCGCGGTGACCGTGTTCCGGCGCGCCGACGCTAGTCCAGGAACCGCCTGACGCCCATGGCGAGGGCGGCGGCCATGCGCTCGCGGAAGGCGGGGTCGGACATCTTGGCGGCGTCGCCCGGGTTGCGCATGTTGCCGCACTCGATGAACACCACCGGCCGCTTCGACAGGTTGAGCCCGCCCAGGTCGGTACGGGTCTGCAGGCCGTCCCGGCCGGTGTAGGTGGCGTACGGCAGGCCGGTGCCCTCCCGGTAGGCGTCGCGGAGGTCCCGGCCCAGCCTGGCCGACGGCTTGACCACGTTGTCGTTGTGCCCGCGCAGCAGGCCCGGCATGATCACGTGGAAGCCGTGCCCGCCCGGCGCGGCCCCGTCGCCGTGGATGGACACGACGGCGTCCGCCCTGGCCTCGTTGCCGATCGCGGCCCGCTCGGTGACGCACGGGCCCACACCCTTGTCGTCGGGACGGGTGAGCACGACCTCGGCGCCCAGCCGTTCCAGGATCGGTTTCAGCCGGCCGGCGACGTCCCAGGTGAAGGCGTGCTCCGGGTAGCCGTCGGCGGTCTCGGTGCCGACGGTGTTGCACGGCTTGCGGCCGGTGATGACATCGACCTGGCGGTTGATCTCCTTCGGATGGGAGGCGTTGCCGCCGTTGTGCCCCGGGTCGATCACCACCGTCTTCCCCGCCAGCGGGCCCGCGTCCGGCGACCGGGTGACGCCGGACGACGCCGGGACGGGCGGCACCGCCTGATGGACGGCGGGCGCGGCGCACCCGGCGGACAGCGCGGCGAGCAGGGTCAGCGCCGCGGCGGGTCGGTGGACGCGCATGCCACCGAACGTACCCGGCACCGCCCCGGAACCCAAGAACCGCGCTGACCTGCGCCTCCACATCACCTGACGCTCAGGCGGGCGGCCCGGGGAGCGGCGGCTCGGCCCGCTTGCGGATCAGGTACGGCGGCATCGCCAGCGCGTGCATGCCGCTCTGGCGCAGGGTCTCGATCGAGTGGTCCGGCGTCTCGGTCAGCGGCTCGCCCGACCTGTTCAGCGAGGTGTTGATCAGTACCGGCGTGCCGGCCCGCGCGTGCCACCTGCTCAGCAGGGCGTGCAGGAACGGGGAGCGCTCCGGCTCGACCGTCTGCGGCGCGGACGTGCCGTCCACGTGCGTGATCCCGGGCAGCCGGTCGCGGAACTCGGGGTGGACGTCGGCGGCGTACTGCCCGAACGGGGCGGGCCCGGCCACATCGAAGACGTCCCCGGCGTGCTCGGCCGGCACCAGCGACGCCAGCGGACGGAACCACTCGCGCCCCTTCACCTCGAAGTTGATGTAGTCCTGCATGTCCGGGTTGCGGGGGTCGGCGAGGATGCTCCGGTTGCCCAGCGCCCGCGGTCCCGACTCGCTGCGGCCCTGGTGCAGCCCCACCACGCGCCCGCTGTCCAGCAGCGCCGCCACCTCGCCCGCCAGGTCGTCGGGCCGCTCGGCGTACAGGCCGTCGGGCAGGGCGCGGACGGCCGCCTCGATCTCGCTCCCGTCGGGGACCGGGCCGAGGAAGTCGTCCGTCCAGCGGAAGCGGCTGTCCGCGCCGAGGCAGGCGACGAGCCCGTACAGGACGCAGCCCACGGCCGTGCCGCCGTCGTGCGGGGCGGGCGGGACGTACACCTCGCGGAACGGGGACTCGCGCAGCAGCCGGCCGTTGGCCGCGCAGTTCAGCGCGGCCCCGCCGGCGAAGGCCAGTGTGTCCAGCCCGGTCTCGGTGTGCAGCCAGGCCACCACCCGGGCCAGCGCCCGCTCGAAGGCGCGCTGGCCGGCGGCGGCCAGGTTCGCGGCGCGGCGGAACTCCTCGCCGCCGGGCTCGTAGACGAAGACGTCGTGGCGGCCGAACGTCCTGAGCCAGGCGGGCGGGATGTGCACCTCGTGGCCGCGTACGTCGAGGTCGGGCAGGCCGAGCGCGTCGGGGTCGCCGAACGCGGCCAGGTCGGCGACCTTGGCCTCGTTGCCCTCGCCCTCGGACCACACCATCCTGGTCAGCAGCGTGTAGAAGCAGCCGAGGCCGGCGGGACGGTCCCAGTCGCCGTCCCAGACCTGTTTGGCCAGGCACTCGATCCGCCCGCGCGAGCACCGGTAGAACGAGGCCACCTCCAGCAGGTCGCCGCCCGTGCCCGCGGGCAGCGGGGCGTGCTCGGTGAAGTCCCTGACCCGGCTGCCCCGCGCGTCGATCACCAGCCCCGCGGCCTGCTCGAACGGCGAGGGGTAGAACGCGCTGTAGAGGTGGGTGAGGTGGTGCGAGACCAGCACGATCGGCGCGCCGCCCTTGAGCCCGAGCGTCTCGCGCGCCTCCTCCTGGTAGGCGCCCACGTGCTCGATCTCGGTGTCGGACGAGTACCCCTCGACGACCAGGTCCACCGGCTCCTTCAGCAGCGGCATGGCCGGCAGGTAACAGTCGGGCAGGTCGCCGAGGCGGCCCCAGTGGTGCTTGCGGCGGCTGACGCGCTCCTTCTGCAGGCCGTACATGCCCGACTCGCCCACCGCGACGGCGATGGAACCATCCTTGGTGCGATTTATGCCGACAACGATGGGAAAGTCCGCCATCTGCAGTGCCTCCTGATCGTGATCACGGGCACCGATACCCCAGGCAGGAACAAGTGGATCTCCCAACCGCGTAAGGGACACGTCAGCGAAACGCCAGAAGCCGGAGATCGCCACGCTTCGGGCGGACGGGCCGGCCCGGGGTACTGCCCGCCGGCTTCCGCATCCTCGTCGAGCACGCCGCCGAGCACGGCGAGATCCACCTGATCGACGACGGCCCCGCCGTGGCCGTGTGGTTGCGTCACGACTCGCCGCCGCCCGTCCCGCACGACTACGACCGCAGGCTTTCCGAGGCCACCGGCGAGTGGGCCGAACGGTTCCGCACGCTCGACGGGCTGTCCGCGGCCAACCGCCCGGAGCCGCCGCACCACCGCCTCGCCTTCCTCGCCGTGCACCCCGAACGGCACGACCAGGGGCTCGGCACGGCCCTGCCGCACTACCAGCACGCCAGGCTGGGCGGGCGGCCCGCGTACCTGGAGGCCGGCGACCCGCGCAACCGCGACCTGTACGCGCGGCACGGGTACCAGGCGTTGGAGCCGTACGCGCCGCCGGACGGGGCGCTGCTCCGGCCGATGTGGCGGCCCGGCTCACCCTGACCCGGCCCACCGTCACCCCGGCTCACCCCTGCTCACCTCAGCTCCGGCGGCTTTGTGAGGCGTCACAGATTTGACCGCCGACGTTTACTGCCCTGTCCAGTTCACAGAATGACGAGCATGGCTCATCGTGTGTCTGCGAATCCAACCGCGACCACGGGAGAGCCTTCATGCGCCGCCGTACCTTTCTGACAGCCGTGCCCGTATCGGTGGCGTTCTCCGGGGCGGTGTGGCACGAGGCGGTGGCGTCGGTGACCGCCGGGGTGAGCCCGTACGGTCCGCTCGGCGGGCCCGACGCCAACGGCATGGCGTTACCCGCCGGATTCACCGGCCGCGTCGTGGCCAGGACGGGCCGCAGCGTCGGCGGCACGCTCTGGCACCCGGCCCCCGACGGAGGCGCCTGCTTCCCCGACGGCACCGGCTGGATCTACGTGTCCAACTCCGAGGTGCCGCTGGTGGGCGGCGCGTCGGCGATCAGGTTCCGGGCCGACGGGTCGATCGGCGACGCCTACCGCGTCCTGAACGGCACGAACCTCAACTGCGCGGGCGGCGCCACCCCCTGGAACACCTGGCTGTCGTGCGAGGAGATCTTCCGCGGCCGGGTCTACGAGACCGACCCGTACGGCGTGCGCGGGGCCCAGCCCCGTCCCGCCATGGGCCGCTTCAAGCACGAGGCCGCCGCCTGCGACCCCGACCACAAGGTGATCTACCTGACCGAGGACGAGAGCGACGGCTGCCTCTACCGCTTCACGCCCACCACCTGGGGCGAGCTGTCCAGCGGGCGGCTGGACGTGCTGTGCGGCACCGGCGGCGACGGCGTCGAGTGGCGGCCCGTCCCCGACCCGTCGCCCGCCGTGCTGGAGCGCCAGACCAGGCACCAGGTCGCGGATGCCAGGCACTTCGACGGCGGCGAGGGCTGCCACTACGCCGCGGGCGTCTGCTACTTCACCGCCAAGGGCGACCGCAAGGTCTGGGCGTACGACACCGCCCGCCAGACCGTGACCGCGATCTACGACGGCGGCGGCACGCTCGACGGCGTGGACAACATCACCGGCCGCCCGTCCGGCGACCTCTACGTGGCCGAGGACGGCGGCAACATGGAGATCAACATCATCACCCCCGACGGCGTCGTGGCCCCGATCATGCGGCTCGACGGCCAGGAGCGGTCGGAGATCACCGGGCCCGCCTTCTCCCCCGACGGCACCCGGCTCTACTTCTCCTCCCAGCGCGGCACCAGCGGCGAGACCGCCGGCACCGGAGGCATCACCTACGAGGTCACCGGCCCCTTCCGCCGCTGACGACACCCCCGCTCACCCCCTGTGAAGGAGTCGCCATGCTCCGGCGAATGTCCCTGCTGCTCACCACCGCGTGCCTCGCGCTCGCCCTCGCCCCACCGGCGCAAGCCGCCCCATCCGAGGTGTACGTGGCCCTGGGCGACTCCGCCGCCGCGGGACCGCTCGTGCCCAACCAGATCCATCTCGGCTGCCTGCGCTCCGACCGCGACTACCCGCGCCTGACCGCCCAGGCCATCGGCGCGGCCACCTTCCGCGACGTGACCTGCTCGGGCGCCGACACCAAGGACATGTACCAGCCGCAGAGCACCGAACTCGGCGACGTCGCGCCCCAACTCGACGCGCTCAGCGCCGACACGACGCTGGTCACGGTGCAGATCGGCGCGAACGACGTCGGCCTGACCGGCTTCATCGAGGACTGCCTGAACCTGCTGCCCCCGCCGATCGGCGACGCCTGCAACGACGACTACGTCGTGGACGGCAAGGACAAGTGGCGGGTCGACACCGACGCGCTGCGGCCCCGCCTGCTCACCCTGGTCTCCGACATCCGCGCCCGCGCCCCGCGGGCCAGGATCTTCATGGTCGGCTACGGCACGTACGCGCCGCAGAACGGCTGCTACCCGCGCGTCCCGATCATCAAGGCGGACGCGAACTACATCCGGGCCACGCTCATGTACTTCAACCAGATGCTGGCCGAGCAGGCCGCCGCGGCCGGCGTGGGCTTCATCGACCTGCAGACCCCGAGCGTCGGCCACGACCCGTGCGCCTCGGCCGGCGCGCGGTGGATCGAGCCGTACGTGCCCGCCTCACCGGCCGCGCCGTTCCATCCGAACGCGGCGGGCATGCGCGGCTTCGCCGGAGTGGTGACTGCGGCGGTCACTGGGGCGGTCACTGGGGCGGTCACTGGGGCGGCCCGGTGAGCCGGCGGGCCGCCAGCGCGGCCCCGATCCGCTGGAGGTGGGCCGGGTCCATCGGGTCGAGCCCGGTCAGCCCGACGACCCTGCGCAGGCGGTAGTCGACCGTGTTCGGGTGCACGTGCAGCAACTCCGCGGTACGCCGCCGGTCGAGGCCCAGGTCCAGGTACGCGGTGAGCGTCCTGAGCAGGTCGGGGTGGTCGAGCAGCGGGTCGAGCAGCCCGGCCAGCAGTTCCGTGGCCTGGCTCGACCGGGTGAGCTGGTATTCGAGCAGCACGTCGGCCAGGCGGTAGCCGCCCGGTGGCTGCTCGAAGACGCGCACCACCTCCAGCACCTCCTCCACCAGCCGCGCCGCCGCGGGCACCTCCTGCGGCGGCGCGCACTCGGCGGCCAGCCACACCGGCACGCCCGCGGCCTTGCCCGCCGTCCGTGCCAGTTCGCCGAGCTCGGGTCCCTCCCCCTGGAGCGGCACCAGCACGAGCCCGCCCGCCGTGTCGAGCGCGGGCAGCACCGGCTCGGCCGTGAACCGCTGCACCGCGCTCCTGAGCCGGTGCAGCTTGCGCCGCCCGGCGACCGGCCCGCCGGGACCGTCCTCGTCGGGGTGCCGCCCCGCCGCCACGGCCAGCACCAGGTAGCGCGGCGGCAGCCGCAGACCCGCCAGCGCCGCCCGGTCACCGCCGAGCAGCGCCGCGACGACGGCGTGCATGGCGTGCTGCTCCTGGCTGAGCAGGCTCTCCCGCTCCTCCAGGTACGCCGAGCAGACGGCGGCCGTGGCCCCCTCCATGTAGAGCAGCACGATCCGGTTGGCCTCCAGCACGTCGTCCAGGTCGGCGGGCCCGGCGTCGGCGAACAACCACTCCGACATCATGCGCGCCCCCAGGTGGTAGGCCGCGAGCAGCGCTTCGAGCGGCACCCCCTCCTGGGCGCGGCGCGCCGCCGACTCCCGCAGCGGCGCGAGGTCGGCCCTGCCGGGCGGCCGGCGGTCGCGGAAGGCCCGCGAGATCAGGCGCAGGTTGTGCTGGGTGATGAACGTGATGTCGCCGTCGAGCTCCTCCCTCGGCAGCCGCCGGTAGACGGGGATCTGCTCGGAGAAGCCGCTCACGAGCCGCCGGGCCAGCCTGGTGGCCTGGCGGTCGAGCAGCTCGTGCACGGGGCACCCGGCCAGGGTGAGGGCGTGGACCACGCTCGAACCCTGCCACGACACGGTGCATTAATGAAGGCCCCGGCCCGGCGTCGCCGCCGGCGTCCGGGGCCTCCCGTGACCGGCTACAGTCCGGTCACCTTGAGCTTGACCTGGTAGGAGTAGAAGGTCTCGTCGTCCCCCTCGACGAAGTCCTCCACGTAGTCGACCGCGCCCGTCGCGAGCGGCGCGCACACGGTGCTGCCCCAGACCACGACGGTGCCGAGGCTGTCACCGCGGCCGACGGCGGGCGGGGTGACCTCGCGCAGGTCGAAGGTGGCGCTGCCGGTGTTGCTGACGGAGGTGCTCGGGAAGCCGAAGTCGGCCGGGTCGCGGTCGTCGCCGTTGCGCACGTTGACGTAGCCGTTGGGCGGGAACAGGTTCCCGCCGACCAGGAAGCGTAGTTCGTCCTTGCCGTCCCTCTCGTCCACGTCGTGGTTGTCGATGTCGTACAGCTCCACGCGGCAGTTCGAGGCCGCGACGGAGGCGGCGGCCGGGCTCGCGGTCAGGCCCGCGGCCAGTGCGAGCGCGGTGATCAATGGGGCAGAGCGCATCATGCCGGTGCTCCTCGATGGACGTCCGTCCCGCGGACTTCGCGGAACGCGGCACCAGAGTCGGCAGGCCGCCGTGAGCGCACCGTTAACGCCCAGGTGAAGTCACCCAGAGCACAGGCCGGATGTATCTTTTCGCACAGATCGCGAGGCGGCCTCGCGCTTACCCTCCTGAGCCATGAGGGAGTCGCTGACCGTGCTCCTGCTCGGCGCGCCGGAGCTGTCCATCGCAGGCGCGCCCGTGGACGTCCGCTCCGCCAAGGCGCGCGCCCTGCTCTGCTACCTCGCGACCTCAGCCGCGCCCCGGCCGCGCGCCGAACTGGCGGGGCTGCTGTGGGGCGAGCGACCGGACGCCAACGCCAGGGGCAGTCTGCGCCTGGCCCTGTCCGAGCTGCGCAAGGAGGTCGGCGGCTGGCTCGACGTCACCCGGGAGCACGTACGCCTGCGCGCCGCCGACGAGTGCTTCGTGGACCGCCGCCACCTCGCCCAGGCCCCGACGGTGGCCGAGGCCCTGCGGTTGTGGCGCGGGAACTTCATGGACGGGGTCTCCTTCCACGACGCCCCGGCCTTCGCCGACTGGCTGGAGCGCGAGCGCCACGGGGTGCGGCTGCTGCTCCGGGAGCTGCTGCTGGGCGCGGGTGACGAGCCGGCCGGGCAGGTGGCGCGGCTGGCGTACATCGTGACCGGGCTCGATCCGTACGACGAGGAGGCGCACCGTCTGCTCATGACGGCCCTGGCCCGGTCCGGCAACCGGGCGGGGGCGCTGGCCTGCTACGACGAGCTGCGCCGGCGGCTGTCCGCCGAGCTGGGCGTCGAGCCCGCCCCCGAGACGCGGGCCGTCAGGCGGCAGCTCGCCCCCGCGCCCGCCCGCCGCACGTCGGCGTCCCTGCCGATCAGCTCCGTCCCGGGCACGGGCACGGACGGGGCGGCGTCGGCAAGACCCGGCTGGCCATCGCCGCCTGCGACCCGCCCGCGG
>NZ_SSXE01000070.1 GCF_021699195.1 Nonomuraea sp. MG754425 | reverse complement strand
CGCCCATCCCGCACGACCTCACCCGATCCTCCTGCCCGCGCGCTCTCGCGGAACCTCTGCCCATCCGGCCACGCGGTCTCGTGGTCCTGCGGTCCGATCGGTCGTGAGGCCACGAGATCCTCCCGCATGTCCGGTCGTGGGGCCGCGTGACTGCTGCACGTCCGGTCGCGTGGTCACGTCAGTCTCCGGTCCGCGAAGCGGTTGATCCCGAAGGAGATCGCGAAGATCACCACGGTGAGGGTGACCCCGACGGCCGCCGCCGACCCGACCTGCCCCAGCCCGAACGCCCGATGGTAGACCTCGAACGACGGCACCGAGGTGGAATCGCCCGGCCCGCCGCGGGTGGTGACGTACACGAGGTCGAACGTGCGCAGCGCGGCGATCACCGTCAGCGTCAGCGCGACCGCGATCTCCGCGCGCACCGACGGCAGCGTCACGGAGAAGAACTCCTGTACGGCCCCCGCCCCGTCCAGCCGGGCCGCCTCGTACAGGGACAGCGGGACGCGGCTCATCCCGGCCAGCAGCAGCACCGTCACCAGCCCCGTCTCGAACCACGTGCCGACCACGCCGACGGCCGGCAGCGCGAAGGCGTGCTCGCCCAGCCAGCCGCGCGTGAGCGAGTCCAGCCCGAGCGCGCCGAGCAGGGAGTTGAGCGAGCCGTCGGGGGCGTACACCCGCCGCCACGCCACGGCCACCACCACCATGGCGATCACCTGCGGCAGGAACACGACCGTGCGGAAGAAGCCCAGGCCCCGGACCTTGGCGTGGTTGAGTATCGCCGCCAGCGCCAGCCCGATGACCAGCGGCGCGCCCGCGTAGAACACGATGAGGACCAGGGCGTGCGCGAAGGCCGAGCGCAGTCGCTCGTCGGCGACGATGTCGATGTAGTTGTCCAGCCCGGCCCAGGTGCCGAGGGTCAGGCCGTCCCAGTCGTACAGGGAGATCTGCACGGCCCGGCCGATGGGGTACAGCAGGAAGGCCGCGTAGACGGCGAAGGCGGGCAGCAGGTAGAGGTAGGCGACGCGCCGGGGCTCACCGGGGGGTGCCGCCATGCTCAGCCGTTGCTCTCGGCGAAGGTCTTGTAGTCCTTCTCCAGCGTGGCCAGGAACTCCTGCGGGGCCGTCTTCCCGGCGAGCAGGTCCTGCAGGGCCGCGCCGAGGGTGTCGGCGAAGGTGGGGGTGGCGTAGTCGAGGTAGGGGACCAGGCCGTCCTTGGCGGTCACCGTCCCGAACGCGGTGAACACGTCCTGCTGCGGACCGGCCGCGACCGTCTGCTCGCCGGTGTCGGCGACCGGCAGGTTGCCGGTCTCGGTGAGCACCTTCATCGCCGCCGCGTCGGTGATGAAGTCGATGTAGGCCGCCGCCGCGTCCGGGTTCGGGCTCTTGGCCGTGATCGCGAACGGCAACCCGGTGCCGCCGGTCGCCACCGGCGCCGCCTGCTCCGTGGCGCCGGGCGGCAGCATGAAGCCGAGGTCGTCGCCGAGCGCCTTGCGCAGGTCGGCCAGCAGCCAGGTGCCCGCGATCAGGAAGACGCCCTGGCCCTTGCCGAACGCCTGCCACGCCGCGTCGTAGCCCTGGCCGTTGAAGCCCTTGGCGAAGTAGCCGCGCTCCACCCAGCTCACGAGCTGCTCGGTGGCCTTGAGGTTCTCGGGCGAGTTCCAGGAGGCGCCCTTGCGGCCGAAGGCGAGCGTGCCGATCTGGTCCGGCGGCACGGCGCGGCCCTGCACGGTGCCGAACACGTGCATGGCGGGCCACTTGTCGAGGTTGCCGAACTGCAGCGGTACTTCGCCCGCCTCCTTGGCCCGGCCCAGGGCCGTCTCGAACTCCGCCCACGTGCGCGGCGGCTGCAGCCCGAGCGCTTTCAGCTTGGCGGCGTTGTAGAAGACGCCGACGACCTCGCCGACCTGCGGCAGGCCGTACAGGTTGCCCTCGCCGAACAGCTTGCCGTCGGCGCTGTAGCGCGAGTAGCGCAGCACCGACTCCGGGTAGCGCGTCTTCCATCCGTACGCCTCGGCGTAGGCGTCCATCGGGCGGAGCTGCCCGGCCTTGACGAACGCGCCCATCGACGAGCGGCCGTTGTTGGCCTCCACCACGTCCGGCGGCTCGTTGCCGCTCAGCGCCAGGCGCAGCGTGGTGTTCAGGTCGTCGAAGGAGCGCGAGACCCGGTTCAGCTTGATGTTGGGGTACTTCGCCTGGAAGGCGGCGTTGAGCTGCTTCATCTGGGCGGCCTGGCCGCCGCGTACCTCCTGGTCCCAGACCGTCAGGGTGACGTCGCCGAGCGCGGCGGCGTCGGTGCGCACGGGGGCGGAGCTCTCCTGCGCGGACGGCCGCGGCGGGGCGGAGGAGCCGGGCGCGCACCCGGCCACGGTCAGGACGCTGGCGGCGACGAGCAGGGCCAGCGCCCTGGTTCCCGGTCGCTGTCGCTTCTGGGCGGTCAACGGGCTCACTCCTTCTGCTGCGCGGGCGCGCTCGGTTCGGGGGACGCCATGCCGACGTCGGCGTACCGGGCGATGGTGGCGGCGGCGCGGCGGACGGCCCCCACCGGGACCGACGGCACCAGCCGGTCGAGGAAGGCGTAGCGGCGGGCCAGCGCGCTGCCGTAGGCGCCGCTGTGCGCGGCGGACGCGCGCGCCTCGTGCCACCAGTCGGCGATGTCGCCCCAGCCGGGGGCGGCCAGCGAGCCGCCGAACTGCTGCACCGCCAGCGCCGCGCACACCCCGGCGAACGCCAGCCGGTCGTCCAGCGGCCAGTGGCACAGCGTGCCGAGCACGATGCCCGCGCCGAACACGTCGCCCGCGCCCGTCGGGTCGAGCGCCGTCACCCGGGGCGCGGGCACGAAGGCCTCCTCGCCCGTGGTCGAGTCGATCGCCATGGCGCCGTTGGCCCCGTCGGTGACCACGGCCAGCGGCACCTTGTCGGCGATCGCGTACAGCGCGTCCCTGGGCGTCTCGGTGCCGGTGTAGGCCATGGCCTCGGTGGCGTTCGGCATGAACGCGTGGCAGACCTCGAGCTGGTCCAGCACCGAGCGCGACCAGACGCCCGACGGGTCCCAGCCCACGTCGGCGAAGATGAGCGAGCCGTCGCGGCGGGCCAGGTCCGCCCAGTTGCACGCGCTGCCGGGGGTGCCCAGCGGCTCCTCCGCCGACAGGCTCACGATCACCGCGCGCGAGCGCGGCGGGGTGCCGATCATCTCGGAGGCGGTCGTGGGGGCGGGATGGCCGTGCGTGACCATGCTGCGGTCGCGGTTGACCGCCATGGAGACCGTCACCGGCGAGTGCCAGTGCTCGAAGCGCTCCGAGCGCGACAGGTCGACCGCCTCCTGCTGCTCCAGGGTGCGCCAGCAGAAGTCGCCGTAGTCGTCGTCGCCGAACGCCGCCGCCAGCGACGTGCGCAGCCCCAGCCGGCTCGTCGCGATGGCCAGGTTGGCGATGCCTCCCGGGCACGAGCCCATGCCCTCGGCCCAGATCTCCGTGCCCGCCGCGGGCATCGCGGGCAGGCCGGTGAAGATGATGTCCAGGAAGACGGTTCCGGCCAGGAAGACGTCGAACTGCGGACCCTCCGGGGTGCGCTCGCCGGCGAGAGGGTCGTACGCCTGGGCAGACACGGGAACAGGTCCTCCTCGACACACCGGTTGTGCGCAATCTTGCACGTTTGCTCGCACACTTCAAGTGCACGGTGCTTACTTCTGCGCGAATTTGACTGATAGGATCCCGGTGTGCTCCAGCGCCTCAGGCACGCCGAGATCATGCGCCGCGTCCGCACCTCAGGCGCCACGAGCGTGCGCGATCTGGCGAGCCAGCTCGGCGTGAGCCCATCCACCATCCGCAGGGATCTCGAGGTGCTCGACCGCGACGGCACCCTGCGCCGCGTCCGCGGCGGCGCGCTGCCCTGTCCCGACGCCGACACCGACCGGCCGTTCGCCGAGGTGGCCGGCGCCGACGAGCAGGACAAGGAGGCGGTGGCCGCGCGCGCCGCCCTGCTCGTCGCCGACGGCGACGTGGTCCTGCTCGACATCGGGACGACGACGATGCGGCTGGCCCGGCGGCTGCGCGGGCGCCGCGTCACCGTGGTCACCTCCAGCCTCGCCGTCCTCGACGTGCTGCGCTCCGATCCCGGGGTCGAGCTGCTGCTGCTCGGCGGCATGGTGCGCAGGCAGTACCACTCGCTGGTCGGGGTGCTCACCGAGGCCGCGCTGCGCCAGGTGGTGGCCGACCGGGTGTTCCTCGGGGCCAGCGGGATCCGGCCGGACGGGCAACTCGTGGACACCACGCTGGCCGAGGTGCCGCTCAAGCGCGCCATGATGGCCGCGGCCGGGCAGGTGGTGCTGCTGGTGGACCGGCACAAGTTTCCCGGTACGGGCGCGCTGCGGGTGTGCGGGCCCGAGGAGATCGACGTGGTCGTCACGAACGACGGCGCCGACCAGGCCACGCTGCGCGCCTGCGCGGCGGCCGGCGCCGAGGTCCTGCTGACGTGAAGGGGTGCGGATGAGGCTGGCCGTTCTCGGGGGCGGAGGGTTCCGGGTCCCGCTGGTGTACGGGGCGCTGCTGCGCGACACCGCGAAACCGCGGGTGGAGGAGGTGGTGCTGTACGACGTCTCGCCCCAGCGGCTGGAGGTCGTCGCCCACGTGCTGCGCGGGCTGGCCGCAGGCTACGACGACCCGCCACGGGTCCGCACCACGACCGATCTCGACACCGCGCTGCGCGACGCCTCGTTCGTCTTCTCCGCCGTCCGGGTGGGCGGACTGGCCGGCCGCACCGCCGACGAGCGTGTGGCGCTGGAGCTGGGCCTGATCGGGCAGGAGACGACCGGGCCGGGGGGCGTCGCGTTCGGGCTGCGCACGGTGCCGGTCGCGGTGCGGGTGGCGGAGCGGATCGCCGCGCTCGCCCCGCGCGCGTGGGTCATCAACTTCACCAACCCCGCCGGGATGATCACCGAGGCCATGCGGCGCGTGCTCGGCGAGCGCGTGATCGGCATCTGCGACTCGCCGATCGGGCTGGTCCGGCGGGCCGCCGCCGCGCTCGGGCTGGACCCCGCCCGCGTGTCGCCCGGCTACGCGGGCCTCAACCACCTCGGCTGGCTGTACGGCCTGGAGCACGAGGGCCGCGACGTGCTGCCCCGGCTGCTCGCCGACGACGCGGCGCTGGCGCAGGTGGAGGAGGCGCGGCTGCTCGGCCCCGACTGGGTGCGCGGCCTGGGGGCGGTGCCCAACGAGTACCTGTACTACTACTACTTCACGCGGGAGGCCGTGGCCGCCGGCTCGGGGCGTACGCGCGGGGAGTCGCTGCTGGAACAGCAGGACCGTTTCTACGCCGGCGTGCGCGAGCGGCCAGGGGACGCGCTGGCGCAGTGGACGCGGGCGCGCCGGGAGCGGGACACGTCCTACATGGCGGAGGCGCGCGAGGTCACCGGCGCGGGCGACCGCTCCGCCGCCGATCTGGAGGCGGGCGGGTACGAGGGGATCGCGCTGGCCCTCATGGCCGCCATCGCCAGGGGCGAGCCCACCACCATGATCCTCAACGTCCGCAACGGCACCGCCCTGCCGGGCCTGCCCGCGGACGCCGTCGTGGAGGTGCCGTGCGCCGTGGACGCCTCCGGCGCGCGGCCCCTGGCCACCCGCGCCCTGCCCGGCGCCTTCCTGGGGCTGGCGCAGCAGGTCAAGGCGGTGGAGCAGACGGTCATCGAGGCGGCGCTGACGGGGTCGGAGCACCTGGCGGTCACGGCGTTCGCGCTGCACCCGCTGGTGGACTCGGTCTCCACGGCCCGCCGACTGCTCGACGGCTACCGCGCCCGCATCCCCGAACTGGCCGCCGTCTTCCCCGGCTGAGGCCGCCTGCCGGGGGAGGGGGTCAGGGCGTGAAGGGGTCGCGGTGGGTGAAGCGGGCGCTCGCGAAGCGCCAGGCGATCTTGCCCGGTGTCAGCCACCGCACCCGCGCCCCGTTGCGTGCCCGGCTGACCACGCGGTCGGCCAGCCACGGCGCCACCGTCTCGACCCGGTCGGCCAGGATCGACAACACCCGCGAGGCCCGCCGCCGCTCCTCCTCCGAGTACCCGTGGGTGAGCAGGTCGGTGACCACCATGCCGGGGCTGAGCAGCCCCACGCCCACCCCGTCGGGCACCTCCTTGGCCAGCGCGCCGGTGAGGTAGCCGACGGCCCGTTTCGTGGCCCCGTACACGCCGAGCCCCGGCACCGTCCGCCCGTCGGTGCCGAGCCCCTCCATGTTCCACACGTGGCCGCCGCCGCCCTGGGCCGCCATGGCGGCGATCGCGACCGCGCAGCCGTTGAGCACCCCGACGAGGTTGACGTCCACGACGTGGCGGGCCTGGCCGGCGGGCAGCCGCCAGGCGGGCTCGCGGGTGTGCGAGACGCCCGCGTTGTTGATCCACACGTCCACCCGGCCGTACGTGCCGGCGGCCCGCTCCCACAGGCTCTGGAGCTGGTCGCGATCGGTGACGTCGGCCACCTCCGCGACCAGGCCGGGAAGGTCGCCGGTCGCTCGCACCCGCTCGGGGTCGGTCCCGCACACCACCACCTGGTGCCCCCGCTCCACGAGGGCCCGGGCCAGGCCGAGCCCGAGGCCGCGGGTGCCTCCGGTGACCACGATCGTGCTCATGCGCCCTCCTCGGCGTCGCCTGCCTCAGGACCGTTCGTCTCGGCTCGGGCCGCCGCCGTGGCCTTGATGCCGCTGTCCAGGAACCGCCCGATGACCTGCCGCTCCTCGGGCGTGAACGCCGCGATCGCCGCCGACAGGTGCCGTCCCAGCGGGGCGAAGAAGCGGCGGGCCAGCCGGGCGGCCTGCTCGTTCAGCACGACCTCGATCTTGCGCCGGTCGGTGGCGCTGCGCCGCCGCTCGACGTGCCCGGCCTGCTCCAGCCGGTCGATCAGCGCGGTGGTGGCGGGCGGGCTCAGGTTGAGCGCCGCGCCCAGCCCGCCCGGCGTGAGCGGGGTTCCGGCGCGGCCGGCGTCGAGGATCGCGACGAGGGCGTTGAGGTCGGTGCGGTGCAGCCGGTGCAGCGCGGCGAACCGTTCGGCGAACCGGTCGCTCTCCACGTTCAGCGCCCGCATCATCACCATCAGCGCGAACGCGTCAGGGACGGCCGGGTTTGCGGTCATACCGCTCATCATTCCATAATCGAAACATTCCATGATGGAAAGACTTTCGATCGGAGCCTCCCATGACGGCGCTGAGAAACGTCAGCGCGGGCCGTGCCCTCCTCATCGGCGTGGCGGCCAGCGCTGCCATGACCGGGCTGATCTGGCTGCTCGGCGGGCGGCTGCAGGGCATCGAACTGCTGCCCGACCAGGGGGCGTCCTGGTACTACTGGAAACTCCCCGAGCCCACGTTCTGGACCAGGCTGACGGCCTGGGGCGGGTACGCGGCCCACCAGATCGCGTTCTGGTGGCTGATCTACCACGCCCAGACCAGGGTCCGCCGCTACACCAGCGGCCTGCACCCGGTCAACGTCGCCGCCCTGGCCGTCAACACCGCCTTCATCGCCCTGCACGTGCTGCAGACCCACCTGTTCTACGACGGGCTGGCGCAGGACGTCTCGATCTTCAGCTCACAGGGCTCGGTGGTCCTGCTGCTGGTGCTGGTGCTGCTCATGGAGAACCGGCGGCGCGGCCTGTTCCTGGGCAAGCCCGTCCCCCTCGGCCGGGCCGTGGTCGACTTCGCCCGCCGCTACCACGGCTACCTGTTCGCCTGGGCGGCGGTCTACACGTTCTGGTACCACCCCGCCGAGGCCACCTCGGGCCACCTGATCGGCTTCTTCTACATGTTCCTGCTGCTCCTGCAGGGCTCGCTCTTCCTCACCAGGGCGCACACCAACCGCTGGTGGACCTTCACGCTGGAGGCCACGGTCGCCGTGCACGGCACGCTGGTGGCCGTCATGACCTCCGGGCCCGACGGGGCGTGGCCGATGTTCCTGTTCGGGTTCCTGGGGGTGTTCGTCATCACCCAGATGCACGGGCTGGGCCTGCCGGCCGCCGTCCGGTGGGGACTGGCCGCCTGCTACGTGGCCGCCGCCATGATCGTGTACGGCCTGCGCGGCGACCTCGTCGGCGCGGCGAGTGAGTCGGTGCGGATCCCGGCCATCGAGTACCTCCTGGTCGGGGTGCTCGCCCTGCTCATCTGGCTGGGCCTGCGCATCGCCGCCCTGGTGCGCGGCAAGCCCGGACCCCCCGCCCCGGACACCCCACCGGCGACCCCGACGGGCGCCCGGCGATCATGAGCCCCCGCCTTCCCCGGCGAGCCGGGGAAGGCGGGATGAGCGGGTCCGGCTGGACGCGGCCGGGCTCGCGCACGGTCGCCACGGCGGCGTCCACCGCGTGCCGGGCCGGCCAGGCGGCGCCGGGCTCGCGCTCGCGCGCGAACGCCTCCGGCGCCTCGATCACGTACGGGCGGCCCGCGATGAGCGGGTCACGACAGGGGACGTCACACGCCCCAGCCGTGCGTCTTCATCAGCCGGGCCGCCACCCGGGCGAACCGCTCGGCGTCGAGCACCGCGCCCTCGCGCCTGATGTCGTCCTCGTCCAGCACGAACACCCGGTCCAGCCGCAGGTACGACACCCGGTCGTCGCGCCCCCAGGCGCCCAGCTCCAGCCAGTCGGGCCCGTCGTCGCCCTTGCTGGACAACATCATGGCCAGCAGCCTGCGGCCGGTGCGGCCGACGATCAGCAGCGGCCGGTCCTTGCCCCGGGACGGGTCCTCCTCGTACGGCACCCACGCCCAGACGATCTCCCCGGGGTCGCCCAGGCCGTCGAGGTCGGGGGAGTAGGCCAGGGAGACCGCGTCCCGGAGGGAATGGATCTCGCGTACCGCGCCCCGGTCCGGCCGGGGGTCCTCACCTTGATCGTGCATTCACCGGAGCATACGGACCCGTCCGAGCGCGGGCCAACCCCGGGCGGGGCCACCGCGTGCTCTCGGCTGCCGGCCGATCTCCGTCTAGAATCTCATTCTGTGACGTCAGCCTTCTTCACCCGCAAGAGGGACGAGCTCGTCCCCGCCCCGCACGCCCGCGGCCCCTGGTCGCCCGACATGCTGCACGGCCGCCTGCTCGGCGGGCTGGCGGCCCGAGCCCTGGAGGAGCGGCACGCCGAGCCCGGCCTGCGCTTCGCCCGGCTGACCGTCGACCTGTTCCGCAACAGCCCGCTGCTGCCCGTCACCGTCGAGACCACGCTCGTCAGGGACGGCCGCCGGATCCGGGTCGCCGACGCGGTGATCTCCACCGACCAGGGCGTGATCGCGCGGGCCGGCGCGGTCCTGCTCCGCGAGGGCGAGCAGCCCGGCGGCGAGCGCTCGCACGTCACGCCCGCCTGGGACGAGCCGCCGCCCTCCGGGCCGCCGGTGACGGGCGGCGGCGGCTGGCGTCCGCCGTTCGACCTGTGGTGGACCGCCCCCTCCGCCGCACCCTTTGCCGGGCCCGCCCGCGCCTGGCTGCGGGAAACCCACCCGCTGGTGGACGACGAGCCGCTGACGCCCCTCGTACGCGCCGCGCTGGCCGCCGACTTCGCCAGCCCGCTCGCCAACGCCCAGCCCGACGGGCTGCGCTTCATCAACGCCGACTACACCATGACGCTGGCCAGACTCCCCGAAGGGGAGCTGATCGGCCAGGAGTCGGCCGGGCACGCCAGCGCCGACGGCATCGCGACGGGCAAGGTGGCCATGCACGACACCGCCGGCCCCTTCGGGTTCTGCGTGGTGACCGCGATCGCCAACGCCGTGCCGCTGGGCAGGAGCTGAGGGCCCCGGGTCAGGCCGGGTGCTCGGCGCGGTCGCCGGACCAGTCGGTGTGGAAGGAGCCCTCCTTGTCCACCCGCCGGTAGGTGTGCGCGCCGAAGTAGTCGCGCAGCCCCTGCACCAGTGCCGCGGGAAGGCGGTCGCGGCGCAGCCCGTCGTAGTAGGCCAGCGCCGAGGAGAAGCCGGGCGTCGGCACGCCGATCTGGACCGCCGTGGTGACCACGCGCCGCCACGACTCCTGGGCGGTGTCCAGCGCGGCCGAGAACGCCGGGTCGGCCAGCAGCGTGGGCAGGTTCGGGTCGGCGTCGTAGGCGGCCCGGATGCGGTCGAGGAACTTGGCCCTGATGATGCAGCCGCCCCGCCAGATCGTGGCCATGGCCCCGAGGTCGAGGTCCCAGCCGTACTCCTTGGAGGCCGCCGCCATCTGGTCGAAGCCCTGGGCGTAGGCCACGATCTTGGACGCGTACAGCGCGTGCCGCACGTCGTCGACCAGCTCGCGCCCGCCGACCCCGGACAGCTCGGGACCGCGCAGCGACCGGGCCGCGGCCCGCTGCTCCGGGTGCCCCGACAGCGCCCGCGCGAACGTGGCCTCCGCGATGCCCGTCACCGGGACGCCCAGGTCGAGGGCGCTCTGCACGGTCCAGCGGCCGGTGCCCTTCTGCTCGGCCTGGTCCACCACGACGTCCACGAACGGCTTGCCGGTCTCGGCGTCCACCTGGTCGAGCACCTCGGCGGTGATCTCGATCAGGTACGAGTCGAGCTCCCCGCGGTTCCACTCCCTGAACACCTCGGCCAGCTCGGCCGGCGTCGCGCCCAGCGCCTGCCGCAGCAGGTCGTACGACTCGGCGATGAGCTGCATGTCGGAGTACTCGATGCCGTTGTGCACCATCTTCACGAAGTGCCCGGCGCCGTCGGGGCCCACGTGCACCGAACACGGCACCCCGTCCACCTTGGCCGAGATGTCCTGCAGGATCGGGCCGAGCGCCTCCCACGACTCCGTCGAGCCGCCCGGCATGATGCTCGGGCCGTTCAGCGCGCCCTCCTCGCCGCCGGAGATGCCGGTGCCGACGAAGTGCAGGCCGCGCTCGCGCAGCGCCGCCTCGCGCCGGCGGGTGTCCTCGAAGTGCGCGTTGCCCCCGTCGACGATCATGTCGCCCGGCTCCATCAGCTCGGCGAGCTGGTCGATCACCGCGTCGGTGCCGGCGCCCGCCTTCACCATGATGATCGCGCGCCGCGGGCGCTTGAGCGAGGCCACGAAACCGGCCAGCTCCTCGGACGGCACGAACGTGCCCTCCCCGCCGAACTCCTTCACCAACTGCTGGGTACGGCCGGACGAGCGGTTGTGCACGGCCACCGCGTACCCGTGCCTGGCCAGGTTGCGTGCCAGGTTGCGCCCCATGGTCGCCAGACCGGTGACGCCGATGTCTGCCAAGTCCATCTCAGCTCCTCTTCGGGGGATACGCATGATCAAGCTTGGGGGTTCGCAGGGATATTCCCACCTCAGTCACTCTGCCGGACACCCAGCTCGTCGAGCCGGTCCAGCATGTCCGCCGGGTCGGCGTACACCCTGAACGCGCCCGCCCGCTCCAGTTCGTCCCTGCCGTAACCGCCTGACAGCAGCCCGATGCCCAGGGCGCCGGCCCGGCGGGCGGCGAGCAGGTCCCAGACGCTGTCGCCCACCACCATGGCATGCGCCGGATCCACCCGGGCCAGCGCCGCACCGGCGAGGAACAGGTCGGGGTCGGGTTTGGCGCGGCGCACCAGGTCACGCGTGACCATCGGGGTGTCATCGGGCAGGCCCAGCATGGCCAGCGAGAGGCGGGCCGTGCGGGCGTACCCGCTGGTGCAGATCGCCCACGGCACGCCGCGCGAGGTCAGCTCGGCCAGCAGCTCCGGCGCGCCGGGCAGCGGCCTGACGGAGCCGGCCTGCTGCTCGTACCACTCCATGTGGGTGCTCTGCAGCTCGTCGATCTGCTCGCGGGTCAGCTTGAGGCCGGTCTCGCGCAGCAGCGCGCTGACGAACAGGCCGCCGCTCATGCCGATGCGCCGGTGGATGCGCCACACCGACAGGTCGATGCCCATCCCGGACAGCGCCTGCCGCCAGGCGATCACGTGCTGGTAGACGCTGTCGATCAGGGTGCCGTCCAGGTCGAACAGGAACGCGGGTGTGGGCGCCTCCGGGAAGTCGTGCATGCGTCCATGACACCATGGGCGACATGCGGATCATCATCGCGGGGGGACACGGGAAGATCGCGCTGCGGCTGGCCGCCCGGCTCGGGCAGGGGGCCGTCGGGCTGGTGCGCGATCCGGCGCACGTGGCCGACGTCGAGGCCGCCGGGGGCGAGGCCGTGCTGTGCGACCTGGAGAAGGCGGGCGTCGAGGAGGTCGCGCGGATCGTGGCGGGCGCCGACGCCGTCGTGTTCGCGGCCGGCGCGGGGCCCGGCAGCGGCGCGGCGCGCAAGGACACCGTGGACCGCGGCGCGTCCGTGCTGCTGGCCGACGCGGCCGAGCGGGCGGGCGTGCGGCGCTTCGTCCAGATCTCCTCCATGGGGGCGGGCCGGCCGCCCGCGCCCGGCCGCGACGAGGTGTGGGCCGCCTACATCACGGCCAAGACCGCGGCCGAGGAGGATCTGCGCGCCCGCGACCTCGACTGGACGATCCTGCGGCCCGGCCGCTTGACGGACGAGCCGGGCACCGGCCTGGTGCGGCTGGCCCCCTCGGTGCCGCCCGGCGCGGTGCCGCGCGACGACGTGGCCGCCGTCGTCGTGGCGCTGCTGGCGCACCCCGGCGGCGCGGGGCGGACGCTGGAGCTCGTCTCCGGTGACACGCCGGTCGCCGAGGCCGTCGCGACCGGGTGACGTGCGCCGCGCCCGAAGGCTTTGCCGAACGCTGGCAATGACATGCGGCATACGCGGCTAGATGTCCCGTGAGCACGAGGGGGACATGCTATGTCGGACATGCCGTTCAGGTCATTCTTTGGCGGGGACCCGTTCCGCGGGTTCGAGGAGCTCACGGGCCGCGTGTTCGGCGGCATGGAGGGCTGGCCGCCGTCCCGGCCGAGCGTCCAGCGGGTGGACGTCGGCAAGCTGCTCAGCGCCGAGGCCAGGGAGACGCTGAGCCGGGCGCTGGAGGCCGCCGGCCAGCGCGGCGCGGCCGACCTCGACGTGCTGGACCTCCTCGACGCGCTGATCGACACCGACTCCGCGCGGGCGCTGCTGAACACCTCCGGGGTGGACGCGGGACGGCTGCGCGACCGCATCGACGAAACCGCCGGGCCCGGCGAGTCCGCCGAACCGCCCACCACGCTCTCCCCGGCGGCCAAACGGGCCATCCTCGACGCCCAGCGCATCTCGCGCGCCCTGCAGTCGTCCTACATCGGCCCCGAGCACCTGCTGCTCGCGCTGGCCGCCAACCCCGACTCCGGCGCCGCCCGCCTCCTTCATGAGCAGGGCGTCTCGGCCAACGAACTGCAGCAGGCCCTCATGTCCGGCGCGGCCAGGGCCGGCGGCGGCGACGGCCGCCGGGCGAGCGGCACGCCCTCGCTCGACGAGTACGGCCGCGACCTCACCGAGGAGGCCATGCAGGGCCGCATCGACCCGGTCGTGGGCCGCGAGGACGAGATCGAGCAGTGCATCGAGGTGCTCTCGCGGCGCACCAAGAACAACCCGTGCCTGATCGGCGAGCCCGGCGTCGGCAAGACCGCGATCGTCGAGGGCATCGCCCAGCGCATCGTCAACGGCAGCGTCCCCGACACGCTCAAGGACCGCCGCGTCGTCGCGCTCGACCTGACCGGGATGGTGGCCGGCTCGAAGTACCGGGGCGAGTTCGAGGAGCGCATCAAGAAGGTGATCGACGAGGTGCGCGCGCACGCCGACGAGATCATCGTCTTCATCGACGAGGTGCACACGCTCGTCGGGGCCGGCTCCGCCGAGGGCGGCATGGACGCCGCCAACATCCTCAAGCCCGCCCTGGCCCGCGGCGAACTGCACGTCGTCGCCGCCACCACCATCGACGAGTACCGCAAGAACATCGAGAAGGACGCCGCGCTCGAACGCCGCTTCCAGCCCATCCTGGTCGCCGAGCCGACCGTGGAGCAGACGGTCGAGATCCTGGCCGGGCTGCGGGACGCCTACGAGGCGCACCACCAGGTCCGCATCACCGACGAGGCGCTCTCGGCCGCGGCCAACCTGTCGGACCGCTACATCTCCGACCGGTTCCTGCCCGACAAGGCCATCGACCTCATGGACCAGTCCTCGGCCCGCGTCCGGCTGCGCTCGCGCACGCCCGGCAGCGACGTCCGGGAGCTGGAGGAGCGCCTCGACGCGCTGCGCCGCGACAAGGACCAGGCCGTCTCCTCCGACGACTTCGACCGCGCCAAGGAGCTGGCCACGCAGATCGACAAGGTCCGCCCCGAGCTGGAGCGGGCCAGGCACGGGGCCGACACCGTGCCGCAGGTCATGGTGGAGGACATCGCCGAGGTCGTCTCCCGCCGCACCGGCATCCCCGTCACCCAGCTCACCGAGCAGGAGCGCGACCGCCTCATGCGCCTGGAGGAGCACCTGCACGAGCGCGTCATCGGCCAGGACGAGGCCGTCGTCGCCATCGCCGAGGCCGTGCGCCGGGCCAGGGCCGGCCTGGCGGACCCGAACCGCCCCATCGGCAGCTTCCTGTTCCTCGGCCCCACCGGCGTCGGCAAGACGGAGCTGGCCAGGGCGCTGGCGGCGGCCCTGTTCGGCGGCGAGGACCACATGGTGCGCATCGACATGAGCGAGTTCCAGGAGCGCCACACGGTCTCGCGGCTGATCGGCGCGCCGCCCGGATACATCGGGTACGAGGAGGCCGGCCAGCTCACCGAGGCCGTACGCCGCCGCCCGCACGGCGTGATCCTGCTCGACGAGATCGAGAAGGCCCACCCCGACGTCATGAACATCCTGCTGCAGATGCTCGACGACGGCCGCCTGACCGACGGCCAGGGCCGCACGGTCGACTTCACCAACACGATCGTCATCATGACCAGCAACATCGGCGCCCAGCTCATCCTGGAGGCCACCGGCGACGTCGAGGAGCAGCTCATGGACCTGCTGCGGCACTCGCTGCGCCCCGAACTGCTCAACCGCATCGACGAGACGATCGTCTTCAAGCGGCTGGAGCGCGAGCAACTACGCCAGATCGTGGACCTGCTGCTGGAGCGCACCCGGCAGCGGCTGCGCGGCCAGGACGTGTCGCTGGAGGTCGCCGACGACGCCAAGGACTGGCTGGCCCGGCGCGGCTACCAGCCCGAGTTCGGCGCCCGGCCGCTGCGCCGCACGGTGCAGCGGGAGCTGGACAACCGGCTGTCCACGATGCTGCTCACCGGCGAGGTCCGCGAGCACGGCAAGGTGTCGGTGGACGTGGAGGGCGACCGGCTCCGGCTGCGGGCACACAACCCGGAGCCGGCCGCCTGAGCGCCGCACCCGGCCGGACACAGGGGAGAGCCCGGCCGGGGAAGCGGCACGACGGGAAGTTCACCTCAGCGCCCGGATCTCCGTGACGCTCCGGATCTCCGTGAGGCTCGCGGCCCGGACCCCCGCACCCCGCGGAGCCGCTTCCGGGCCCGGATCGCCGTGAGGCCGGCGATCGCTTCGTGCTCTGGGCCTCCGCACCGCGCGGAGCCGCCTCATGGGTCGGTGTCCAGTGCGGTGTGGGCGCGTTCGCGGCATTCGGCCAGGGTGAGCCCCGCCAGCGCCTCCCGCACCGCCGGGACGCACACCGGCGCCATGGACAGGCTCGTCACGCCCAGCCCCACCAGCAGGGGCGCGAGCAGCGGATCGCCCGCCGCCTCGCCGCACACCCCGACCGGCTTGCCCGCCTCCAGGCCCGCCCGCGCGCAGCGGGCGATCAGCTCCAGCAGCGCCGGCCGGCGCGGGTCGAGGAGGTCGGCCAGGGCCGAGTGCTGGCGGTCGGCGGCGAAGGTGTACTGGGCCAGGTCGTTGGTGCCGATGCTGAGGAAGTCGCGGCGATCGCGCCGAGCTGGGTGTCCAGGACGTCCGGCAGCAGCCGGTCCACCCGCAGGCCGCGCACGCCCAGGGCCGGGTTCTGCTCCGCGGGCAGGCCGAGGAACGGCAGCGGCTTGTCGGTGCCGGCGTCGAGCGTGCGCACGATCACGTGCTCCGCCCGCGCGAACACCTCCGCGTACGCGGCGGCCTGCTCCTCGAACGACGGCGCCTGCCGGCGATCGAGGAACAGGAACTCCGTCCTGAACAGGCCCACCCCCTCGGAGGTCGCCTCCTCGGGGTCGGTCCCGCGCGCGTCCGCCGCCAGGTCCGCCGCCGAGCCGATGTTGAGCAGCAGCTTCACCGGATGCCCGTCGGCGGTCCGGCCCGGCCCCCTGCTCGCCCCGAGCCGGGCCCGCCGGGACCGCTCGGCCCCGGCGACCCCGGCGGCCTCCTCCTCGGTGAGACCGACCGCGACCTCGCCGGTGCCGCCGTCCACGCCGATCACCGTGCCGTCGTCCAGGTCCAGGACGCCCGCGCAGGCGACCACGGCGGGCAGGCCGCGGCCCCGGGCCAGGATCGCGGTGTGGCTGGTCGGGCCGCCGCGCTCGGTGACCAGCGCCAGCACCTCGGGGCCCAGACCCGCCGTGTCGGCCGGCGACAGGTCGGCGGCGACCAGCACGTACGGGTGGCCGGGCGCGGGCAGGCCGGGCATCGGCAGGCCGAGGGCGCAGGCCACGGCCCGGTTCCTGAGGTCGTCGAGGTCGGCGGCCCGCTCGGCCAGGTAGCCGCCGAGCGCCGCCAGGGCCTCGCGATGATGGGCGAAGGCGGCGTCGAGGGCGTGCGCGGCGTCGGCGCCCTCGCCGGTCAGCCGCTCGGTCTCCGCCAGCAGCAGCGGATCCTCGGCGATCATGGCCAGCGCCTCCAGGATGCCGGCCGCCTCGCCGCCGGCGGCCAGCGCGCGGCGATTCAGCTCGGCGGCGACCGCCTCCAGCGCCTTGGCCGCGCCGGCCGCCTCGGCCCGCGGGTCGGTGACCGCACGCGGCGGGGGCAGCCGCGGCGGCTCGGCCAGCCGGATCACCGGCCCGGCCGCCCGCCCCTGGCTGACCCCCAGCCCGGCGAGCCGCCCGGCGGAGCCGGTCCAGGGGCCGGTCCTGGGGCCCGTCCTGGGGTCGCCGTCAGGCATCGAGGGCCTCGTCGGCGTCCAGGTCGCGGGCCAGCAGCGCGGCCAGCGTGTCCAGCGCCTCCTCCGCCCCCGGGCCGTCGGCCTCCAGCGTGACCTCGGTGCCCCGGACGACACCCAGCGACAGCACGCCCAGCATGCTCCTGGCCGGCGCCGACCTCTCCCCGGCCCGGATCGTCACCGGGACCCCCGTCCGCACCGCCGCCTGCACGAACAACTTCGCGGGACGGGCGTGCAGCCCGCTGGCCGAGGCCACGGCCACGGTTCGCTGTGCCATTGCCATCACTCCTCAGGGTTCGATGGTGACCTTGATGGCCGCGCCCCGGGTGACCAGGTCGATCCCGTCCAGCACGCGCGGCAGCGGCAGCCGGTGGGTGATCAGGTCGGAGACGGTCACGGCGCCCTCGGCCACCAGCCGCAGCGCCTGCGCGTTGTGGGCGGGGCTGGAGCCGTTGGCGCCCACGATGGTCAGCTCCCGGTAGTGCACGAGGTTGGAGTCGAGCGCGATGACAGGGTCGTCCTTGGGCAGGCCGCCGAAGAAGCTGAGCCGCCCCTGCCGGGCCGCCATCCGCACGGCCTGCTCCTGCGCCGCGCCCGACGCCGCCGCCGTGATCACCACGTCGGCGCCCCGGCCGCCGGTCAGCTTCAGCACCTGCTCGACCGGGTCGGCGTCGATGGCCGCGTCCGGACGCACCAGTTCGGCGGCCATCGCCAGCCGCTCGGCGTTGACGTCCACCAGGAACACCCGGGACGCCCCGCGCGCCCGCGCCAGCCGCACGTGCAGGCAGCCGATCGGGCCCGCGCCCATCACCACCACGTCGTCGCCGGGCCCGACGCGCGCCAGCGTCTGGCCGTTGAGCACGCACGCCAGCGGCTCGGCCACCGACGCCTCCGCGTAGCCGACGCCGTCGGGGATGGCGTTGACGCCGTCCACGGCCAGCACCTTGGCGGGCACGATCAGGTACTCGGCGAAGCCGCCGTCGTAGTGGTAGCCCATCGACTCCTGGTTCGGGCACACCGTGCGGCGGCCCGCCGCGCAGTCGGCGCACCTCCCGCACGGGATCGCGGCGATCACCTGCACCCGGGCCCCGGTGCCGACCACCTCGCCGGCGATCTCGTGGCCCATCACGCGCGGCGGCACGATGTGGTGGTGGCCGAACTTGAGGATCTTGGCGTCGGTACCGCACGTCGAGCAGTTGCGCACCCGGATCTTCAGCTCGCCGGGACCGGCGACCGGCTCCGGCGCGTCCTCGATCCTGATGTCGCCGGGCGCGTGGAAACGCGCGACCTTCATACGGTGAGCTCCTTCATCACTTGGGAGACCTTGGTGGCCTCACGTAGCGCCCGCGCCCGTTCGGGGTCGAGCAGGATCTCGGCCAGCGCCGCCAGCAGCGGCACGTGACCGTCGTTCTTGGCGGCGATGCCGACGCACAGCGTGACGTGCTCGCCGTCCCAGTCGACGCCGGCGGGGAAGCGCACCACGCAGATCGCGTCCCGCAGCACGTCGTCCTTGGAGGCGTTGGTGCCGTGCGGGATGGCCACGCCCTCGCCGACGTAGGTGGAGATCGACCGCTCGCGCTCCAGCATCGCCTCGACGTACGGCTCGGCGACCGCGCCCACGTCGGCCAGCGCCCGCCCGCACCGGCGGATGGCCGCGGCGCGGTCGGCGGCGCTCTCGTGCAGCAGCACCGCGCGCGGGTCGAGCAGGCCGTCACGCATCGACGGTGCCGCCGTTCTTGATGGTGTTCACCAGCCGGGTCACCGCCGGGTCGCCGAGGAAGATCTGGAACGGCACCAGAACCTTACCCGGAGCGGCCGCCTTGGCACGGGCGGCCAGCCCGGCGTGGCACAGGACCACGTCGGCGTCGTCGGGGATGGAGTTGACCGGGGTGTGCTCCACGATCACGCCTGTGCCCTTGAGCTGCTTCTTGAGCTGGGAGGCGAGCATCACGCTGCTGCCCATGCCCGCGTCGCAGGCCACGATGATCTTGTGGATGTCCGTGCTGTCGATGCCTGCCATGTCGTCAGCTCTCCTTGACGGTTTCGGGGGTCTGTTCGGTCTCGGCGGGTTCGGCCTTCTCGCCCCTGCCGAAGCCCAGCAGCAGCGCGGCCACGACGAACGTCACGGCGGTCGCCACGAGGATGCCCAGGCCGGAGCCCAGCCAGCCGCCCTTCGGGGTGACCGCGACGTAGGCGAAGATGCTGCCCGGCGACGGCGTGGCGACCAGGCCGGCTCCGGTGATCATGAACGCGAACACCCCGGCCGCGCCGCCCGCCATGACGGCCAGGATGAGACGGGGCTTCATGAGGACGTACGGGAAGTAGATCTCGTGGATGCCGCCGAAGAAGTGGATGATCATCGCGGCGGGCGTGCTCGGCCGCATCGCGCGCGGGCCGAACATCAGGAACGCCAGCAGCAGGCCGAGCCCCGGACCCGGGTTCGACTCCAGCATGAACAGGATCGACTTGCCGGTCGCGGCGGCCTCGGTCACGCCCAGCGGGCTCAGCACGCCGTGGTTGATGGCGTTGTTCAGGAACAGCACCTTGGCCGGCTCGATCAGCAGGGACGCGATCGGCAGCAGGTTGCTGGTGATCAGCCACTCCACGGCGTGGCCCGCGGCGGTGGTGATCGCCTGCACGACCGGGCCGATGCCGTAGAAGCCGACGATGGCCATCGCGCCGCCCACGATGCCGGCGGAGAAGTTGTCGACCAGCATCTCGAAGCCGGTCTTGGTCCGCTCCTCCGTGAACTTGTCCACATATTTCAGGATCAGGGCGGTGAGCGGGCCGATGATCATGGCGCCCAGGAACATCGGCGCCTCCGTGCCCACCACGACGCCCATCACCGCGACCGCGCCGACCACCGCCCCGCGCTGCCCGTGCACCATCCGGCCGCCGGTGTAGGCGATGAGCACCGGGAGCAGCGTCCCGATGATCGGGCTGACCATCTTCGCCAGCGACTCGTTCGGCAGCCAGCCGGTCGGGATGAACAGCGCCGTGATCAGGCCCCAGGCGATGAACGCGCCGATGTTCGGCATGATCATGCCGGCCAGATGGCCGCCGATGCGCTGGATGGTGGCCTTGACTCCGGTCCCGGTGACCGGAGGTGTGTACGTGTCGGCCATTGGACGTGCTCCTTCGGGGGGTTGAGCAGCCACTTTGGTTGTCAGGGGACGGGGGACGCGGTGGACAGGGGCCGGCCGGGGTCGGGCGGCCCGATGACGACGGCCCCGGGGTCGATGTCGGCGGGGCCCGGCATGCGGCTGCCGGGCAGGCGTACGGCGGCGGCGCCCCAGGCCAGGGCCTGCCGCAGCGCCTCGGGGCCACGGCCACCGGCGGCCAGGAATCCGGCCAGCATGGCGTCGCCGGCCCCGACGGCGCTGCGCGGCTCGGTCACGGCGGCCTCGCCGTACCAGCAGCCGCCCTCCTCGACGAGCACGGCCCCGTCGGCGCCCAGGCTGGCCAGCACCGCGCGCGCACCGGCCGCCCGCAGCTTGCTCGCCGCCTCGCGGACGTCGCCCAGCCGCCGGATGGGCATGCCGGTGGCCGCCGACAGCTCCTCCAGGTTGGGCTTGACCAGCGCGGGCGCGGCCCCGAGCGCGCTGGAGAGCGCCGGGCCGCTGGTGTCGACGGCCATGAGGATGCCCGCGCCGGCGAACCTGCGGCACAACCGGGCGTAGACGTCGGCGGGCACCTCGGGCGGCAGGCTCCCCGAGGCCACCACCCAGTCCGCGCCCTGGCCGCCGGAGTGGGCCGCGGCCAGCACGGCCTCGGCGATCGTGTCCAGCTCCGCTGGGGACAGCGCGGTGCCGGGCTCGTTGACCTTGGTGATGGTGCCGTCGGGCTCGGCCAGCGTCACGTTCGACCGGGTCGGCCCCGTGACAGGGACGGTCACCATGTCCAGCCCCTCGGCGGCCAGCAGGCGGACGAGTTGCCTGCCCTCGTCCCCGCCGTACGGCACCACCGCGCGCCCGGTCACGGCGTTGGCCAGCAGCGCGCGCGAGACGTTGACGCCCTTGCCGCCCGGGTCGAGGTGGGCGGCGGCGGCGCGGATGACCGCGCCCCGGTCGAGGGCGGCGATCTCGATCGTGCGGTCGAGGCTGGGGTTCAGGGTCAGGGTGAGGATCACGCCCTGATCACCTCCGGGCCGGCCGCCGCCAGGTCGGCGGCCAGCGCCGGGTCCAGCCCGTTGTCACTGATCACCACGTCGATCTCGCCCAGCTCGGCGAACGTGGACAGGTAGGTGTCGCCGAACTTCGTGTGGTCGGCCAGCAGCACGCTGCGCTGGGCGGCCTTGACCATGGCCCGCTTGATCGCCGCCTCGGCCGGGTCCGGTGTGGTCAGGCCGCGGGCGGTCGAGCAGCCGTTGGCGGCCATGAACGCCACGTCCACGTTCAGGTAGGCCAGGGGACGCAGCGCCCAGTCGTCCACGGTGGCCAGCGTCTTGCCGCGGACCCGGCCGCCCAGCATGATCACGTGCAGGTTGGCGCGCGCGGCCAGCGCGGTGGCCAGCGGCGGCGAGTTCACCACGACGGTCAGCTCCCGGTCGGCGGGCAGCACCTGCACCAGGCGGCCCGTCGTGGTGCCCGCGTCGATGATCACGGACCCGTCCTCGGGCAGCTCGGCCAGCGCGGCCTTGGCGATGCGCTCCTTCTCGGCCGTCATGACCTCGTCGCGGGTGGACAGCGCGGGCTCGAAGCCCAGCCGCTCCACGGGGATCGCGCCCCCGTGCACGCGGCGCAGCACGCCCGCCCGCTCCAGCGACGTCAGGTCGCGGCGGATCGTCTCGGTGGTCACGTCGAGCTCGGCCGCCAGCGTCACCACGTCGACGCGGCCCGCGGCCCGCGCCCTCCGCAGGATCTCCTGCTGCCGCTCCTCGGCGTACATGATGTTGGTTCACCGCCGTTTCTGGTTGGTTTCTCCTGTGTTTATACCCGGTTTCGTTGGGCGGTCAAGGGTGGCCGGCCGGAATCTGGTAGTTATAGGCGGGTGCGAATCACGCCCCTGGCCCTCGTGCCCGCCGTCGTCGCCGCGCTCGCGACCCCCGCCCACGCCGCCGCGGCCGTCAAACCGCCCAGCGTCCCGGCCGGCACCACGGCCGCCTGGGTGGTGTTCGACCGGCAGGCCGGCAAGATCGTCGCCACGCGGAACGCGCACCGGAAGTACCGCTCGGCCTCCGTCGTCAAGATCCTCATCGCGATCGACTACCTGGAGGGGCGCAAGAGCGTGCCCGCCGCCGACGCCGGGCTGCTGAAGGTCATGCTGCGCTCCAGCGACGACGACGCCGCCACCGCCTTCTGGGAGCGGCTGGGCAAGGGGCAGATCGTCGTCAGGCAGGCACGGAAGCTGGGCCTGTCCGACACCACGCCGCCGCCCGCGTCCAAGCCCGGGTTCTGGGGGTACACCTCGCTGAGCGCGTACGACATCGTGCGCACCTACCGCTACCTGCTCGACCGGGCCGAGCCCAGGGTCCGCGACACCATCCTCGGCCACCTGCGGCGCTCCACGCCCTGCGGCACCGACGGCTTCGACCAGACCTTCGGCATCCCCGACGGGGTCGCCCGGCCGTGGGCGGTCAAGCAGGGCTGGTCGGGCTTCGGCAGCACGCCGCCGGTCAGGTGCGGCGGCGACGCCAGGGCCGTCGGCGCGCCCATCTCGTGGATCGCCCGGCGCGCCACCGGCTCGGGCGTGCCCGACTACGGCCGTCCGGTCCTGCACACCACCGGGCTGGCGGGGCAGGGCGAGCGTTACGTCATGGCCGTGCTGACCGCGCATCCGGCGGGCGGCACGTGGAACTCCTCGGTCAAACGCGTCACCACGCTCACCCGCGACCTCTACCGCGGGGTCACCCGCTGACCCGCCGGCCCGGGGCCGCGCGCGCCGCGTGGCCCCGGGCCCGGCCGCCACGGTGGGTCATGATCACGGTGGGTCATGATCCGCGGGCCTGCTCCAGCCGCACCTTCTTCGGCACGCACATCCGCCACGCCTCCAGCACCAGTTCCCGCGCCTCCTCGGCGTCGAGGGCCGCGGTGCGCGCCTCCACCCAGTTGAAGCGCAGCTCCGACTCCCTGGGCAGCAGGAACGTGGCGGGCTCGGCCGCCACCAGGTCCGCCCGCTCCTCCTTCGGGAACGCGAACCCCATCAGGCTCTCGTCACGCGAGAACGCCACGTAGACGATCTGGCCGACGCGGAACTTCACCCGGTCCCGGACGAGGTGCTCCGAGGAGCGCGGGAGCGTGCGCGCGAACTGCCGTACGTCATCGACGGTGACCACCCGCAAGACCGTACTACCGATTGCCCTCCGCGGCCGAGATGTCGGCGAGCGCCGAGTCCGGATCGCGTTCGACGGCCAGGTCGCCCAGGCTGACGACGCCGATCGCGCGGCCGTCCTCGACCACCGGCAGGCGGCGCACGGCGTGCTCGCGCATGAGCCGGACGGCCTGCTCGATGGTCGCCTCCGAGCCGACCACCTCGACGAACGGGCTGCACGCCGCGCGTACGGGCGTGTCGGGCCCGAGATCGGCGGCCACGACGCGCACCGCGATGTCGCGGTCGGTGACGATGCCCTTCAACCGGCCGTGCTCGTTGACGATGACCGCCCCCGTGTCGTGGTCGCGCATGAGCGTCGCCGCGACGGACACCGGTTCGTCGGCCTCCACCGTCGCCGGGTGGGGCGTCATGACCTCTGCCACGGTCTTCGCCATGGGATCCTCCTGTCGCTCACTCCACCGGCCCTCTACCCGGGCGAAGAGCCGATTCACGGCGACACGCCCCGTCCGCTCCCGCGCGGCCGCCGGGGGCCGGGATGACAGGATGACCAGGGTAAACGTGCCCCGGCTCGCCGCCGCGGGCCGATCTCCGACAGACGAGGGAAGCCACATGTCCAAGCCGCCCCTGCCGCCGGAAGCCGTCGAGATGTTGCGCCGCCCGAACCCCGCCGTCATGGCGACGCTGCGCGCCGACGGCACGCCGGTCTCCACGCCCACCTGGTACCTGTGGGAGGACGACGGGCGGGTGCTGATCAACTTCGACGAGGGCCGCGTCCGGCTCCAGCACCTGCGCCGCGACCCGCGCCTGAGCCTGACCGTCATGGACAGCGCCGACTGGTACACCCACGTCACGCTCATCGGGCGGGTGACCGAGCTGCGTCCCGACGACGGCCTGAAGGACATCGACCGCATCGCCCAGCACTACACGGGCGCGCGCTACCCCGACCGCGTCCGCGCCCGGTTCAGCGTCTGGATGGAGGTCGAGCGCTGGCACGGCTGGGGCGCGCTGAAGGACAGCGCCCAGCCCGGCTGAGCCCTACCGGGCCTTGGCCGCCAGGCGGATCTCCTCCAGCAGCACCACCAGGTCCTGCTCGGTCGTGTCCGGGTGCAGGAAGCAGGCGCGCAGGGCCGCCCGGCCGCCCAGCCGGGTGCCGGTGAGGAACGTGTTGCCGCGCGCCTGGACCGCGACCGGCAGGGCCTGGTTGAGCACCTCGGGGTCGGCCCCCTCCGGGACGTGGCGGAAGGCGGTGATCGAGGTCGCCACGGGCGCGAGCAGCTCGAAGTCGGGGGCCTGCTCGACCATCGCGCCCAGCGTGCGGGCCAGCCCGCCGGTGTGGTCCACCAGCCGCTTGACGCCCGACCGGCCCAGGTGCGACAGGGTCGCCCACGTCTTCAGCGCGCGGAACGGCCGGGTCTGCTCGGGCCCGTACTCGGCGAACCAGCCCAGGTCGCCCGCGTTCTCGTCCGTCAGGTACGACGGCACCAGGCTGAAGGCGGCCCGCGCCGCCGACGGGTCGCGCAGCAGCGCGCAGCCGCAGCCGACCGGCACGCCGAGCCACTTGTGCGGGTCCAGGGCCAGTGAGTCGGCCCGCTCCAGCCCCGCGTAGCGCGGCCCCGCCCCGTCGGCCAGGATGCCGAGCGCGCCGTAGGCCCCGTCCACGTGGAACCAGAGCCCGTACGCGCGGGCCACGTCGGCGATGTCGTCCAGCGGGTCCACCGCGCCGGAGTTCACGGTGCCCGCGCTGCCCGCCACGCAGAACGGGCGCAGGCCCGCGTCCAGGTCCTCGGCGATCATCGCGCGCAGCGCGCGCACGTCCATCCGGAACTGCGCGTCCACCGGGACCGTGCGCACGTTGCGCGCGCCGAGGCCGAGGAGCTGGGCCGCCTTGTGCAGGCAGCTATGGCCCTCCTCGGTGACGTACATGACCATGGGTGCGCGGCCCGACAGGCCCTCCTCGCGGGCGTCCCAGCCGTCGGCGAGCGCGGCCCGCTGGCGGGCGGTGGCCAGGCAGATCACGGTGGCGATGGACGCGCCGCTGGTCAGCAGCCCGCCGCCGGGCGGGTGCGGGAAGCCGACCAGGCCGGCCAGCCAGCGCACCACTGTGCGCTCCAGGTGCGGGCCGGCGTGGTCGCCGCCCGCGCAGCTCGGGTTGAGCGCCGCGGCCAGCGGCTCGACCAGGACGCCGGCCGGGTTCGGCGGGGAGTTCACCCAGCCGAAGAAGCGCGGGTGCCCGTTGCCCATCGGGTAGGGCAGCACGTGCGCCCGCGCGTCCTCCAGGAGGTCGTCCAGCGCGCGCCCGGTCTCGGGCAGGTCCTGGCCGGTGAGCCAGGACAGCTCGGCCTCCGGGACCGGCCGCCACACGGGCAGGTCGCCGACGCCCTCCAGGTGGTCGGCCATGATCCGGGCGGCCTTGGCCCCGGCCTCGCGCAGCTCATGCATCGGGGGACTCCCTCAGTGGTTCGTGGTGCCCGGCCGCGCCTACCTCCATCGCGAGGTAGAAGACGCAGCCGGTGTCGCCGTCGTTGGCGAAGGCGTGACGGCAGTCGCCGGGGTAGTACGCCGAGTCGCCGGCCGAAAGCTCGTACGGTCTGCCGTCGATGGTCAGCCGCAGGTCGCCGTGCTCGACGGCGAGGTACTCCCGCGAGCCCGGCGCGTGCGGCACGAACTCGCCCGCGTCCACGCCGGGTCCGATCGTGGTGCGCATGAACTCGAACTCGATGTCCCCCAGCACCGGTGACAGCACCCGCCGCTCCCAGCCGGACGGGTCGCGCAGCACCCGCTGCTCGGCGTGCCGCAGCACCCGCATCGCGCTGTGCCCCGGCTCGTCGAGCAGCCGGCCGATCGACGTGCCGAGCGCGGTGGACAGCCGGTCGAGCACGAGCACGGTCGGCGTCTTGGTGCCCCGCTCGACCTCGGAGACCATGCTCTTGCTGATGCCGCTCAGCTCGGCCAGCCGTTCGATGGACAGCCCGCGCGCCCGCCGCTCGCCACGGATCCGCCGGCCCAGCTCGGACATGGACAGCCCGCTGGAGAGGATCCCTTCGCCAGTCATTCCTCCACTATAGCGGTGCTTTGTCGGCTTTAGTGGATTCGTGGTAGGCCGCCAGCACCTGCTTGCGCCGCTTGGCCGGCAGCCGGTCGAGGTAGAGGTGGCCGTCGAGGTGGTCGGTCTCGTGCTGCAGGCAGCGGGCCAGCAGGCCGGTGCCCTCGACCCGGACGGGCGCGCCCGCGACGTCGAACCCGCGCACGGCGGCCCGGTCGGCACGGGGCAGCGGCGCGTACTGGCCGGGCACCGACAGGCAGCCCTCGTCGTCGGCGTCGAGCCGCCGCTCGCCGACGCCGGGCAGCTCCAGTTCGGGGTTGACGACGACGCCCTTGTGGTGCACGCCCTGCGCGTCGGGGCAGTCGTAGACGAACACCCGCAGCGGCACGCCGATCTGGTTGGCCGCCAGGCCCACGCCCTCGGCCGCGTACATGCTGGCGAACATGTCCGCCACCAGCGCCGCCAGCTCGGCGTCGAACCGGGTGACCGGCTCGCACGGCCGGTGCAGCACCGGATCGCCCACGCGCGTGATCGGCCGGACCTCTCCCACTGCCCACGCCCTTCCTGGAAGTCCCGACGATTCGCCGTCCAGTGTACGTACCGGTCGCAGTGTCTTGTCATGTGAGACGAACTCTCTTGAATGCTGAGACCGCGCTAGAGTGGGCGTCATCGCCGCAACGAGGGGGTTTCGCCCGATGGACGCCGTATACACGCATGGCCACCACGAGTCCGTGCTGCGCTCACACCGCTGGCGCACCGCCGCGAACTCGGCCGGCTACCTGCTGCCGCACCTCAAGCCGCACATGCTGGTGCTCGACGTCGGCAGCGGCCCCGGCACGATCACCGCCGACCTGGCGGAGCTCGTCCCCGACGGCCGGGTGATGGCCTCCGAGGTCACCGCGGACGCGCTCGACCTGGCCAGGGCCGAGGTGGCCGCCAGGGGGCTGCCGAACGTGGACTTCGCCGTGGCCGACGCGCACGCGCTGGACTTCCCCGACGACACCTTCTGCGTGGTGCACGCCCACCAGGTGCTGCAGCACGTCGGCGACCCGGTGCGGGCGCTGCGGGAGATGCGGCGGGTGACCAGACCGGGCGGATACGTGGCGGTGCGCGACAGCGACTACTCCGCCTTCACCTGGTTCCCGCGGCTGCCGGCGCTGGAGGAGTGGATGGCGCTCTACCAGCGGGTCGCGCGGAGCAACGGCGGCGAGCCGGACGCGGGGCGGCGGCTGCTGTCCTGGGCCCGCGGGGCGGGTTTCACGGACATCACCCCCACCTCCTCCACCTGGTGCTTCGCCACGCCCGAGGACCGGGCCTGGTGGGGCGGCATGTGGGCGGAGCGGGTGCTGCGCTCCGCGATGGCCGAGCAGGCCCTCGCCACCGGGGCCGCCACGGAGGCGGACCTGCGGCGCATGTCGGAGGGCTGGCTGGAGTGGGCGGAGGCCGGCGACGGGTGGCTGTCCCTCCTGCACGGCGAACTCCTCTGCCGGGTCACCGGCGACGCCTGACCCCCGCACGGAGGGCCGGGGCGGTCAGAGGCCGAGGGTGCGGGCGCGCTGCCACTGGGGGTCGCGGTAGAGGACCATGTCCGTGCCCACCATCTCGTCGGGGGCCGACAACATCGTGATCTCGCCCGCGGCCTGCAACTGCAGCAGCAGGTCGCGCACCCGGGGCCCGACGGGCAGCCGGCCCGCGGGCAGCCCCAGCCCGGTCCGCACCGTGTCGGCGACCTCCGACAGGCGGAACGGGCCGTCGAGGTTCGCCACGACCCCGCGGACGACGGTCATCGTGATCAGGTGCTCGGCCTCGGCGTGGGCGAGCTGCCAGGTGACCTGCTCCCGCCGCCCCCCGCTGCCGGCGCAGGACGGACAGGGCCGCCGCAGGCCGGGGACCAGGTCTTCTTCGGTGGAGCCGAGACAGGCCGAGCACAGCCCGTTCTCGGCGGCGTGCAGCTCGGCCGTCATCCGGCCCCCGAGGACGACGCCGCAGGCGCAGGCGAACGCGTCACCCAGGATGCCGGTCTGAGGGGAGATCGCATGCTCAGTCACCGAGCCGACTCTACCGGTGCCCCGACGCCGCCCGTCCCACCCCGGGGCCGGGCCGGGGTCAGCCCCGGAGGTCGGCCAGGCCGCGCAGCCGCCGCAGCGCCTTGCGGGCCGCCGCGACCACGCGCTCGTCGGGATGACGCTCGACGAGCACCCCCAGCACCCGCCCCGTCCACGGATGATCCCCGAACGCCAGGATCGCGATCGTGCCCGCCAGCTCCTCGGCCTGCATCCCCATGGCGATCGACTCGATCACCTCGCCGGTCTCGCCGCCGAACTCCAGCAGCGCCGCCGCCATGTCCACCAGCACCCAGGCGATCTCGTCGGGCGCGGGCTGCCGCTCGTCCCGGCCGGTCCTGGCCGCGATCACCGCGCCCAGCTTGGGCTCCTCCAGCAGCCGCGCCAGCGCCTGCCGCCCCTCCTCGCCGAACGCCGACGCCAGCAGCTCCACGCCGACCGCCCGGCTCAGCGGGCTGACGCCGGCCAGCACCGCGGCGATCTCGGCCGCCGCCGTGCGCTCGTCGCGGCCCTTCAGCCACCCGGCCAGCTCCTCGCCGCGCTCGCCCTCCGGGTAGGAGCGCAGCCCGTGCAGCAGCGCCGCCGCGTCCGCCTCCGCCAGCGACCCCATGACCGGGATGTCCTGCCCGGCGGTCTCGGCGATGATCTGCCGCGCCACCCACAACCCGAGCCAGCTCAGCGTGTACGGCTCCGCCTGCCGCACCAGCCCGAGCTTGGTCAGCGTCCCGGACGCCTCGCCCTTGAGCGGCTCCCTGGACAGGAACAGCCGGATCAGCTCCAGCAGCAGCCGCTCGTCGCGCGCCAGCCGGGTGCGGCAGGTCTCCGCCCAGAGGGCCAGCACCTCGGCGTCGTCGCCGTCCGGCTTCAGCTCGTCGGCCAGGGGAGCGGCGCGTACGGCGGCGGCCAGCGTGGCCGCGTCGGGCAGCCGGATCGGGGGCTGGAGGGGCAGCGTGTCGTCGTAGGAGGTCACCCGCCCATCCTGTCGCGATATTTCCGCCGGAGCGCCCGCCGACGGCGAAAAGCCGGAAGAAGCGAGTCTTTCGACCGTGCCCGGCCCGCCGCCGGCACCGGATCGGCACCGGGCCGTCAGCTCCGGGTGGGCAGGTTCTCCTCGCGTACCCCCACCAGGAACTCCTCCACCCGCTCCCGGTCCGGCCGTCCGGGCAGCGTGCCCGGCTCGGCGGCCAGTTCGGCCGACAGCGCCGCCCGCCAGGCGATCACCGCGTCCCAGGGCACCTCGCCCCGCCGGACGGCCAGCAGCCGCTCCCGGTGCGCCTCCATGCCGACGAGGGGTTCACCGTGCCGGACCAGGTGCAGGCCGCTGAGCAGCAGCCGGAGCATGTGCATGGCCTGCTTCCAGTTGGGCCGCTCCGGGTCGAGCCGGCGGAGCTGGCTCTCGGCGTACCCGGCGAACGAGTGCTGCGCCCGTTCGGACAGGAACGCCTCCCGCAGCTCGCGCAGCCGCCGTCCCGCGGGCGTGATCACCTCGACGATCGGGGACCACAGGCACTCCAGGACGGTGGGGTTCGCGTCGAGGGCGAGGGCGCAGAAGCGTTCGACCTCCCACGAGAACTGCTCGGGCAGCGGCCCGTCACGGTGCGTGGGCGGTTTGTCCAGCCGCCAGAACGCCCGGGTCGGCACCACGAACACGCCACGCCGGTCGGTGTCGGAGGCGTCGGTGTCCAGCCCGTACGCCCTCGATCCCACGACCACGGAAAGGATCAGTTCATCGCTCACCCCGATATCTTGCGCCATGGGGCCGCCTGCTGTTCTGATCGGAAAGTGAGCGCTTATGACGAGGTCTACCGGCGCAGTGTCGAGCAGCCCGAGCGGTTCTGGGGCGAGGCGGCCCGCGGGATCGACTGGGACGTGCCCCCGCCGGTCGTGTACGGCGAGGGCCGGTGGTTCCCCGGTGGACGGCTGAACACCTGCTACAACGCCCTGGACCGGCATGTGGCGGCGGGCCGCGGCGACCAGCCCGCGCTGATCCACGACAGCCCCGTCACCGGCGTGACCGGCGTGCGCACCTACGCCGGGCTGCTGGAGGAGGTGGCCAGGACCGCAGGTCTGCTGCGCGACCTCGGCGTGACGGCCGGCGACACCGTGGTGATCTACCTGCCCATGGTGCCCGAGGCGGTGGTGGCGATGCTGGCCTGCGCCCGGCTCGGGGCGGTGCACTCGGTGGTGTTCGGCGGGTTCGCGGCCAGGGAACTGGCGGTGCGGATCGACCACGCCAGGCCCAAGGTGGTGCTGTCGGCGTCGTGCGGGATCGAGCCGTCGCGCGTGGTGGCCTACCAGCCCCTGCTGGACGACGCGCTGGAGCAGGCCGTCCACCGCCCCGCCCGGTGCGTGATCCTGCAGCGGCCCCAGTGCGTGGCCGAGTTGCGCGAGGGCCGGGACCTCGACTGGGAGCAGGCCGTGCGCGCCGCCGATCCGGCCCCGTGCGTGAGCGTGGCCGCCACCGACCCGCTCTACGTCCTGTACACCTCCGGGACGACCGGCTCGCCCAAGGGCGTGCTGCGCGACAACGGCGGCCACGCGGTCGCGCTGCACTGGAGCATGTCCCACGTGTACGGCGCGGCGCCGGGCGAGGTCTTCTGGGCCGCCTCCGACGTGGGCTGGGTGGTCGGCCACTCCTACATCGTGTACGCGCCGCTGCTGGCGGGCTGCACCACCGTCCTGTACGAGGGCAAGCCGGTCGGCACCCCCGACCCGGGCGCGTTCTGGCGGGTGGTGGCCACGCACGGCGTGCGCACGCTGTTCACCGCTCCGACCGCGATCCGCGCCATCAAAAAAGACGACCCATCCGGCAATTTCGCGAAAAAGTGGGACCTGTCGGGGCTGCGGTATCTCTTCCTGGCCGGCGAACGGCTCGACCCCGACACCTACCACTGGGCCTCCGACCTGCTCGGCATCCCCGTCATCGACCACTGGTGGCAGACCGAGACGGGCTGGCCGGTCGCCGCCAACTGCGTCGGCATCGAGCCGCTGCCCGTCAAGCCGGGCTCCCCGACCAGGCCCGTGCCGGGCTGGGACGTGCACGTCCTCGACGCCGACGGCGCCGACTGCCCGCCCGGCACCGACGGCGCGGTCACCGTCAAGCTGCCCCTGCCGCCCGGCGCGCTGCCCACGCTCTTCCGCGACGAGCCCCGCTTCAGCCGCTCCTACCTGGAGCGCTACCCCGGCCACTACCTCACGGGCGACGGCGGCCACCTGGACGAGGACGGCTACCTCTACGTCATGGGCCGCATCGACGACGTGATCAACGTGGCCGGGCACCGGCTCTCGACCGGCTCCATGGAGGAGGTCCTCGCCGAGCACCCCGACGTGGCCGAGTGCGCCGTGATCGGCGTCGCCGACGAGCTGAAGGGCCAGCTCCCGATGGGCTTCGTGGTGCTGAAGGCGGGCGCGGAACGCGACCCGCAGGAGATCGAGCGGGAGCTGACCGCCCTGGTGCGCACGCGGATCGGCCCGGTGGCCGCCTTCCGCCGCGCCGTCGTGGTGCCCCGGCTGCCGAAGACCCGCTCGGGCAAGATCCTGCGCGCCACGATGCGGGACATCGCCGACGGCAACCCGTACGACGCCCCGTCCACGATCGAGGACCCAGGAGCGCTGGCCGACATCGCACAAGCCGTGAAAGGAACATGACGGACCGGTAACGTCTCGGGCCGTCCTGGCGCGGGAGCATGCGCCGATCGGGGCGCACAGCGCATGATTGGGACATCCCAATCCCCCGGGAGGAGGCCATGATCGAGACACCGAGCTACGCCGACGCCCTGCGGATTCTCGGCTGCAAGGACGGCCGGCTCGTCAAGGTGATCGGGCTCGCCGCGGAGGCGGAGCGCACCGGCTGGGCGCTGGCCGGCGGCACCCGCCTCACCACGAGCCTGCGCGACCTGCGTGAGGCCGTCATCGCCTACGGCGAGGAGGCCGTGCGCCGGATGCCGGAGCTCAAGGGCGCCGCCGACCGCTTCACCCGCACGCAGCGGCTGGCCGCCGCGCACGCCGCCGTCGTCGTGTCGGCCTGGTTCGAGGCGCTCGGCGAGGCCGGGCTGCCGTTCACGCTCGACCAGCTCGACCGCGGCGAGCTGATCTCCCGAGGCGTCCCGACGGCCGAGCGGTACGCGCGGCTGGTGGCCGGGCTGCTGCTGGAACGGCTGCCCACGCCCGAGCCGCACATCCCCTACCCCGAGACCCGCGCCGCCGTGGAACGTGCCTACCTGCGCATGTCCGAGGCCATGGCCGCCTATGTCGGCGGGCTGTCGGTCTGGGACGAACTGCCCGCCGACGACCGGCTCCAGCTCCCCCGCCTGCTGGCCGAGGGCCCGACCGAGCACGCGCTGCGCATCTACGACGAGGACTACCGGTCGCTGGCGCTCGACAGCCACGAGTTCGGGGTGCGCAGCCTGGTCACCGAGCGTCCGCAACCGGCCACGGCGCTGTCGCGGGTGGCCTGGCTGCTGGCCGAGCTGGCCCCGCCCCGGGCCGGCGACCGTCCCGTGATCCATCAGGTCAGGATGGCCGCCAACGCCCTCGACCAGCCGCTGCTGCTGGCCGGCAAGCTGCCCGAGGACGTCTACCTGCCGCTGCTCGGCGAGGGCTACCTGAGCCCGCGCTGCCGGGTGGCCGAGCTGGCCCCCGAGTCCTCGCCCGCGGAGCGGAGCTGGTGGGAGCGCCAGCGGCTGCTGGCCGACGCCGAGGCGTTCCTCGTCGGACACCTCACCTCGCTGCGCGCCACCCAGGCGCCGCTGCTCGTGGTGGGCGAGCCGGGCTCCGGCAAGACCAAGCTGACCGAGGTGCTGGCCGCGCGGCTGGCCCGGTCGGAGTTCCTGCCGTTCCGGGTGGAGCTGCGCGGCGTGCGGGCGCGGGCCGGCCTGCCGCGGCAGATCGAGCAGGCCGTCGGCGAGGTGCTGGGCGAGGAGGTGGCCTACGCCGACCTGGTGGCGGCCGGCAACGGCGCCATGCCGGTGATCCTGCTCGACGGGTTCGACGAACTGGTGCAGGGCGGGCAGAACCACTACGACTACCTGGAGCGGGTGCGCGCGTTCCAGGCGAGCGAGGCGGAGCTCGGCCGGCCCGTCGCGGTCATCGTGACCAGCCGTACGGTGGTGGCCGACCGCGTACGCTTCCCCGACGGGCTCCTGGCGCTGGAGCTCCAGCCCTTCGACGACGACCAGGTACGCCAGTGGCTGGACATCTGGGACCAGGCCAACCGCGCCCTGCTGGCCCGCCGCGACCTCAAGCCGCTGCCCGCCGCCGCGGCGCTCGTGCACGGCGAGATGGCCAGGCAGCCGCTGCTCCTGCTGCTGCTCGCGCTCTACGACGCCGGCGGCAACGCGCTGCAGCACGACCACGGCCCCCTGCAACGCGCCCGCCTGTACGAGGTCCTGCTGCGCGACTACACCGAACGCGAGACCGGCGGCGCCCACCGCGTGGCCATCGACCAGGAGCTGGTCATGCTCGGCGCGGTCGCGCTGTCCATGCTGGCCCGCGGCAGCCAGGTCATCACCGGCGAGCAGCTCGACCGCGACCTGCCCGCCCTGTGCCACGGCGGCGAGGAGGACCCCGACGACGAGGACGAGCGCGTCGACTGGGCCCGCAAGGCCACCGAGCGGTTCTTCTTCGTGAGCCGGAAGGGTCACGCGTTCCTGCACTCCACCTTCGGCGAGTTCCTGGTGGCCTGGCTGACCATGTACGCGCTGCGCGACCTCGACCGGCGCCGCCGCCTGGCGGGCGACGAGCCGCTCGCCGTGGTCCAGGCCGTGGACGACGACCTGCTGTACGCGGTCACGTCCCACTCGTGCGTGGCCGAGCGCGGCCCGACCGTCGGGTTCGTCCTGGAACTGCTCGCCCAGGTGCCCTCGGCGGTGCGGGCCCGCTGCGTGGACCTGCTGGCCGGGCTGTTACGGCAATCCCTGCACGACCGGCCGCGCCGCCACTTCACCGGCTTCCGCCCGGTGCGGCACACCACGACCCGCCGCCTGGCCGCCTACTCGGCCAACCTCACCCTCCTCGTCGTCGCCGCCTCCGAGGAGCCGGTCGCGGTCTCGTCCATCCTGCCGGGGCCCGACCATCTGGAACGCTGGTCGGCGCTGACCCACCTGTGGAAGGGGCAGCTCGGCCAGGACGGCTGGTCCGGGCTGGTCACCGCCCTGTCCGCGCACCGCGTCGTGGTGGACGGCAAGGAGGACGTCGTGCTCGGCGGCGGGGCCGAGCCCAGCGGCATGGGCGACGTGGTGGTGGCCGTGGCCACCGGGCACGCGCCCCGCCACCGCAAGCTGCTCGACCTGCTGCTGCGGGCGCTGGGGGAGGGGGAGGCGCTGCCGTTCCGCGAGCGGGTGCGCATCCTGGAGGAGCTGCTGCGCACGGTGGCCGTCCGCTCGCCCGCGATGCACCAGGCGCTGGGCGCGATGTGGCACGAGGACGGCGCCGACCGGGCCGCGCTGCGACCGCTGCTGCGCCTGATGCTCGCCGACCCGGCCGACCGGATGGCGACGTGGGAGCAGCTCGTCAAGGCCGGCATCCCGGAGACGGCGCTGTGGGAGATCCACCACAACGCCCTGCACCGGGGCGACTGAGCCCCCCGGATCCGGCCGGCGGGTATGACCGCGGTGGCTACGATCATGTTCCGCGTCCGCCGCCCCCGGCGCACCCGCCGCCGCGCGTGACGAGGGCCGGGCCGGGCCGCCGCGGTGCTGGTGGCGGTCGTTGCCGGGCGTCCTGGTCCGGCGACCGCCGCCGTGCGGAGCGGCCGGCGGATGCCTGCCCTGACCTTTTCGGAGGCTGACACCCCGGCGGAATACTACGTAATATCCACACATCACGAGCGTTGGGGGCGCCAGGGTGCCAGGACAGAACGTGGGTGTGGTAGTCGATCCGGCCGTGCCACGCGAGGTGGCCGGGCTGTTACGCGCGAACGCACCCCTGCTGTCCCGGGTCAGGGCCGGATGGGTGCCCCCCGCGTCCGGGCCGCCGGAGCGCCGCCGCAGCCCGTCCAGCGCGCTGCTGCTGGCGGCCACCCCCGTCGTGGTCGCGCTCATGGCCGTCCTGCTCGCCTCCTCGGCGCCGGCCGCCGGGTTCGTGCTGCTCGGCACGTACGTCTTCGTCGTCCTGGTGAAGATCGCGTCCATGAACGAGATCCCCGAGGACGACCGGCCGCAGGAGCGCGGCGTCTACGAGCAGGCCCGCTGGTACGACGGCCGTTTCCTGCTCCCCGAGGACTTCGACGACGACGCCAGGATCGTCCTGGCCAGGGCGCAGCGCGCGATCGGGTCGGTGCTGCGCTCGCACGTCAACGCCGAGGGCCTGCTCGACGACGCCCGCAACGCGGTGATGCTGCCCACGCAGGAGTGGGAGATCGCCCGGCTGCTGGCCAAGCTGTCGGCGCTGCGCCTGGAGCACCGCGAGCTGCTCGCCAGGGGCATCGCGCCCGAGGTGGCCGCGGTGATCGAGCCGCTCGAACGGGCCCTGGTCAACAGCGAGGCCGCCGTGGTGGCCCGCGTCGAGGTGCTGGAACGTTACGCCGGCCACGTGGCCGACGCCGAGCGCGCCTACCACGCCCGCGGCCAGATCGAGGAGCTGCGCGCCCGCCTGCCCCGCTACGAGGAACTGCTCGCCGAGTCGGGTGCCGACCGCCTGGCGGGGGCCGAGATCGAGCGGCTGGCCGAGGACGCCGACGTCCTGGAGCGCACCCTGCGGCGCAGCGTTGCCTCCGCCCATGAGGCGTTCCGGTACCTGGAAAGCTGACACTCGGACAGAACGTTACATAGGATCAACAATGTGCCCGGACGCCATGCGAAGGTGATCGTCGATCCGGAGCTGCCCGGCGACGTCGCGGCGCTGCTGCGTGACCATCGTAAGGTCCTGCTGCGCGTCGAGTCGGGCTGGGTGCCCGCGCGCCGGCGGCACTCGCCCGCCGCGAGCGCCGTGGCCAGGCCGGCGGCCGGCGTGACGGCCCTGGTGGCGGCGGTGTACGGGCTGACGCTGTTCGTCGCGGAGCGCTACACGCCCTTCGTGGTGATCATGACGGGCTCGGCGCTGCTGATGGTCGCCGTGCTGCTGCGGCCCCGGCCCGACGCCGAGGTGGAGCGGCGGCGCGCCCTGGAGCACGAGGTGTACGAGACGGCCCGCCGCAACGACGGCCGCTACGTCCTCAGGGACCGGCTCGACGACCCTGCCAGGGCGCTCATGGGCCGCGCCCAGAATGCCATCGACCAGGTGATGGACTCCAGCGTGCACACCGAGGGCCTGCTCGACGACGCCCGCAACGCGGTGATGCTGCCCGCGCAGGAGTGGGAGATCGCCCGGCTGCTGGCCAAGCTGTCGCAACTGCGCGCCGAGCACCAGGAGGTGATCTCCGAGGGCGTCACCCCCGAGGTGGCGGCGGTGGCCGAGCCGCTCGCCCACGCCCTCGACAGCAGCCAGCGGGCGGTGCTGGTCCGCGTCGAGGCCCTGGAGCGCTACGCGGGCCACGTGGCCGACGCCGAGCGTGCCTACCGCGCCAGGAACCAGATCGAACGGCTCAGCGCCAAGCTGCCCCGCTACGAGGAACTGCTCGCGGAGTCCGGCGCGGACCGCGCCGCCGTGCCGGAGCTGAGCCGGTTGTCGGACGACGCCGACCGTCTTGAACAGGCGTTACGCGACAGCGTCAGTTCGGCGCACGAAGCTTTTCGTCATCTGAGTAGCTGATTTCCCTTAGGATCCGGATTCGTGGCGGATGTGGTGGTAGACCCCGGAGTGCCGCCGGAGGACGCCCAGTTGCTGCGCGCGAGCCGTCAGGTGCTGATCAAGATGCGCCAGGGCTGGGCTCCCCCGCAGCCGCGGACCCTCTCCGGCAGGCAGTACCGCATGATCGCGGGCTTCGGCGGGGCGGCCTTCTTCGGCCTGATGATGGGCTTCGGCACCGGGGCGCGCGGCCTCGGCCTGCTGCTGCTCGTGCTGTTCGGCATCCCCCTGATGATCGTGCTGTTCGCGCGCAACGACCGCACCTGGGACGACGAGGACGACGACGAACGGGAAGCCTACGAGCACCTGCGCTGGTACGAGGGCCGCTACGTGCTCACCGAGGACCTCGACGAGTCCTCCGCCCGGCTGCTGGCCCGCGCCCAGCACGCCATCGAGACCGTCACCGGCTCCCGCGTCAACGCCGAGGGCCTGCTCGACGACGTCCGCAACGCGGTGATGCTGCCCGCGCAGGAGTGGGAGATCGCCCGGCTGCTGGCCAAACTGTCGGCGCTGCGCACCAAGCACCGGCAGACCGTCTCGCAAGGGCTCACGCCCGAGGTGGAGGCCGTGGCCGCGCCGCTGGCCCGGGCGCTCGACAGCAGCGAGGAGGCCGTGGTGGCCCGCGTCGAGGCGCTGGAGCGCTACGCCGCCAACGTCACCGACGCCGAGCGCGCCTACGTGGCCCACCACCAGATCGAGGAACTGCGCGGCCGGGTGCACCAGTACGAGGAACTGGTGGCCGAGACGGGGGCCGACGCGTCCGCCGTGCCGGAGTTGGAGCGCCTGGCCGCCGACGCCGACCTGCTGGAGCAGGCGCTGCGGCGCAGCGTGACCTCCGCGCGGGAAGCCTTCCGCCACCTGGAGCCCTGACCCCGGCCGGACGGGAGCGACGCCGCCGCCCGCGTCCGGCCCGCGGGGACGTCAGGGGTGGTGGGCAGCCTGCAGCAGCACGTCGCACAGGGCGTCGGCCGCGTCGAGACGGCCCAGCCCGGCCGCCGCCTGCCCCATCGACTGCCGCAGACCCGGATCGGCCAGCAGCGGCATCAGCTCGGCCAGCAGCAGCTCGGCCGTGGGCCGCGGCTCCAGCAGCGCCCGCGCCGCGCCCGCGGCCACCAGGTAGCCGGCGTTCTTGCGCTGCTCGTCGCCGCCGGTCGGGATGAGCGGGATCAGCACCGACGGCTTGCCGATGGCGGTCAGCTCCGACACCGTGCCCGCCCCGCTGCGCGAGATCACCACGTCGGCCGCCGCGAACAGGTCGGCCAGCTCCGCGCCGACGTACGGCACCGGGTGGTAGCGGTCGGCCAGCTCGGGCGGCAGCGGCACGGCCCGCATCTGGTCGATCCAGGCCGGCCCGCACTGGTGCACGATCTGCGCGTGCGGCAGCAGCCGCGGCAGCACCTCCGCGATCAGCGTGTTGATCTGCTTGCTGCCCTGCGCGCCGCCGGTCACGTAGATCAGCGGCACCTCGAACGTCAGCCCGAACAGGTCGTAGGCCGCCGCCCGGTTGCCCTGCAGCAGCTCCGGCCTGATCGGGTTGCCCGTCACCACGGCCTTCGAGCGGGCCGAGGCGGGCAGGTGCTCCAGTGACGACTCGTGCGACAGCGCGATCCTCGTGGCCAGCCTGGACAGGATGCGGTTGGCCAGCCCCACCACGGTCGTCTGCTCGTGCATCACCAGCGGCCGGCGGATCAGCTTGGCCGCCACCCCGATGGGCACCGCCACGTAACCTCCCGTGGACAGCACCACGTCGGGCAGGTAGCGGGCCGCGTGCCCGACCGCCTGGAACACCCCGACCGGGATGCGGAACACGTCGGCGATGTTGGTGCCCAGTTCCTTGAGGTTGGGACGGCGGCGCAGCTTGCCCGTGGTGATCGCCTTGAACGGGATGCCGTGCTCGGCCGTGATCCGCGCCTCCAGGCCGCCCGCCGTGCCGACCCAGAGCACGTCGTGCGGCACCTGACGTCGCTGGACGGCCGACAGGGTCGTCAGAGCCGGGTAGGTGTGACCACCGGTGCCGCCGCCGGTGATCAACAGTCGCAGGGTACGTGACATGCGATCAGATTAGGGCCGCACAGCGGAAGCCGGTGTGCCCGGTCGAAGAGTCGGGTGTGTTCGAGGTGCGCGCCGCCACCCGGTAACGGTTGCAGTAGGAGTCGTGGCACAGGTACGAGCCGCCCCGGATCACCTTGGCCTCGCCCTGCTCCGGCCCGGCCGGGTTGCCGGCGAACGGCTCCCACCGCGTGCCCCACCAGTCGGCGGTCCACTCCCACACGTTGCCCGCGACGTTGTAGAGCCCGTAGCCGTTCGGCTGGAACGACTTGACCGGCATCGTCCCCTTGCTCGGCGCGCTCGGGAAGTGGCCCTGCCAGATGTTGCACCGCTGCCGCCCCTTGGGCGCCAGCTCGTCGCCCCACGGGTAGCGCCGGCGCTCCAGCCCGCCCCTGGCGGCCATCTCCCACTCCGCCTCGGTGGGCAGGCGCTTGCCCGCCCAGGCGGCGTACGCGGTGGCGTCGTTCCAGGACACGTGCACGACGGGGTGGTTCTGCCGGTCGCCGGCCGTCGAGCCGGGGCCCTCGGGCGCGCGCCACGTGGCCCCCTCGACGCCGGCCCACCAGGGCGCGCCCGGCACGGTGGCCTCCATCACCCCGGCCGCGGCGAACTGGCGGAAGACGAACGACCAGCCGATCCGCTCGGCCTCGGTGACGTACCCGGTCTCCTTGACGAACGTGGCGAACTGCGCGTTCGTCACGCACGTGGGGTCGATCAGGAACGCGTCGACCCGCACCTCGCGCACCGGGCCCTCGGCGTCCTCGGGGCGGCCGTCGGGGTCGTCGCCGCCCATGAGGAACGTCCCGCCGGGAATGCGCACCATCCCGCGCGGCGCGCCCGCCGGAGCGGGGCGGCGTGCGGTGATCTCGACGGCCGACTCGACCGGCCCGGCGGCGGAGTCGCGGCTCGGGCCACAACAAGCGCTCAAAGATCCCCCCAAAGTGTCACGACACCAAGGAAGGGTAGTCCCTGAAACATGCCCACGATCACGCGGCCGGTCCGGGTGACGCCTGCCGAGGCGCTGGCCGTGGCCACCACGATCGCCCTGCCGGCCCTCGCGCGGGGCGTCGTCGCGCCCCGGCCGGGCATGGTGCGCCTGGCCGAGCTGACCGGCGCCGAACGCCACGCGATCGGGCTGCTGGGCCGCCTGCGCGCCGCCTACGACGGCCGGCCGCTGCTGGTCCCGTTCGGGGGCCGCAGCGTGATGGTGCCGCTCGACCCGGGCGACGTGCGCGCGGTGCTGACCGACCGCGCCTTCAGCCCGGCCTCCAGGGTCAAGCGCGGCGCGCTGGCCCACTTCCAGCCCGACGGGGTGCTCATCACGCGTGAGCCGGATCTGCGCGAGCGGCGGCGCGAGCTGAACGAGCGGGTGCTGTCGGCGGATTTCGCCCCGTACGCGCGGGTCGCCGAGGAGGAGGCGGCCACGCTGCCCCGCACCGGCGTGCTGACCTGGCCGCGCTTCCACGCCGCCCACTGGCGGATCGTCCGGCGTGTCGTGCTCGGCGACGGCGCCCGCGACGACGTGACCCTCACCGGCCAGCTCGACCGGCTGCTCGGCGACGCCAACTGGTCGGGCCTGCGCGGGCAGCGCACCGATGTGCGCGGGGCCTTCCAGCGGCGGCTGCACCGGCACCTGGCGCGGGCCGAGCCCGGCAGCCTGGCCGCGGTGCTCGCCCGCACCCCCGCCGACGCCGCCGTGCACGCCGAGGGACAGGTGCCGCACTGGCTGTACTCCTACGACGCCGGAGCCACAGTCTCCTTCCGCGCCCTGGCGCTGCTGACCTCCCGTCCGGGGCCGATCGACCCCGGGCACCTGCGCGCCGCCCTGCTGGAGTCGGCCCGGCTCTGGCCGACCATGCCCGCCATCCTCCGCGAGGTCACCGGGCCCACGCCGTACGAGGTGCCGCAGGGCACGGTGGTGGTGATCTACGCCCCGTACGTGAACCGCGCGGAGGCCGGCGACTCCTACCGCCCCGAGCTGTGGCTCGACGACGAGGAGGGCTCGGGGGAACGCTGGACGGGGGTGCCCTTCAGCGCCGGGTTCGCCGGCTGCGCGGGGGCCAAGCTGATGTTGTCCACCTCGGTCACGCTGCTGGAGGCCCTGCTGCGTGAGCGCTCAGTCACACCGTCCGTCACGTTGGAGGATCCCGTGCCCGCCTCGCTCGACCACTTCAGACTCCGTTTCGCCGTAAAAGCCGCAGACCGGTAGCGTTTTCCCATGCGACTCGGCGTGCTGGACATCGGTTCGAACACCGTCCATTTACTCGTCGTCGACGCCCACCGCGGCGCGCGGCCCATGCCTGCCTACTCCCACAAGGTCACGCTTCGCCTCACCGAGCACCTCGACCAGCACCAGAACCTGGGAAAGGAAGCCGTCGAGCGGCTCGGCAACTTCGTCGAGGAGGCCGTGCACCTCGCCGAGGACAAGGGCGTGGAGGACCTGCTGGCCTTCGCGACCTCCGCCGTGCGCGAGGCGGCCAACGGCGAGCAGGTGCTCGCCGAGATCGACGAGCGCTGCGGGGTGCACATCGAGGTCCTGTCCGGCCGTGACGAGGCCAGGCTGACCTTCCTGGCGGTCCGCCGCTGGTTCGGCTGGTCGTCCGGGCGGCTGCTGGCCTTCGACATAGGGGGCGGCTCGCTGGAGATCGCCGCGGGGGTGGACGAGGAGCCCGACGCGGCCGTGTCGCTGCCGCTGGGCGCGGGCCGGCTGACCCGCGACTGGTTCACCGCCGACCCGCCGCCGCCCGAGGAGGTGCGCAGGCTGCGCAAGCACGTGCGCGCCGAGATCGCCCGCACGGTCGGCGGCGTCGTCAGGTACGGCGAGGCCAACCGCGCGGTGGCCACGTCGAAGACGTTCAAGCAGCTCGCCAGGATCGCCGGGGCGGCGCCGTCCAGCGAGGGCCCGTACGTCTCGCGCTCGCTGTCGCGCCAGAGCATGGCCGACTGGGCCGTCAAGCTCACCTCCATGAACTCCGCCGAGCGGGCCCAGCTCTCCGGGGTGTCGGAGGAGCGGGCGGCGCAGCTCGCGGCCGGGGCGCTGGTCGCGGACGCGGCCATGGACCTGTTCGAGGTGGACCGCCTCGACGTGTGCCCGTGGGCGCTGCGCGAGGGGGTCATACTGCGCCGGCTCGACGTCCTGCCGGGGCGGCTCGACCAGCTCAACGGCAGCTAAGACCAATAACCCGGGGTAACGTCGATATATCCCCAACAGTTTGCATAAAGTGCTGGTGGGCGGGCATTTTCCGCCAAATGATGACCGTGCTTGGCACGATCGGATCCGTGCTGGTCGTGCTCCTTCTCATCGTCATGGCGGTGCTGCTCGTCTCCGTGGTCGCGATGCTCACGCTGCTGGTGCTGGCCGCCTCGCTGACCCGCCGGCCGAAGGCGTGGCGGAGGCCGGCGACACCGCGCGACCCCCAGCCCCAGCCCCAGTCCTCGTCTCAGCCGCAGCCCCCGTCTCAGCCACGGTCAGGTGGGGCGGAGCCGCCCGGGGGAGCGCCCCGGATCCACCGCCGGTTAGAGCTCGTCGGCGTCCGGCCGAGGCGTGTCGAGCCCCGGGGCGAGGTCAGGGGTGACGTGCGGGGCGGTGCGCGGGTGGACGTCCGCGGCGCCCGCGCCCGCCGGCGGCCGGCGGAGCGCCGCACCAGGGCCTGACGGCCCCGGTGCGGGCCGGGCTTAGGTGGCCATGAGATGTCGCCCGGCCGCGCCCGGCGCGTACCGCAGGCGCTTTTCCAGGCAGACCACCGCGCCGCGGTCCTGCCGGTTGGTGAAGCGGATGTCGTCGGCGAGCGCCCGCATGATCTGCAGCCCGCGCCCGTGCTCGGAGGTCGGGTCGGGTTCGGCCGCCACCTTGCGCGGGTCGAAACCGTCGCCCGTGTCGACCACCTTGATCACGCACAGGTGGTCGTGCACGGACGCGCTGACCATGTAGTCGTCGCTGGGGGCGGCGTGCCGGATCACGTTGGAGCACGCCTCGGTGAGCATGAGCTCGATGTCATCCCTGACCTGCGGCTCGACGCCGAGCGATCGCAGCGTGCCGTCGAGCATCTGCCTGATCACCGGGACACTCGCCGCATCCCTGGGCAGCCGGAGCGCCACAGTTGCCTCCACTGTGCCTCCTCCCGTCTGGACGCGTGGCTGCATCCTGCCCGCGAAAGCGCGTCCCAATCGTCACTTCCGGACCGGGCGGCCCGGGATCCCTACCGTTCCAGCAGCCGGTAGGCCACCTCCAGGCACGCCTTGTGGACGTCCTCCTCGGTGAGCTCGCCCTCCTTCATCAGCCACTTGCCGGCGTGCAGGGCGAACAGCGCGAGCGCGTGGCTGACACGCTCGGACGGCGTGGCCTCCGGCTCGCTGAGCTCCGAGGTGAGCTCCATCATGCGCTCGCGGATCTTGACCAGCGTCGGGTGCTCGCGCAGCGCCGTCTGGTTGCGCTCCAGGAACCTGGCGATGCCGAGGTGCCGGGTCGCGCGGATGCTGTCGGCGTAGCGCTCGACCAGCTCGCGGCGTGTCTCGGGTGTTTTGGGGCGGCTCCTGAGCCAGGCGAGCAGCTCGTCGAGCTCGGTCAGCCGCTTCTCGACCAGGCTCGCCACGATGTCGTCCTTGGTCTTGAAGTGGTAGTAAAGAGCGGCTTTCGTCACCCCGAGCTCCTCGGCGATCTCCCGGAGCGACGTCGCCTCGTACCCCTGCTCGGTGAACAGCCTCAGCGCGATCTCCTGAATTCGGGTTCGCGTGTCTTCCCGCACTTCGCACCTTTTCTACTTGACGGCCGACAAGTAAGTATTTAGCTTATCTTACGCTTGCCGGTCGGCAAGTAAGCCCCATCGACAAGGGGGGTCAAACGATGGCGGATGCCGTTGGCCGGCGCCGCGAGGTCATGGTCGTCCTTCCCGGCCTGATGCTCGCGATGATCCTGGCCATGCTGGACAACATGATCGTGGGCACGGCCATGCCCCGCATCGTGGGGGAGCTCGGTGGCCTGACATACCTGTCCTGGGTCGTGACGGCCTACGTCCTGGGCACGACCGTCTCCACCCCGCTCTGGGGCAAGATCGGGGACCTGTACGGGCGCAAGACCATCTTCATCGTCTCCATCGTCGTCTTCATGGCCGGCTCCATGCTGTGCGGCATGGCCGGCTCCGCGATCTTAGGCGGCGCCGAGCGCGGCATGGCCGAGCTCATCGCCTTCCGCGCCGTGCAGGGCCTGGGCGCGGGCGGCCTGATCGTGAACGTCCTGGCGATCATCGGCGATCTGGTGCCGCCCCGCGAACGCGGCCAGTACCAGGGCCTGATGGCCGGCGCGATGTCCCTGGCGCTGCTCGCCGGGCCGCTGGCCGGCGGCTTCATCACCGACCACCTCGACTGGCGCTGGGCCTTCTACGTGAACCTGCCGATCGGCGCGGTCGCGCTCGTGCTGATCGTGATGAACCTGCGCCTGCCCCCGGTCGCCAGGACCGAGGTGCGCATCGACTGGGCCGGCGCGATCCTGCTGTCGATCGGCATCACCGCGCTGGTGCTCGTCACCACCTGGGGCGGCAACCAGTACGCCTGGGCCTCCTGGCCGATCCTCGGCCTGGCCGCGCTCGCCCTGCTCACGCTCACCGCGTTCGTCCTGGTCGAGCGGCGGGCCGCCGAGCCGATCATGCCGCTGCAGCTCTTCCGCAACCGCAACTTCACCCTCATCTCCGTCATCGGCTTCCTGCTCGGCTTCGCCATGTTCGGCGCGATCAACTTCCTGCCGCTCTACCAGCAGACCGTGCAGGGCGTCACGGCCACCGGCTCGGGCCTGCTGATGCTGCCGATGATGGGCGCCGCCATGGTCGTGTCCGTCCTCGTGGGCCGGGCCATCACCGTCACCGGCAGGTACAAGATCTACCCCGTGCTCGGCGGCGTCGGCATGACGGCCGGCATGTGGCTGCTGTCCACCATGGACGTCGCCACGCCGGCCTGGCGGACCGGCCTCTACATCGCGGTGCTCGGCCTCGGCATGGGCTTCCTCATGCAGACCACCATGCTCATCGCCCAGAACAGCGTCGAGCAGAAGGACCTCGGCGTCGCCAGCAGCGCCAGCACGTTCTTCCGCTCCATCGGCGGCTCGTTCGGCGTCTCCCTGTTCGGCGCGGTCTTCAACAGCCACCTGCTGGCCGAGCTGAGCGCCCGGTTCGGCGAACGGGCGGCGGCGGGCATGGCCGGCGACGGCGCCCGGATGGACCCCGCGGCCGTCGCCCGGCTGCCCGCCCAGGCCCGCGCCGGGCTGCTGGAGTCGCTGGCGATCTCGATCTCCGGGGTGTTCTGGTGGGCTGTGGCGTTCGCGGTCGTCGTGCCGGTGGTGGCCGCGTTCGTCAAGGAGATCCCGCTGCGCGGGACCGCCGCGCCCGGCCCGGGACCGGGGGACAGGGCCGTCAGCTCGACCGCCGGCTGAGAAAAGGGGAGGCGACCGGCGGGCGCGTTCCCTGACAATCTGCCCATGCACACCATCAGCCCGCCCCGCCCCGACGACGCCGCGGCCATCCACGAACTCGTCGCGGCCTACGACACGGCCGTCATCGGCGGCCCCGACTCCACCCTCCAGGACATCGCCGACGAACTGGCCGAGCCGGGCCTCGACCTCGGCACCGACTGCTGGCTGGCCCGCGCTCCCGAAGGCCGGCTCGACGGCTGGGCCTGGGCCTTCCGCACCGGCGACAGCGACCTCGTCGAGGTGGAGGTCATCGTCCGGCCCGGCGTGACGGGGCTGGACGAGCGGCTCTGGCCGGCCGTGCTGGCCCGCGCCGCCGAACTGGGCGGGGAACGCGGCCACGACGCCGTCACCCTGCACCTCGGCATCCACCGCGCCGACGCGGCCAAACGGGCGCGGGCGGCGGAGCTGGGCTTCGCGCCGGCCACCAGCTTCCACCGCATGCGCGTCGATCACGACGGGCCCGTCCCGCCGCCCGCCCCGCTCCCGGGGCTCACGCTGCGCACGGGGGAGAGCGAGGAGGTGCGGCGCGAGGCGTACCGCGTGCACCAGGAGGGGTTCGCCGAGCACTTCGGATTCGTCCGGGTGAGCTACGAGCAGTGGCACGCGCGCAGGCAGGCGTCGAGCGCGACCGACTGGAGCCAGCTCGTCTTGGCCCACCTGGACGGGCGGCCCGCCGGGCTGGTCATCGGCAGCGACCAGTTCCTGCCGGACGAGGGCTGCGGCTATGTGGCGACGCTGGCTGTGCTACCGGCCTGCCGGGGCAGGGGGCTGGGCCGGTTCCTGCTGCGGCACGCCTTCGCCGCCGACGCCGCGCGCGGGCGCAAGGGCACGATCCTGCACGTGGACTCCAACAACACCACCCCGGCGCTCGGGCTCTACGAGTCGGCGGGCATGCGCCAGGTGCTGGCCGTCGACATCTGGGAGCGCCGCCTCTGAGCCCGGCATCTGGGTGCCCGCCTCTGAGCCCGGCCCGGTGCGGCTCCTAGACGCGGTGCCCGGCCAGGTGCTCCAGCACCGACTGGTTGGCCTCCCAGCCGTCGGGGAACTTCACCGGCACCCCGAGCTGCACCGGCTCCGCCGACGGATGCGCGTCCAGCAGCTCCGCGATGCCCGCCCTGGCCACCACCACGCACGCGTGCCGATGCCGCGAGGCCAGCACGCACAACCGTCCCGACTCCAGGTGGAAGGCCGTGGCGTCCCTGCGCCCCGACAGCGGGTGCAGCACGATCGTCACGTCGTACTCCCGGCCCTGCAGCCGGTTGGCCGTGTCCACGGTGATCCCGGACGGCAGCCCCGCCGCGCGGATGGCGGCCACCTGGTCCCGGTGCGCGGCCCCGACCGCGATCCGGTCCGCCGTGACCGGCCGCTCGCCCTGCTCGGAGCCGGCCACCGCGCCGCGTTGCAGCAGCCGCCCGGCCAGCCGCGCCACCGCCTCCACGGCCTCGCCGTCGGTGCGTACGGTGTGCCGGTTCGGCAGCTCCAGCAGCGCCCACCCCGACCTCGCCGCCTCCTCCAGCGCCCGATCGTGCACGGTGCCCATGCCGCCGGTGGACAGCTCCAGCCACCGATCGCCGTGATCGGTGCCCGAGCGGAACCCGGTGAACGGGTAGAACGCCCGCGACACCACCGGCGCCGCCGAGGCGGGCAGCCGCCACGAGACCGGCAGCCGGTGCACCGGCAGGTCCGGATTGTGCCGCAGCAGCACCGACACCGCGCTCTGCAGCGGATCCCACGACAGGCCCGACCAGCGGTCGCCGTCGACGATCGAGAACGGGTCGAGTTGCCCCGGATCCCCCACGAACAGCGCCCGCTCGAACAGCCCCGCGATCCGCAGCAGCTTGTCCGAGCGCATCTGGTACGCCTCGTCCACGATCGCCCACGGCCACACCCGGTCGCCGATCCACGCCCACTTGTCGGCCGTGGCGATGACGATGTCCGGGTCGCCCAGGTCCTGGATGCGGGTGCCGACCCGGACGCCGGGCAGCTCCAGCATGCGCAGCGGCGGCACGTACCCGCCGGCCGACAGCCGGCCCACCGTCAGGTGCGGGTGCTTGTCGCAGATCCGGGTCACCAGGTCGTCGACCTGCTCGTTGGTCTGCGCCACGATCATGAGCGGCTCGCCGGTGGCCGCGATGTGCGCCGCCGCGCGCACCACCAGCGTGGACTTGCCCGCCCCCGGCGGGGAGTCGACCACCACGCCGCGGTGCCTGGGCAGGTCGGCCAAAACGTTCCTGATGACCTGCTCCGGCCTCATGGTCTGCTCCGGGCCGTCGGTCACGACCATTCCTCTCGGGCGTCCTCGTCGTCGGGCACGTACTCCAGGGGCGGGCCGCCGTGCGTCCAGGGGGTGGCCTCGGGCTCGGGCAGGGCGGGCGAGCCCTGGAAGTCGTCGGTCAGCGAGGTGTAGCAGACCCGCTCGCCGACCTCCGGCACCGCGCCGGGGGCCGCGGTCTTCCCTCGCCCCATGCCCTTGGTGATCTTGAGGGTGGCCAGGCCCTGCCCGGCCTCGACCAGCTCGGCGCCCTGGCCGCGGCGCTGCGGGGTGCCGAGCGAGGCGCCCGGCGGCAGGAGCACGGGATCGTCGGTCTTGATCACCACCAGCGGCCGGAGCTTGCGCGAGCGGCCCTCGCCCTCGGTGTTGTCCGGCACCGTCTCGACCACCTCGCCCGCGAACGCCTCGCCGGTCAGCCGGTACTCGGCCATCACCAGCGGGTCGTCGTAGGCGCGCTGCACGTCGTAGGCGGCCTGGGCACGCTCCATCCGGGCCAGCTTCGCCGCGGCGCCCACCGCGCCGTCGCGCCGCGCCTGCGGCGGCGCTCCCTCCGCGATGTGCACCGCCATGGCGCTGAACGAGCCGCGGTCCTGCTCCCAGCGCTGCGCCACGCTCGTACCCTCCGGCAGCGCGGCCAGCAGGTCGATCGCCTGCCACATCAGCCGCCACGTCGGCTCCAGTTGGGTGCGCAGCGCCTCGGTGACCCGCTCGGCCGACTCGCTGTCCATCGCCGGGGCGAGCACCTCGGCGTCGAAGCCCGGATCGGTGGCCGGGCCCGCGGGCGGCCAGATCAGCGGGTCCTCGGCCGCGTCGCTCGGGCCGTCGGTGATCCAGCCGAGCAGCGCGGCCAGGTTGGCGTCCTCCAGCGAGCTCTGCCCGCTGGCCCAGTGCCGGCCCAGCTCCTCGGTGGCGGCCAGCATCAGCGACGAGCCCGGGTAGGCCGCCCGCTCCCCGAGGTAGGTCAGCCACCTGCCGAGCAGCGGCACCACCTCGGGCACCGGGTAGGGCCCGTCGGCGCTGCGGAAGCGGGTGGAGCGGCCCAGCAGCCGGCTGAAGGCCACCCCCGCCTGGTTCGGGACGATGAGCTGCGGCGCGTCGATCGCCCGCTCGTACGGGTCGGTGTTCCTGCGCTCCACCGTCTCGGTGTCGTTCATGAAGCCCTCGATGTAGGGCAGCAGCATCCCGGCCACCTCGGCGGCCCAGGCGAAGCGCAGGTCGCGGTTGCGCGGCTGGGTCACCGCGAGCAGCCGGGGCCGCTCGCGGTCGGAGCCGAGCATCGCGGCCAGGGGCGCGGCGGCCTCGCCCGACAGCTTGAGCGGGATGAACACCATGGGACGCGCGGACAGGTGGCAGTGCCTGACGGTCGCGACAGGCTGCGCGATGCCCTCGTCGAGGGCGCGCAGCCGGGCGAGCGAGGTCAGCAGGCTCATGTCGGGTGTCTCCGCGGCGTCGGCGGTCTCATGTCGGGCGTCTCCGCGGTGGGCGGGCGGTGGTCGTCGGGGCCGGTGCGCTCGCCGGGGTCAATTCAGGCACTCCCTGCGCAGGCGTTCGGCGTTGCGGAGCAGCCGGGCGATCTCCTCCTGCCCCTCGGCCGGGTCGCGGGACCCGTCGGCCAGGCCCAGCGCCTCGCCCACCGAGGCGACCCCGCCCAGCTCGTCGCGCACCTGGCGGCCGAGCAGGTCGGAGGCGCCCTCCTGGCGGGCCTCGTCGCGGCAGAAGAAGCACAGGTCGCACGTGGACAGGCAGTCGGGCGCGTAGCGGGCGGTGGTCCGGCGCAGCGCGTCGGCCAGCTCGGCCACCGGCCTGGTGGGCCGGCCGTCGTCGCCGGGCCGCAGGTCGAAGGTGACCTCCTCGGGCAGCCCGTCGAGCAGCCGGTCGAGGGTGGTCATCCGGGTGAGCTGACGGCGCAGCACGGCGAGCTGCTTGCGGACGTCGACCAGGGTCGCGACCGGCCGGTTGGCGAAGTTCTCCGGGCAGACCAGGACCACCTCGTGGGAGACCTTCAGCGGGTCGTGGCCCAGCTCCTCCAGCAGGCGGCGCAGCGCCAGCACGTACACGGCCGCCTGCCGGGCCGCCGCGGCCACGGCCGCGGGTTCGGCCTGCCCGTCGATCACCGCGAACGACTTGATCTCCACGATGTGGAAGCGCCCGCCGAGCTGGAAGGCGACGACGTCCGGCTCCAGGTACGCGACGTGGCCGGCGATCTCCAGGCTGAGCAGCGGGTGGTCGTACAGGGTGCCGGAGTCGTGGCCCTCGCCCGCGGCCCGGTCGATCAGTGCCCGGGTGTGGGCGTGGCGCAGGTGGGCGCCGACGTTCTCCACGTCGTGGTAGGACACCTCGGCGACGGGCAGCCCGAGCAGTTCGCGCAGCATGCGCAGCAGCTCCGCGCAGCCGTCGGCCTTGACCAGCGCCTCGAACGTGTTGCCGCGCGTGATCGCGAACGGCGACTGCCCGAAGGGCGCGGCGAACCCGAGGTGCCGCGCGGCGGCGTCCTTGTCGATGCCCGCGCCGTCCATCAGGGCCCGGCGGGTGCAGCCGGGGTTGGCGGCCAGGGCCGCGATGGCGCGGGCGTCGTGCGGCTGCTGCGGCGTGCTGCCGCGCAGCGCCTCCAGCCGGTGCCCGTGGTCGCCCTGGCGCTTCAAGCCGCTCACTTCGCGTTCTCCTTCTTGATCGTGCTCAGCGTAGCGGCGCCGAACAGCCGCGCGGTGTCACCGAGCTGCGCGCCGGCGCGTTCTGCCAGCTCGGCGCGGTCCCGCGTGTCGCGATCCGCGTGCACGCGCAGCTCGGCGCGGGCCGCCCCGGCCACCCGGGCGGGGTCCGGCGGGCCCAGCGTGCCGTCGGTGGCGCCGGGGATGTTCCTGGCCATCCTGACCAGTAAGCGCAGCGCCCGCTCGTCGCCGGAGTCCGGCCCGGCCGTTTCCCCGGCCATGTGCTCGGCGACGGCGAGGGCGCAGGTCAGGAAGTCGACGCGGGGGCTGAGCGGGCCGACCATGCGCCGCTCCATCGGCCAGGCGCTGAGCGTGAGCAGGCCGCGGGCGGGGGACAGGCGGTCGGTGAGCGCGGCGCACAGATAGTACGGGCGCCCGAAGGGCGAGGACCGGAACGAGCGTTCCTCGTCCCTGCGCAGGCTGGTGAGCTGGCTGCTGCGGATCGTGCCGCCGAAGAACGCGTCGCTGACGGCCACGATCAGCCGGGGCTGGGCCGCGGCCCCGAGCAGCCGCAGCCCCTGGTGCACCTGCTCGCGCACGGTGACCAGGCCCGCCCTCGGCTGCCGCGGCTGCTCCTCGGCCCGCTGGGGCCGGCCGCTGACCAGGGCGTCCCAGGCGCGCTCGGCGCTGCGCAGTTCGGCGCGCAGGACGCGGGCGGTGGCGCCGTCCCGGACGCGCATCGCCTTGCGCACCCCGGCCCGCAGCTCGTCGATCCGCCGTTCGAGATCGTCCAGCCGGTCACTCATGGCGCGACTGTACCAGCAGTCCCAGTATTCTCCAGTATTTCCGAAAGAATTGGATCTACATCGTAAAGGCGGCGGCCGGGCCGTTCACGCTGGGCCGTTCACGCCGGGCCGTTCACGCTGGGACGGCCACCACCCACGTGCGGTCCTCGGTGAGGAAGCGGTCCAGCCGCAGCCCCTCGGCCTCGAGGGCGGCGGCGAGGTCGCCGTCGGTGAGCCGCTTGGAGGAGAACGACTGCGTCCACACCTGGGCGTCGCCGTACGTGTAGCGCATCGTCGCGTCGAAGACGCCCGGCGAGACCTCCTCGACGGCCGCCATCGAGATCGACACGTCGCCGTCCGTGCGCCCCATGCCCACGTGCCAGCGGTCGTGCGCCTCGGCGGGCATCCACTGGATCAGCACCGCCCCGTGCCGATCGACGTGCCGCGCGCAGGCGGCCAGCAGCGCGTGCCGGGAGCGCTCGTCGGTCGTGTTGACGAGCTGGGAGGCCAGCATGACGGTGTCGAAGCGCTCGTCGAGCCGCAGGTCCTGGACGCGGGCCAGCACCGTGCGGGCGCCGCGCACTCTGGCGATCATCTCGGGTGACTCGTCCACGGCGACCACCGCGAAACCGAGTTCGACGAGCGGGTGCGTGACCCGGCCGACGCCCGCGCCGAGTTCCAGCACGGAGCCGCCGGGCGGGGTCACCTGGGCCACGAGTTCGGGCTCGCCGCCGGGGCTGAGCCGGCTGTAGAAGTCGACCGGGGAACCGTCGGGGGTGATGGGGCCGGGGCCTGTTCCTGTGGTGGGCATGATTCGAACCTAGCCCGCGGCGGCGGCGCGGGCGATGGGTCAGCGGGCCGCCGCTTCCCTCGGCCGCCCCCCGTGCTCCAGGGGCGCGCCGGGCTCGCGGCGGGCCGCCGTCGGGCTGCGGGCGCGTACGCGCAGGCTCAGCAGCGAGCCCTGCCCGGTCCGTTCGAGGACGACCTCGTCGCACAGGTACTGGATCACCCAGAGGCCGTAGCCGCTGGTGGTGGCGCGGGCCAGGTCGGCCGCCGCGAGGTGCTCGCGGGTCAGCCGCCCGCCGGCGTCGAGGACGTCCACCACGACGAGGCCGTCCGCCGAGCGCGCGGTGACCGTGCCGGCCTGGCCGCCGTGGTCGAGGACGTTGGTGACCGCCTCGTTGACGGCCAGGACCAGGTCCTCCAGCCGCCGCTCGGCGAGACCGCTGTGGCGGCCGTGCAGGCGTACCAGTCTTCTGATCCGGCCGAGGTCGGCCGTGATGGGACAACGCAGTTCGAACTCGTCAACCATGATCGTCTCGCCCGCGAGGGCCGGGAGGAAAGCGCGGGTCCGGTATCGGCCTACCCGTCAGGAGATCGGCAAACGTCAGCGTCGCGGGCGGGTTCCGTCCGGGGCGGGGCGGTAGCGCGGCTGCCACATCGCGTCCTGCACCCGCTGGACCGGATCGTCGAGCCGCACCCCGGCCAGCCCCTCCTCGGCCGCCTGCCGGGCGACCGCGACGGCGACGGTGGCCGACACCACGCGCAGGTTCTCCACCGGGGGCAGCAGCGCGGCTCCCGGCGCGGAGACGTCCACCAGCCCCGCCACCGCCTCGGCCGCGGCCCGCAGCATGCCGTCGCTGACCCGCCGCGCCCGCGACACGACCACGCCCAGGCCCACCCCTGGATACAGCAGCGCGTTGTTGGCCTGGCCGATCACGTGCCGCACCCCGCCGTGCGCGACCGGCTCGACCGGCACGCCGGTGGCGACCAGGGCCCGGCCGCCGGTCCAGCGCAGCACGTCTTCGGGCCGCGCCTCCATGCGGTCGGTCGGGTTGGAGATGGGCAGGACGATCGGCCGCCGCACCCCCATCGACCGCACGATGTCCTCCGTGAACGCCCCCCGCACCGTCGAGGCCCCCAGCAGGACGGTCGGCCGCACGCGGGCGACCACCTCGGCCAGCCCGATGCCGCCGCGCTCGTCCCGCGCCCAGCCGGCCACCTCGGCGGCCGGGCGGGCGTAGGGGCGCTGGAAGTCGCGCAGCTCCCGGACGTCCTCGGTCAGCAGGCCCGGCCGGTCCACCGCCCAGACGCGGCGGGTGGCCTCCTCCTCGGTCCGGCCGTCGCGCCGCATCGCGTCCCTGAGCTGGTCGGCCACGCCGATCCCGGCCGTGCCCGCGCCGAACACGACGACGCGCTGGTCCCGCATCGGCTCGCCGGTGACGCGGATCGCGCCCAGCACGGCCGCCAGCACGATCGCGCCGGTGCCCTGCATGTCGTCGTTGAACGTGGGCACCTGGCCGGTGTAGCGCTCCAGGATGCGGCGGGCGTTCGACGGGCCGAAGTCCTCCCAGTGCAGCAGCGCGTGCGGGAACAGGCGGGAGGCCGTCGAGACGTACGCCTCGATGAAGGCGTCGTAGCGCTCGCCGCGGACCCGCGAGTGCCGCTCGCCCACGTAGAACGGGTCGTTGAGCAGCGCCTCGTTGTCGGTGCCGACGTCCAGCGCCACGGGGATGACCCGGGCAGGGTCGATCCCGGCCGCCGCCGTGTAGACGGTCAGCTTGCCGGCCGCGATGCCCGCCCCGCCGCCCAGCCCCCAGTCGCCGATGCCGAGGATCTGCTCGGCGTCGGAGGCCACGATGAGGTCCACCTCGTCGCCGCCCAGGCCGAAGTTGCGCAGGGCCCGCTCGATGCCGCCGGGGTCGTCGATCGACAGGTACACGCCCCGGGGGCGGCGGTACTCGCGGCTGTAGGTCTCGATCACCTGGGCGATCGTGGGGTCGTACACGACGGGGAGCATCTCGCGCAGGTGGTCGCCCAGCAGCCGGTAGAAGAGCACCTCGTTGCGGTCCTGGAGCTCCGACAGGAAGATGTTCCTGGCCAGGTCGGTCGGCTGGCGGCCGTACTGCATGTACGCGCGGGCGGCCTGCTCGTCCAGGCTCTCGACCACCGGCGGGATCAGCCCGTCCAGTCCCAGGCTGGCCCGTTCCGCCGCGCTGAACGCGGTGTCCTTGTTCAGCAGCGGGTCTTCGAGCACGGCGGGGGCGTGCCGGCCCGGCGCAGGTTCGTGGTGGCCCATGCGGTGCTCGCTGCCCGGAGCCAGGCAACGGTAACGTCATGCCGCCGCTCAGTCGCTGCCGGTGACGAAGCTCTGGATGGCGACGACGGCGCCGCCGCGGGCCCACTCGCGGAAGTCGTCCGCCTCGACCACCACGTCCACCGAGCCGGGCAGGTCGCGACGGCGGGCGGCCAGGGCCCGGCCGAGGTCGTCGGCGGCGATGCGGGCCAGCTCCACGCCCTCGCCCGCCAGCACCACGGTCTTGACCATGGAGATCGTCGCGACCAGCGCGATGAGCTCGCCCAGGGCGTGCGCGGCCTCGCGGACCAGGGTGCGGCACACCTTGTCGCCGGCCGCGGCCAGCCGCATGACCTCGTCATAGCCGACCTCCCGGCGCAACGCCAGCCCGGCGGCGCCCGCGATCGACCCGCTCGACAGGTACGCCGCCGCGCACCCGCGGTGCCCCTCCGGGCACAGCGGCCCGCCGGGGTGCAGCACCAGGTGCGCGAACATGCCCAGGTCGGCCTCCGACGCGGTCACCAGGTGGTCGTGCACGATGAGCGCGTACCCGATGCCCGCCCCGATCGTGACCAGCGCGAAGTCGCGCAGCCCCCGTCCGGGCCCGAACCAGTGGTGCTGGTGCGCCAGCGCGGCCACGTCGTTCTGCACCACGCACGGCACGCCGAGCGCCCGCTCCATCAGCGGCTTCAGCTCCACCTGCTCCCAGCCCAGGAACGGGGCGTCCACCAGCGGCTCGCCGCCCACTCCTGCCGAGGCGCGGTTGTTGCCGCCGAGCGTGACGCCGGCGGCGACCGGGGGGCCGCCGGTCAACTCGTCCAGCAGGCCGCGCGCCTGCCGGCACACGGCGTCGGGGCTGTGGTCGGCGATCGGCTCGTCGCGGGCGGCGATCACCTCGGCCCGCAGGTCGGTGACGACGGCGTGCACGCGGTCGCCGGTCAGCTTGAGCCCCAGGAACCGGTGCTCGGCGGCGGCCACGTCCAGCGGCCGGGTCGGGCGGCCGTTGACCGGGTCGTGCACCACCTCGCCCTCGACGAGGAGACCGGCGTCGATGAGGGGTTTGGTCAGCCGGGTCAGGCTGCCGGTGGACAGGTGCAGCGTCCTGGCCAGCGCGGTCCTGGACTGCGGGCCGTGGATGATCAGCTCCTTGACGATGGAGCGTGCGGCGTCGGGCAAGGCGTCCCACATGCCGCCCCATCTTCGGGGCCCCACCACCATCAGCGCCAGCCTCCCTCTCTTGGTTTTGCAGCAAAGCTAACATGACGGCTCTGTGACACGCGGCTCACATAACACCCTCGTCATTTATGCACAAGTAGTGACATGCACCTCACTTGTTCTCTAGGTTGGCTTCTCTGCAAAGCCAACTCTGGGCCTTTGCGTGAAAGGAGACGCGGATGCGTATCAGAGGGGTCTCCGGATCGGCCGCGGCGCTCTGCCTGGCCGTCCTCCTGGCCGCCTGTTCGTCCGGCACGAGCGGGAGCGGCGGGACCACGGCGACGCAGGCGGCGCAGACCGGGCCGGTCACGCTGGACTTCTGGTGCTGGAGCGCGGGCCAGAAGGAGAAGGTCGCGGCGTTCAACAAGGCCCACCCGGACATCCAGGTCAGGCACACCGACGCCGGCGGCGGCACGGACACCGCGACCAAGCTGGTCACGGCCGGCCGGGCGGGCAACGCCCCCGACGCGGCGTGCCTGGAGTACCAGACGATCCCCGCGATGATCGTGGCCGGGGCGCTGGCCGACATCTCGGCCCACACCGCCGACGTCAAGGACGCCTTCACCCCCGAGGTCTGGTCGCTGACCAGCTTCGACGGAGCCGTGTACGGCGTGCCGCAGGACGTCGGCCCGATGGTCATGGTCTACAACCGCAAGCGCTTCGACGAGCTGAAGATCGAAGTGCCGAAGACCTGGCAGGACTTCGCCACGGTGGCCGCCGCCGTGCGCGCCAAGGACCCTGACACCTACCTGGCCACGTTCGCCCCCGCCGAGTTCGGCAACTTCGCCGGGCTGGCCCAGCAGGCCGGCGCCACCTGGTGGAAGGTCCAGGACCAGACCTGGACGGTGGGCATCGCCGACGCCGCCTCCACCGAGGTCGCCGCCTACTGGCAGGGCCTCGTCGACAAGGACCTCGTCAAGGTCCAGCCGCTGCTCACCCCCGAATGGAACAACCAGCTCAACAAGGGCCGCATCCTGAGCTGGCCGAGCGCCCTGTGGGCCACCGGCGTGCTGTACGGCGTCGCCGAGAAGCAGGCCGGCGACTGGGCCATCGCGCCGCTGCCGCAGTGGACCGAGGGCGACGACCGGGTGGCCTTCCAGGGCGGCAGCGCCATCGCCGTCACCAAGAACTCCAAGCATCTGCAGGCCGCCGCCACCTTCGCCAAATGGATGAACACCGACAAGGCCGCCTACGAGCTCCAGATCGCCGCCGGCGAGTACCCCGCCTCGCTGGCCGGCCAGCAGGCCACCACCGCCAGCGAGCCGCCCAAGCTGGCCGGCGGGCAGAAGGACTACTGGGAGGTCGCCGCCAAGGCCGCGCAGCGCACGATCCCGCACATAAGCTGGGGCCCGAACGTCAGCACCGCCCAGAGCGCCTTCCAGGACGCGATGGCCGCCGCCGTCCGCGACAAGACCCCGCTGACCCAGGCGCTGCAGAAGACGCAGCAGGTCGTCGTGGACGACATGACGTCCACGGGGTTCAAGGTCGCCGCCCCATGACGGAGCCGATCGGCGCCCGCCGCGGTTCGCGGGCGCCGTACCTGTTCGTGGCGCCCGCGGTGGTGCTGTTCGTGGCCTTCCTCGCGGTGCCCATCGGGTACGCCGTCTACCTCAGCGTCCGCGGCCTGCGGCTGACCGGCGCCGGCATCTTCGGCACCCGGCAGGAGGTCTTCGTCGGGCTCGACAACTACGCCAGGACGCTGACCGACCCCGAGTTCTGGGCCGGCTTCGGCCGGCTCGCGCTCTACGGGCTGATCGGCGTGCCGCTGACGCTCGGTCTGGCGCTGCTGTTCGCGCTGCTGCTCGACTACGCGGGCGCGCGGGGCCGCCGCTTCTCGCGTACGGCGATCTTCCTGCCGTACGCGATCCCCGGCGTGACGGCCTCGCTCCTGTGGGGCTTCATGTACCTGCCTTCGACCAGCCCCTTCAGCTACCTCACCCGCGAGCTGGGCCTCGGCGAGATCCCCTTCCTCACCGGGGACGGCATCTACCCGGCGCTGGCCAACGTCGCGGTGTGGGGCGGCGTCGGCTTCAACATGATCATTATCTTCACGTCGCTGCGCGGCATCCCGTCCGAGCTGTCGGACGCCGCCCGCATCGACGGCGCCTCCGAGTGGCGCATCGCCTGGCACGTGAAGATCCCGCTGGTGGCCCCCGCGCTCGTGCTCACCGGCCTGTTCGCGCTCATCGGCACCCTCCAGGTGTACGGCGAGCCGACCACGCTCGCGCCCATGACCACGGAGATCTCGCAGACGTGGGTGCCGCTGATGCACATCTACCGCGACGCCTTCATCCGCGACGACCTGCCGCTCGCCTCGGCGGCCTCGGTCATCCTGGCCGTGGGCACCCTCATCGTGTCGGTCGTGCTGCTCAAGGTCACGCAGAAGCGCGCGTTCGGCGGTATGTCATGAAAAATCATGTCCTGCCGCACCAGCGGACCAAGATCCTGCCCACGATCGTCCTGCTCGTCGGGGCGCTCTACTGCCTCGTGCCGGTCGCCTGGGTGATCGTCGCCTCGACCAAGTCGAGCGCCGAGCTGTTCTCCACCTTCACCTTCGCCCCCGGCACCGGCCTGCTGGACAACCTGCGCGACCTGTTCGCCTTCGGCGACGGCCGGTTCCTGGTGTGGGCCGGCAACAGCGCGCTGTACGCCGTCGCCGGCTCCGCCGCCTCCACCCTGATCTCGACGCTCGCCGGCTACGCCATGGCCAAGTACGACTTCCGCGGGCGCACCGTGCTGTTCTACGCCATCCTCGCCGGCGTGCTCGTGCCCGGCATGACGCTGGCGATCCCGCAGTACCTGATCATGTCGGAGACGAACCTGGTCGGCGGCTACTGGTCGGTCCTGCTGCCCACCCTCATCTCGCCGTTCGGCATCTACCTGGCCCGCGTGTACGCGCTGTCCTCCGTGCCGGACGCCACGCTGGAGGCGGCCAGGATCGACGGGGCCGGCGAGTACCGCATCTTCGGCTCCATCGGGCTGCCCATGATGCTCCCCGGCATGGTGACGATCTTCATGCTGCACTTCGTGGGCACGTGGAACAACTTCCTGCTGCCGTACATCATGCTGTCGGACGAGTCGAAGTTCCCCATCACCGTGGGCCTGTACACGCTGCTGGCCAAGGGCTCCTCCGAGCCCGCGCTCTACAGCCTGGCCGTCGTCGGCGCCGCCGTGTCGGTGATCCCGCTCATCGCGCTGCTGCTGTTCCTGCAGCGGTTCTGGCGGCTCGACCTGCTCAGCGGCGGCCTCAAGGGCTGAGCGCCCCCTCGAAAGCACCCGAAGAGAAAGCCTCTGCCGAGAAACACCATGCACCTGCACCATTTCCGCGCCGCCGGCGTGTCCATCCTGCTCGAATGCCCCTCCGACGCCCTTCCCGCGATCCTGCACTGGGGCCCGGACCTGGGCGCGCTCGACGCAGAAGCCCTCGGGCACCTGGCCGCCGAGCTGCGGCCCAGGGCCGACCAGACCGTCGAGGGGCCGATCCGCACGGCGCTCGTGCCGGAGTCGCGTACCGGCTGGGCGGGGTTGCCCGGCCTGTCCGGACACCACCAGGGCGAGCACTGGTCGCCCGCCTTCACCGGCGTCACCTGCGACCAGCGGACCGGCGAGGGCGGAGACCAGGCGCTCGCGGTCTCCGCCACCGATCCGCACACCCGCCTCGACCTCGGCCTCACCGTCGAACTCGGGCCGTCCGGGCTGCTGCGGGCCCGCGCGGAGCTGCGCAACCGCCACGACCTGCCCTACACCCTCGACGCGCTGCACCTCGTCCTGCCCGTGCCCGGCGACCCCGCCGACCTGCTCGACCAGGCCGGCCGCTGGTCCAAGGAGCGCATCCCGCAACGCCGCCCCCTCACCGTCGGCACCCACCTGCGCGAGAACCGCCGCGGACGCACCGGCGCCGACGCCGCCACCGTCCTGTTCGCCGCCACCGCCGACCTCGGCTTCCGCCGCGGCGAGGCATGGGGGCTGCACGTCGGCTTCAGCGGCAACCACCGTCACTACGCCGAACGCACCGCCACCGGCCGCACCATGCTCGGCGGCGGCGAACTGCTGCTGCCCGGCGAGATCATCCTGGCCACCGGCGAGACGTACGAGAGCCCCTGGGTCTACGCCACCTACGGCCGCGGCCTCGACGAGG
>NZ_SSXE01000069.1 GCF_021699195.1 Nonomuraea sp. MG754425 | reverse complement strand
GTGCCTTCTTCTCCCGCCGAACCGCCCTCTCCCTCCCCCCCCCGAGGGCCTTTCTTTCGGGCCACACTTTGCTTCCTCCGGGGTTCTCCGCTTTCAGGCTTCCCCGCCTGTGGCTTGCCTCCTGCTGACCCCTCGCCGCTGCCAGGTGCCGCGGGGGCGACGGACGACGCCCCCGCGGTTCCCCTCGTTAGGCCGCCGCCGTCTCGGCCAGGGCCAGTTGCTCGTCGCCGGCGTCCGCGGTGTCGGCTCTCGTACCGCGTCGCCTTCCGCGGGCCTCACCGACCGGGACTCGTGCCGCGCTGTCCTCCGTGTCCGGTGCGCGCAGGGCGCCGCCCTTCTGGCCGCGCTTGCGCCCAGGGCTTCCCGTGGCATCCACGGTGCCGTTCGGTGCTTCCGGCAGGCTCGCCGAACCGGCCTCCAGCCCAGCCCAACCAGCCAGGTCAGCCGCGTTCGCGGGGTCGGCGCCGTCAGGGGCCTCAGGGGTGGGGTAGGTGTTCGCCGTGCCCACAGATGTCGTGCCGTCGGTGTCGGCGTCTGTCGTGTGGAAGGGGTTGGGCTCCTCACGAGGGAACGCGCGGGACGCGAGGTGCCGGTTGCGGGGGCCCATGGCCCAGTCGCGGGTTTCCTCGTCGAGGCGGTCGCGCATCTCCTTGCTCACCGCCCCGCTCCCGGCTCGCTCCGGTTTGGTGAAGGCTCCGGTGCCCCAGCGCAGGTCGTGCCCCACCGCGCTCGCCTCGATCTCGGGCATGAAGCGGCGATCTCCCTCGACGCCGAACTCCCGGATGCGCAGCCTGCCCGACACCACCACCGGATGACCTGCCCGGATGGAGGTCGCGACGTTCTCCCCCAGGGCACGCCAGCAGCGGACCGTGAAGCAGACCTTCTCGCCGTCTGCCCACTGGCCGGTCTTCTTGTCGAAGTATCGGTGCGAGGTGAGCACCTTCAGCGAGGTGACTCTGGTGCCCTCGTCGAAGCTGTACTGCCTCGGCTCTGCGGCGACGTTTCCGGTGAGCGTGATGTAGATGTCGTTCATCCCGTGCCTCCCATGTGGCGGGCCGACTGCCCGCGATCTGGGGAACACGGTGCCGTGGACGGGCGGGGGCCGAGGCAGGCGAACGCCATTCTGTGGATGACCGGGCACGGAGGCGGCGAGGGCTGTGGATGAGGACGTCAGCGCAGATGCACCCGCGAGTTCAGGCTCAACCCGCCCGTAGCCCCCCGGGGTCGAGAGGCAGGAGGACGGAGGCGGCCGGTGCGCGATCGTACGGGCTCACCGGCTACCGCCGCGTCTCAAACGGACAGCTCGCGCAGTGCCGTGTGGAAGGAGTGGTGCCGGCCCAGTTCCCGCTCCACCGGCTCCACCACCATCGTCGTGGACACCGCCGCGACCCTGCGGCGCATCTCGCGTTCCAGCCGCTCCCGCTCCCGTGAGGCCCCGAGTTCGACGAAGTTGCGGGACGCGATGCCGGACAGCGCCCCGAGGCCGAGCACGGAGGCCATCATCAACCCCACCCACGGCAGCGTCGCGGTGTCGCCGAGCAGTTCGAGGGACGAGGGAAGCCGGCCCGGCATGAGCAGCCCGACCGCCAGCCAGGCGATCCCGGCCACGAACGCCGCCACCAGGAAGTACTGCCACACCTTGAGCGCCCGCCACCAGCCCGGCACGCGGTCGAGTTGCGGCGCGACCTCCGAGAGGTCTTCGGTCAGGGCCTGCGGGAGCTTGCCGGAGCGGGACCTCGCCGCCTGGTGGACGGCCGTGCGCCACACCGGGCTCATGCCCACGGACAGGCCGTCGGCCAGCGCCTGCACCGCGTTGGAGACCTCGGCCGACTGGGCGCTCACCGAGGCGGTGGCGATGCCGTGGATCTCGGAGCTCACGTCGTCGAGGCGCAGGCTCTTCAGCGGGTCGCTGCGGAACTTGCCGAACCAGCGCGGGTACGGCCACCCCACCCACAGGTTCGACCGCGCCGCGTAGACGTTCTCCATGGCCTCGCCCACGGCCGGGACGCCGACCGCGTCGCACAGCGCGTCCGTCAGCCCCATCCGGCGGGCCTCGTCGACCGTCGAGGGCGCGGAGAGCGATTCCCCCATCGGCATGGCCTGGCTGAGCTTCTGCTCGAACCGGTGCAGGTCGGCCTCGAGCTTCTGGATGGCGGCGCGCCGCCGGGAGACCGCGGTCGCGATGACGCTCTTGAGGCTCTCGATGCCGCGCCCGGTGACGGCGGAGGTCGGTACGACGCTCGGGTGCTCGACGCCTTCCCTGCGCAGCAGGTCGTTGAGGTCGATGACCAGTTCGGCCAGTTCCTCGGTGGTCAGCCGGTCGGCCTGGTTGAGCGCGAACACGGTGACCGCCTCGTGGCCCGCCAGCTCCGTCACGTAGCGCCGGTGGGTGGAGGCGTCGGCGTACTTCTGCGGGTCCAGCACCCAGACCACCAGGTCGGCCAGCCCGATGAGCCGGTCGGCCTCGGTGTCGGTGAGCGCCCTGATCGAGTCGTGGTCGGGCAGGTCGAGCAGGATCAGCCCGTGGAGCTGGCTGTCGCCCTTGTCGAGCGCGCTGGCCCGGGAGAAGCGATGCCGCCACTGGATCTGCAGCCAGTCGAGCAGCGGCCCCGCGCCCTCCAGCCCCCACACGCAGGCGTGGGTACGGGCGGTGGTCGGCCTGCGTACGCCCGTCGGCGACAGCTCCAGCCCGGAAAGCGCGTTGAACAGCGACGACTTACCGCTGCCGGTGCCGCCCGCGAGCGCGACGACGGTGTGCTCGGACGACAGCTTGAGCCGGTTCCCGGCCCGCTGCAGCAACGCCCCGGCGTCGTCGAGCAGCTTCTTGTCCAGCCGCCCCGGGCCCAGCTCCACCACCTTGGTGAGCGCGGCCAGCCGCGGAGCGAGCCCCGGTCTGGTGGTGGTCATGGTCATCGAACGACCTCAAGGTTGTACGTTGCCTGATATAGCCGGGTCGCGACGGACTCGTCGGGAATGCCCGCGGAATCGAGCGCTCGCACGTAACGCATGGCCTCCTCGTCGAACAGCATGCTGATCCTGGCCCGCAGGTCGCTGAGCGCCTTGGCGCCGATGCCGCGCAGCGACTCCGCGCCGAGCAGCGCGTTGACCAGCCGGTGCGGGACCCCTTCGCCGTTGCCGCCGCTGAACATGGCGACCATGAAGATCACGGCGAGCGAGTCGGGGTCGAACGAGACCAGCTTCGACACCGACCTCTTGGCCACGCCCTCCGTGCGCACGAGCTCGCTCAGATGTTCCTGCCAGGACGCGATGGCCCGGCCGGTGAGCCGGATGAGCTCGTCGGACGGCCGGTCGAGATCCGCCCCGAGCTTGGCCCCCAGCTCGGAACGGCGTCGCCAGCGGGCCGCCGCGTCCGCGCAGGCACGGTTGGCGGCGGCGACGATGACCGACTCGAGCCCGGTGCGGATCGCCGCCTTGAACGCCAGCACCCGCTCCGGCGCCTGCTTGGCCGCCCGGCCGCGCTTGCGCAACTGCAGCGAGCGCACGAGGTCGCCGGACCCGGCGAAGTCCTGCCAGCGGGCCAGCACCTCGCCGTGCAGCAGCGAGCCGTTCTTGGATGCCTTGTCGATCTCACTGAGGGCGCGCAGGAAGGCCCCCTCCACGTCGCCGCGCAGCTCGGTCCGGAACGCGACCTGCGCCTCCAGGTGCTTGGCCAGCGCGGGTACGCGGGTGCGGAAGCTGTCGAGCACGCCGTTGAGCGTCTCGCGCACGGCCTGCGCCCGCCGCTCCTCGTCCACCGACAGCTCGGCCAGCCACATCCGCAGGTCGGTCACCTCGGAGTCGGGCAGCTTGCCGTCGCCCACCTGCGACTCGTGGATGACGAACCGGTCGATGTCGCCGAGGCCGTACTCGGTGAGCATGCGGACGAAGTGCTTGAGCACCACGTCCGCCGAGCGCTGCGGCACCCGTGACAGGACGATGGCCAGCCGGGCGCCGCGCTCCTTGGCCAGCCGCAGCAGGCTCCACGCGGGGGCGTCGGCGTAGCGGGCGGCCGTGGTCACGAAGATCCACAGGTCGGCGGCGTCGAGCATGCGGTGGGCGATCTCGTGGTGCTCCTCGACCACCGAGTCGATGTCGGGGGTGTCGAGCAGCGCGACGCCCTGCGGGAGCTTCTCGGTCGCGGCGATGACCAGGCCGCGCATCCCCGTCTCGGGGGACGCCTGGTCGAGGCGTTGCAGGCCGCCGAGCAGCTCGCCGTCCGCGAACCACCCCCGGTCGTCGGGGTGGCAGGCCAGGACGGGGGTGCCGGTGGTCGGGCGGCGTACGCCGGTGCGGGAGACGTTCTTCTCGGCGAGGCTGTTGACCAGGGTGGACTTGCCCGCGCCGGTCGAGCCCGCGATCACGATGAGCGCGGGCGCGGTGCGGGTCCTGACCCTCGGCAGGACGTAGTTCTCGAGCTGGGCCAGCAGCTCGGCCCGGGCCTGCCTGGCCTCGTCCGAGCCGGGGAGGTCGAGGCCGAAGCGCAGGTCGGCGATGCTCGCGCGAAGGGCGTTCAGCGCCGTCGTCAGCGCCTCCATGGCCTCCGGGGGCAGCTCCTCCAGGCGCTCACCCGGCCGCGACGGCTGCTCTTCGGCGTCGGGCGCGGAGCCGGGCTCGGAGTCGGGCTCGGCAACGGGTTCGGCGTCGTCGCAGGTGCCGGGAGCGTTCCCGCTCTCGGGGGCGGCGGTGCCGGCCTCGGCCGCGGCTTCGGCGGGGCTGTCCGGCTCGGGCTCGCCGCCGTCGCGCACCGGCTCGTCGGCAGGGTCTCCGGGCTGGTGGACGTCGGCGGCTTCGTCGGGGCGCTCGCCATCGGGGGCGACGGTCTCCGTGCTCGCGGGCTCGTCCGGGCGCTCGGTGCTCTCCGCGGTCGCCTCGGCCCACACCTGTCTCGCGGCGTCGTCCTGAATGGCGCTGTCCGGAAGGCCGTCCGGCGCCTGGCCGGGAGCCGGGCGGGCGCCGGGCCCGTCGAGTGCCGCCGGACGGACGAAGAGGGAGGGCCGTTCGGGGGCGGGCGGCTTCTCGAAGACGGACGCGGGCCGGAACAGCGACGACGGCCCCTCATCCGGCCGCGCCCCCTCACCAGGCCGCCGCCCATCACCCGGGCGTGGCCCGTCGTCCGGGGGCGGGCGTCGCAGGGCGGCCGGCTTCTCGAAGAGCGAGGGCCGGCGAGCAGGCGGCTCCTCACGAGCTTCCTGGGCTCCCGGCCCCCGAACAACCTCATCCGCGCGCGCATCCGGCCCCTCGCGGCCTTCGCGTCTCCCCTGCGCCTGGCCAGGCTCGCCGGCCTCGCGCAGGTCCGGCGCGTCGTGGGGCTCGCGGTCCGTACGCGGGTCCCGCGCGGCGCGGGGCTCGTCCGGGCCCAGGCCGGGCCCGGTGGCCCCGTCGCGGGGCTCGTGCTCAAGCGCACCGCGCCCCGATGACTCACCGTCGGGCGCCCCACCGTCCGGCAGCCCACCGTCCGGCGCGGCGCCGGTCGGCGGCCCGGCGGCCGGGGTGTCGTCGGTGCGGGCCTCGGGGTCGAGGTCCTCGTCCGTCACCGGGCGGAAGCTCAAAGTCTGCTCCCCGAGTGACTCCTGCCGCCCGTCATCCATGGCCGTGTTCACGGCAAGCGCTCCGCTCGTACCATCTCGACCTCCTGGCCGACCCGCACGACGTCGCCGACGATGACGATCGCCGGTGGCCGTATCCCAGCCGCGGACACGCGGTCGGCCACGGTGGAAAGCGAGGCGACAACCGCCCGCTGGGTCGGAAGGGTACCGTCCTGTACCACCATTACGGGAGTCTCCGGCGAACGTCCGTCGCGGACGAGTGCCTCGGCCACCTTGGCCAGGCGCTCGACGGCCATCAGCAGCACCAGCGTGCCCTGGGAACGGGCCAGGGCCGGCCAGTCGACGGTGGACCTGGGGTCGTCGGGCGCGACGTGCACGGAGATGACGTGGAAGTCCTGGCTCACGCCGCGGTGGGTCACCGGCACCCCGGCGGCGGCGGGCACCGCGACGGCGCTGGTGATGCCGGGGACGACCAGCACGGGGATGCCGGCCTCGGCGCAGGCGATCATCTCTTCGCCGCCGCGGCCGAACACGAACGAGTCGCCGCCCTTGAGCCGGACCACGAACTTGCCCTGCCTGGCGCGGTCCACGAGCAGCTCGTTGATCGTCTCCTGGGACAGCGAGCGGCCGTAGGGGACCTTGGCGGCGTCGATCAGCTCGACGTCGGGGGCCAACTCGTCGAGCAGGGCGCGGGGCGCGAGACGGTCGGCGACCACCACGTCGGCCTGGGCGAGGAGCTGTCGCCCGCGCACCGTGATCAGGCCGGGGTCGCCGGGGCCGCCGCCGACGAGGGCCACGCCGACCGGCTTGGTGCGGTTGCGCCGGGCGTCGACGGTGCCGTCGCGCAGCGCCTCGACCACCGCGTCTCTGATGCCGGCGGCCCGGCGCGGGTCGCCGCCCGCGGTGACGGCCACGCTGATCTCGTCGACCCGGCCGGTGGCGGGGGTCCAGGCGGCGGAGGCGTCCTTGTCGTCGGCGCGTACGCACCACACGCGCTTGGCCTCGGCCTCGGCGGCGATCGCGGTGTTGACGGCCCTGTCGTCGGTGCACGCCTGTACGAGCCAGGCCCCGTCGCAGTCGCCGACCTCGTAGGGCCGGGCGTGCCAGGTGACCCTGCCGGCGGCGATCAGGTCGTCGAGGGCGGGGGTGACGCCCGGCGACACGACGGTGACCTCCGCACCGGCCTCTAGCAGCGCGGGGACCCGCCGCTGGGCGACGCGTCCGCCGCCCACGACGAGGACCCGGCGGCCGGAAAGCCGCAGGCCGAGGAGGTAGGGGCCCATGGGGGGAATCTCCCGTTCGCGAAGGTTGTGTTAGGAGGTAAACCTACCGGCTCCGCATGTGTCATTTGCTGCGCACGCGTTAACGACCGTCAAGAAGGGGCTGCCTGGGGTCCCAGCGAGGCCCGCCCTCATCGTCTTTACGGCGTCTGGCCATCGCTGACAGGGCCTCAAGGATAACCCGGTTTCCGAGGAAGGCGGTGATGTCCGCGTGATCGTAGGGCGGCGCCACCTCGACGACCTCCATGCCGGCCACCGGCATCTCATAGCAGATCCGGCGTACGGCGTCGAGGAGCTGCCGGGCGGTGAGGCCGCCGGGCTCGGGGGTGCCGGTGCCGGGGGCGTGGCCGGGGTCGCAGACGTCGATGTCGACGGAGAGGAAGACCTGGTCGCACTCGTCGAGCGCGATCCGGAACGACTCGGTGAGGCACTCGTCGAGCCCCCGGGCCACGATTTCGGTCATCTCGAAAGAGCGCATGTTCTGCCGGGCCATCCAGCCGAGCGTCTCCGGCTCCGGCCAGTACCCGCGCAGGCCGAGCTGCAGGAACCTGTCGCCCCTGATGGCCCCGGACTCGATCAGCCGCCGCATGGGCTGGCCGTGCCCGTGCAGGTGACCGAAGGTGATGTCGCCCGTATCGGCGTGCGCGTCGAAGTGGATCATCGAGGTACGCCCGGCCAGGTACGCCCTGGCGGTCCCCCGCGCGTCCGGCAGCGCCACCGTGTGGTCGCCGCCGAGCACCAGCGGGATCGCCCCCGAGGCCGCCACCCGGTGCACCGCCTCCTCGATGGCCGCCAGCGAGCCCTCGACGTCGCCCGAGTAGCACTCCACGTCACCGGCGTCGAGCACCCGCAGGTCGCGCAGCGCGTCCACGCGCAGCGCGAGGCTGGGCCGCGAGCCGTCGTGCGGCAGGTAGCACGCCTGCCGCAGCGCCAGGGGGCCGAACCTGGCGCCCGGCCGGTTGGAGGTGCCGCCGTCGAACGGGGCGCCGATGATCACCACGTCGGCGCCGGCGTAGCTCTCCGGGTCGTTCACGTCGCAGCGGTCCACCCCGAGAAACGTGATGTCGGGGCCATACATGGGTCCATATCGCGACATTGTCCGTACCTCCCGTTTCCCCGTCATCACACGGGCTTTTCGGTCACTCCCGCGGAGTCGAACGTCGCCACGTCGTGCATGACGCGCACCGCCGCGCACACCATCGGGTGCGCGAGCAGGCCGCCCGTGCCCTCGCCGAGCCGCAGCTCCAGGTCCACCAGCGGGCGCAGGCCGAGGTGGGCGAGCGCGGCGGCGTGGCCGGGCTCGGCCGAGCGGTGGCCGGCCACGCAGTGATCGATCGCGGCCGGGTCGAGGGCCGCGGCCACGAGGGCGGCCGCGCCGGCGATGACGCCGTCGAGGATCACCGGGACGCGGACCGCCGCGCCGTACAGGATGAAGCCGGCGATGGCCGCGTGCTCGAAGCCGCCGACGGCCGCCAGCGCCCGCAGCGCCTCGCTGGGCGAGGCCGAGGGGTCGCGCACCTCGTTCGTCCGCAGGGCCGCACGCACGATGCCGACCTTGTGCTCGTACGTCCCGTCGTCGATGCCCGTGCCCCGCCCGGTCACCTCGGCCGGGTCGCGGCCGGTGAAGGCGGCCACGAGCGCGGCGGAGGCGGTGGTGTTGGCGATGCCCATGTCGCCGGTGACCAGGCAGCGAGCCCCCTCGGCCACCAGGTCCCTGGCCACGGAGATGCCGGCCTCCAGCGCCCGCACGGCCTGGTCGACGGTCATGGCCGGGCCCTGCGACAGGTCGGCCGTGCCGTACGCGATCTTGTGCTTGACCAGGTCGGGCGCGTCGGGCAGGTCGGCGGCGACGCCCACGTCCACCACCGTCACCGAGGCTCCGACCTGGGCGGCGAAGGCGTTGGCGACGGCGCCGCCGGCCAGGAAGTTGGCCACCATCTGCACCGTGACCTCCTGCGGCCACGGGCTGACGCCACGCGCGTGCACGCCGTGGTCGGCGGCGAAGATGGCCAGGGCGGCCGGCTCCGGCACGGGCGGCGGGCTGACGCCGGCCGCGCCCGCCAGGCGGACCGCGACCTCCTCCAGCACGCCGAGCGAGCCGCGCGGCTTGGTGAGGCGGTCCTGGTGGGCACGGGCCTCGGCGAGCACCCCAGGGTCGGCGGGATGGATGGCCGCCAGCGTCTCAGCGAACACGAAACCTCCAATTGCGGAACGTCACGGGACGAGCTGAAGCGCTTCCTCGTATCGGTCGATCACGACGTCGGCCAGGGTCTCGCAGTCGCCGATCACCTCGGCGCAGCGGATGTCGAGGTCGGGGTGCCCCGCCCCGTACGCCAGCGCCTGCGCCCACACCCGCTCCAGCAGGCCACCCGCGAACAGCAGGTACGGCACCACGATCACCCGCCTGGCCCCGAGCCGGCGGCAGCGCTCCAGCCCGCCGGGCACTCCGGGAGGGGTGACCGACACGAACGCCGTCTCGACGGTCATGTAGTCGTAGGCGTGCGTCTCCCAGAACAGCCGGGAGACCCGGTGGACCTCGGCGTTGGCGGCCGGGTCGGTGGAGCCCTCGCCGACCAGCACGACGGCGGTCTCCCCCGGCTCGACGTGCGGGTGGAAGTCCTCGGCGGGCGGGGAGTCGACGGAGCGCAGCCGGGGCCGGGCTCCGGCCAGTTCCAGCGCGCGCGGCCTGGACAGCTCGGCGGCGGCCTCGTTGAGCCGCTCGGCCAGCAGCGCCAGCACGCGCGGGTCGGGGCCGAGCGGGCGGCCGTAGTCGTACATGAGCGTGGGGTGGCGCTGCTGCTCCAGCGCCAGCGCGGCGGGGAACTCCTCGCCCACCCTGCCCAGGCTCAGCGGCAGCGCCACGAGCCGGTGGTGCCCCCTCGCGACCAGCGAGGCGACGGAGTCGCTCAGCCGGGGCGTGGCCCGCTCCAGGTAGCCCCCCGACACGTCGGCGCCCGACTGGTCGAGGCGGCAGCGCAGGCGGTGGACGAACCTGCCGAACTCGGCGGCGTAGGCGTCATCCTGGGAGCCCTGCCCGATCAGCAGGAGCGGCGGCTTCATCGTGAGGGATTCTCCGGTGCGGTGGACAAAGTCACGCGAGGATAACCGATGCGCACCGGTAGGGAACAGGTCACGCTGTGTGCGCGGGTGTCGCGTGCACGACGAAGACCGGGTCGGAGGCGGCCAGGTGGTGGGAGCCGTCGGGGTCGAGCACGAGTTTCGAGGCCAGGATCTGTGTGCCCTCGCCCCGGTAGCCGTGCTCGCGCAGCCGGCCGAGCACGGCGGCGACCTGTTCGACCTTACGCAGCGCGCACACGAGCACCCGCGGTCGCCTGACGGCGCAGGCCATGATCACGTCGAGGCCGCCGCCGCCCACGAAGACGGCGTCGGGGGCCGGCAGCGGTTCGAGCGCGGGGGGCGCCTGCCCCCTGGCCAGGGCCACCTTCACGCCGTGGGCGAGGACGGCGGCGCGCAGTTCGGCGCAGCGTGCCTCGTCGCGCTCCACGGCCACGACGGCCGCGCCCAGCCGGGCGCACTCGACGGCGATCCGGCCGTCGCCCGCGCCCACGTCCCACACCAGGTCACCGAGGCGGGGGCCGAGCTTGGCCAGCACGTACGCCCTGACCTCGGCCGGCAGGCCCCCGGCGGCCGGCAGCGCCCACTCCGGCGGGCCCGGCCGCGCGCCGGCCACCCAGGCCGGTTCCGTGGGCCGGTGCAGCGGATCGACGACGAGGACCACCTCGGGGTCCTTCCACGGCCTGGTGGTGGCCTCGCCCATGCGGCTGTGGGTGACCCGCTCACCCGGCCCGCCGAGGTCCTCGCACACGATGAGCGCGCGCGGCGTGGTGGGCGCCAGCTCCCTGGCGATCTCGGCGGGGCCGACGCCCGGCGCGGCCAGCAGCGCCACCTTGGGGTGCGCCCGGCAGGCGTTGACGACCCGGTTGAGCTGCCCGGGGCCCGAGGGGGCGACGACCAGCGCGTCCTCCCAGTTGAGCCCGGCGCGGGCGAAGGCCCGGGAGACGAGCGAGACGGCCGGCAGCACGTCCGGTTCGAGGCCGTGCGCCCGCAGCGCGCGTACGGCGCCGAAGAAGCCGGGATCGCCCTGCGCGAGCACGACCGCGGGGCCCTCGCCGTGTTCGAGATGGTGGTGGAGGGCCTCCAGGAGCGTGCCGTCCGCCGCGCTCGTCGCGGTCACGTCGAGCTGGGCGACGACGGCGCTCGGGCCCACCACGAGCCCGGCCTCCCGGAGCCGGCCGGCCGCCTCGGCCGAGAGTTCGGACCCGTCCCAGCCGACCACCGTGATCATTGCGCCTCACCGTCCTCCTCTCAAGGGTGACGGGTGCGGGAGGGTTTCACCAAGGGGTGCCGGGGTCAGTCCGGTGTGCCCTCAGGCGAGGTCCGAGGGGATGAGGCTGTAGACGACCAGGTCCCCGCCGCCGAGCGAGGCGCGGGCGACGCCCTCGCGGACGAAACCGGCCTTCTCCGCCACCCGCTGGGAGGCGGTGTTGGCCGGGGCGGCGCGCAACTGGAGGCGGCTGAAGCCGTGCCGCTCGAACAGCCAGCGCGCGATCGCCAGGACGGCCTCACCGGCGTACCCGTTGCCCCTGGCCCAGGGCGCGGTCATGTAGCCGACCTCGGCGGTCCTGCTGTGCCAGTTGACGTCGCGCAGGTCCACGTTCACCGCCCACCGGCCGGTGGCCAGCACCTCGGCCGTCCAGGCGGCGCCCGCGCCGCGCATCTGCACGCGCTCGGCGTGGGCGATGTAGTCGCGGGCGTGTTCCTCTCCGTAACCGCGCGGCACCCCTGTGTAGGTCTGGGTGAGCGGGTCCGCGCCCGCGGCGGCCAGTTCGGGGGCGTCGGCGAGGGTCTGCGGGCGCACGAGCAGCCGCTCGGTGCGCAGTTCCGTCTTCGGCAGGGTGGCGACGGGCCCGCGGCCGTCGTGGCGCAGCAGGCCGAAGATGACGAGATCGTAGCTCCCGCCGTCCTCCACGACCGCCTCGCGGAGCACGCCTTCCCAGGTGAAACCCGCTTTGCCGGCCACGCGGAGCGAGGCGAGGTTGTCCAGCCTGGCAGTCAGGTCGATCCTGCGCAGGCCCAGGGTCTCGAACGCGTAAACCGTCAGGCCGCGTACCGCCTCGGTGGCGAAGCCGCGGCCCCGGTAGAGGGGGTGCACGCCGTAGCCCACCTCGGCGGTGCCGGCGCTCCAGGACGTCTTGAACAGGCTGATGGCCCCGACGATCAGCCCTTCGGCGTCGATCATGGCCAGATGCACGCCCTGACCGGCGCGGCGCAGCTCGTGCACGCCGTGAACGAGCCAGCCGGCGATCCCGGAGACCTTGGCGGGCGCGCCGGGCGGCAGGAACCGCGCTCCGGACTGCACGATCGAGCGGATCCTCGGGGCGTCCCCGGGGCCGAACGGCCGCAGTGTCAGCCGTTCCGTGGCGATGCTCACGTCGGGATCGAACACCCTCGGCAGGGTACACAGGGGCGATGTTTGCCCACGAAAGCGGGGGTAGGGGGGCGAACTGAGGGGAAGTGAGTTCCGATGATCGAACGTGGGAGCGACAAACACGGGCCCCGCCTCGACGATCAGCAGAAGCACGAGACCGAGGGCATGATCCGTGGCTGCGGCACGACGCACGCCGAGGAGTGGAAGGAGCCCGAGGCCATGCCGGCGCCCGGTGAGGAGTCGCTTCGCCCGTACCCGCCCGGTCACGAGCCCGGCGTCCCGGAAGGGATGACGCGGCGGGGCGTGGATCTCCGCAGCGACCTGGCCAAGTGGCTGAGCGACACCCACTGGCCCGCGTCCAAGAGCGAACTGCGCTCCCGTGCCCACCGCTCGGGCGCGCCCGATCCGGTGATCGACCTGGTCGAGTCCCTTCCCGAGCGCGGCTTCAGGAACATGGCCGACGTCGCCAAGGCGCTCGGCCTCGGGGTGGAGAAGCGGAGGTGGTGAACGGTGCGGCTCGACTTCGTCCGCCCGCTGTACGAGCGGCGCGGCCCGTACGCGTCGGTGTACCTGGGCGCACTCACCGGACCCCAGCGCGCGACTCACTGGCGCAGCGTGCGCGATCGGCTCGACGGCCGTCCCGGCAAGGCCGGCCAGGACTCCAAGGCCGACCAGGCGACCCTCGACGCCCTGGAGGAGGAGGCCCTGCGTGCCGCCGCCGGGCGGGCGTTGTTCGCCACGCACGGTGAGGTGGTGCTGGCCGAGTCGCTGCCGGAGCCCCCGTCGGAGGTGGCCACGTGGACGGTGCTGCCGCACGTCACGCCGCTGCTCATGCGGCGCGGCGAGAACCTGCCGCACCTGCGGGTCATCGTGGACCACGCGGGGGCGGAGCTGACCGTGTTCGGGGCGGGCGCGCCGCGCACGACCACCGTCGAGGCCGCCTCGTGGCCGCTGCAGAAGACCTCCCAGGGCGGCTGGTCGCAGAAGCGGTACGAGCGCGCCGTGGACGAGACCTGGGAGAAGAACGCGGTGGCCGTCGCCCACGAGATCGACGAGCAGGTGCGCAGGATCGGCGCGCAGCTCGTCCTGGTGGCGGGCGAGCCGAAGTCGCGCTCGTACCTGCTGCAACATCTCGGCACCCAGGCCGCGGACCGGGTGACGATGGTCGAGCACGGCAGCCGCGAGGACCACGGCCAGTTCGAGCGGGACGTGGAGCAGGCGCTCGACGACTGGCTCGACCGCAGGCGGGCCGACCTGCTCGAACGGCACCAGGAGTCCGCCGGCCCCACCGGGATGGGGCGGGTCTCGCAGGCGCTGCGCGAGGGCCGGGTGCACGCGCTGCTGCTGCCCGGCGAGCTGCCGGGGCCGGTCTGGATCGACGCGGACGGCCCGCACCTGGCCACCGACCAGGGCGAGCTGCACCGCTGGGGAGTGGCGCAGCCGGTGCGGGAGCGCTCCGACTCCGCGCTGGCCAGGGCGGCCGCGATGACGGACGCCGAGCTGTGGTTCACCGACGCGGTCACGGACGTGGCGGCCGTGCTCAGGTACTGATGATCACTTCCAGGGTGCGCGGGCCGTGCACGCCCTCGACCCGGTTCAGCTCGATGTCGCTGGTGGCCGACGGCCCGCTGATCCAGGTGAGGGGACGCACCGGGTCGAGCCGGGCGACCGCCTCCGGCACGCCGGGCACGATCTGGTCGGCCCGGACGACGCACAGGTGGTAGTCGGGCACCAGCGTCTGCGCCCGCGTGCCCTGGCCGGGGCCGTGGTCGAGGACGATGGTGCCGGTCTCGGCGATGGCGACGGCGCAGTTCGTGACCACGCCGTCGGCGGTGTCGAGGTCGTCCCAGCCGCCCGCCCGGTCGAACCCGTCGGGGACGATCATGCGGCGCTCGCCCAGGCACGCGTCGATCCTGGCGGGCAGGTCGGCGGCCGGGACGACGTGCACGATCGCCCGGTAGTCGTCCACCCGCTCGGCGAACAGCGCCACCAGATCGTCCGCCTGCCGCCGCAGCCGGTAGGCGCGGGGGATCTCGACGTCCCCCGCCCCGGCGACGGCCTCGCGCACCCGGGCGAGGATCTCCTCACGTGCGCTCATTCCGCTCCTGTTCATGGGTCACTCTCCGTCCCGCTCGCCGCCCCCGGTGCGCTCCCACCAGTCCCTGAACGACTCCTCCGGGATCTCGGGCAGGTCGCGGGTGTCGGTCCACGCCGACAGCGGGCCGGGCAGCCGCCTGGGCACCAGCTTGCGTACGCGGGTGGCCGCGCGCTGCGCCTTGGCCAGCCGTTCGTGGTCGTCGAGGATCCAGCCGGCCACCTTCATGCCGGCCTTCTCCACCGCCGCGTGCGGGGCCTTGGCCCGCAGGTCCACCAAGACCTCCGGGATGTCGATGGCCACCGGGCACACCTCGTAGCAGGCGCCGCAGAGGCTGGAGGCGAACGGCAGCGAGGCGTCCAACTCGGAGGACATGCCTCTGAGCTGCGGGGTGAGGATGGCGCCGATCGGGCCGGGGTAGACCGAGCCGTAGGCGTGGCCGCCGGCGCGCTCGTACACGGGGCACACGTTCAGGCAGGCCGAGCAGCGGATGCAGCGCAGCGCCTGGCGGCCCACCTCGTCGGCGAGCACGTCGGTGCGGCCGTTGTCGAGCAGCACCAGGTGGAAGTCCTGGCCCTCGACGGCGCCGGTCCACATGCTCGTGTAGGGGTTCATCCGCTCGCCCGTGGAGCTTCTGGGCAGGAGCTGGAGGAACACCTCCAGGTCCCGCCAGGAGGGCAGCAGCTTCTCGATCCCGACGACGCTGATGAGGGTACGCGGGAGGGTCAGGCACATGCGGCCGTTGCCCTCGGACTCCAGCACGACGAGGGTGCCGGTCTCGGCCACCATGAAGTTCGCGCCGGAGATCGCGACCTTGCTCCTGAGGAAACGTTCGCGCAGGTGCAGCCGGGCGGCCTCGGCGAGGGCGGGCGGGTCGTCGGTCAGGCCGGGCGGGACGTCGGGCATCTTCTCGAGGAAGATCTCGCGGATCTCCGAGCGGTTGCGGTGGATGGCGGGCACCAGGATGTGGCTGGGGAAGTCGTCGCCGAGCTGCACGATCAGCTCCGCCAGGTCCGTCTCGTACGCGGTGATGCCGTGCGCGGCCAGTGCCTGGTTGAGCTCGATCTCCTGGGTGGCCATCGACTTGACCTTGACCACCTCGGTCTCGCCGGTGGCCTTGACCAGGCCGGTCACGATGCGGTTGGCCTCGTCGGCGTCCCTGGCCCAGTGCACGGTGCCGCCGGCCTCGGTCACGGCCGTTTCGAGCTGGAGCAGGTAGCGGTCGAGGTTGCGGAGGGTGTGCTCCTTGATGGCCTTGCCGGCCGCGCGGAGCTCCGGCCAGTCGGGCAGCTCGCCGACGACGCCCGCCCGCTTGCCGCGAATGGTGTGGGTGGCCTTGCGGAGGTTGAAACGGAGCTGCGAGTCGGCGACGGCCTTCCGGGAGTTGTCCGGAAAGTTGCCCGGCATGCCGAGGAACGTCCCGCTCATTGAGTCTCCTCCGTGGCTGCCAGGATCTCGGCCAGGTGCATGGTCCTGACGCCGGTCCGCTGGCGGTCGAGGGTGCCGCCGAGGTGCATGAGGCAGGAGTTGTCCGCCGCACACAGCACCTCGGCGCCCGTGTCCATGATGTTGCGGGTCTTGTCGGCGCCCATCGCGGCGGAGACGGCCGGGTTCTTGACCGCGAACGTGCCGCCGAAGCCGCAGCACTCCTCGGCGCCGGGCAGCGGCACCAGCTCCAGGCCGCGCACGTTGCGCAGCAGCCTCGTGGGCCGGTCGCCCAGGTGCAGGCCGCGCAGCGAGTGGCAGGTCGGGTGATAGGTCACGCGGTGCGGGAAGTACGCGCCGACGTCGTCCACCTTCAGGACGTCGATCAGGAACTCCGACAGCTCGTACACCTTCGGCGCGACCTCCGCGATCGCCGCCGCTCCCCGGCTGCCGGGTTTGGCCAGCTTCGGGTACTGCTCGCGCACCATGGCCGCGCACGACCCCGACGGGGCCACGACGGCGTCGTACCCGGCGAACACCTCGGTGAAGTGCCGGGCCAGCCGCACCCCCTCGTCCCGGTAGCCGGTGTTGACGTGCATCTGCCCGCAGCACGTCTGGGCGGCGGGGAAGTCCACGTCGCAGCCGAGTCTGCGCAGGAGCGACACCACGGCCTTGCCGGTGCCGGGGAAGAGGGTGTCGTTCACGCACGTGATGAACAGGGCGACTCGCACGACTCTCCTTCCAAGGTATGGTCCGACCACAGTATGGTCAGACCATATCGAACCACAACGTTTCCGGCCAGCATGAGGAGGCTCAGGGTGGACGACACCGGCTGGCGTCCCGTCAAGCGAACGCGGACGTTCGAGGACGTGCTCGCCCAGATCGAACGGCGCATCACCGAGGACGGCCTCACCGTGGGCGACCGCCTGCCCGCCGAACGCCAGCTCGCCGAGCAACTGGGCGTCAGCCGCTCCTCGGTGCGCGAGGCCATGCGCGTGCTGGAGACCCTCGGCGTGGTCTCCTCCCAGGTCGGCCGCGGCCCGGACGCGGGGGCCGTGCTCACCTCGCGCCCCGACTCGGCGCTGACCGACCTGCTACGGCTGCACCTCGGCCTGGCCAGCCTGGAGATGCGCGAGGTCATCGACGCCCGGCACATGATCGAGCAGTGGGCCGCCGCGCACGCGGCCACGTCGGGGGCCGACACCTCCGCCCTCGCCGCCGCGCTGGCCGGGATGGACGCGGCCCGGACGGCCGAGGAGTTCGTCGAGCACGACACGGCCTTCCACTGCGCGATCGCCGACGCCTCGGGCAACCGGCTCATCGCCGCCATCATGCGCTCGCTGCGCGACTCGATGCGCAGGTACTCGGTCGAGGCGGTGCAGCGCCTGGGCGACACGTCGGTCCTGCGCGCCGACCACGTACGCATCCTGGAGGCCGTCGAACGGGGCGAGGCGGGCGAGGCGACCCGGGCCGTCTCGGAGCACCTGGCGCACGCCTACCCGGCGCTGTTCCGCTAACCCTGCTGGTCGGCCTGCCGGCAGGTCGCCCCCGAGCACGCGACCATCCCCGACAACCGGGTGTCCAGCCACGCCACCAGCGCCGGATCGGCGCTGGTGGCCAGGTTGCGCAACTGGTACGGGTCGGCGTTCAGGTCGTAGAGCTGCCGCTCCCCCGTCTCGTAGCGCACGTAGGTGTGCTGCTCGGTGCGCAACGCCTGGTAGGCCGGGACCGGCGTCTGGGCCGCCGACGACCGGTTGGCGGGTCTGGTGAACTCCACCAGCGCCTGTTTTCGCCACTCGGCGGGCGTGCGCCCGCGCAGCAGCGGCACCAGCGAGCGCCCCTCCGCGAAGCCGGGCACGGTGGCCCCGCCCAGTTCGGCGACGGTCGGGGCGATGTCGATGGTGACCCCCATCTGCGAGATCGTGGACCCGGCCGCGATGCCGGGTCCACGGACGACCATCGGGATTCTGATCGTCTCCTCGAACGGGGTGGTCTTGCCTTGCTTGAGGCGGTGCGTACCGAGATGGAAGCCGTTGTCGGAGCTGAAGAAGATGTAGGTGTTGTTCAGCTTCCCGGCCTCCTGCAGCGCGTTGACCACCGAGCCGACCAGGTCGTCCACGCCGAGCATGGAGCGCAGCCGCTTGCGGTAGAGCTCGTCCACGGCGCCGAGCGCGGCCGGCTGGAGCATCGGCCTGGCCTGCATCCACAGCGGCTCGTCGCTGACGTCCTCCTGGTTGAAGGACGGCGTGCGCGGCGCCATCGCCAGCGGGAAGGCATGGGCGTGACGGACGGCGGGGTTGGCCGGGTTGTGCGGGCCGATCGGGGTGAGGTAAAGGAAGAACGGCTGCCTGGAGCCGGTGATGAAGTCGTGCGCCTTGCCGGCCAGCACGTCGGAGAGGTAGTCCTGCTCCGCCCAGCCGAAGTCGCGCAGGGTGCCGTTCTCGTTGAGGCGGTAGCCGTACTCCTCGTAGAGCTTGCGGACCGGCACGTTCCACTCGTTCCAGCCGGGCGGGACGAAGTCCTCCGCGGCCGTCTTGCCGGGGTAGTGGTTGAGGAACTTGCCCATCAGCGCCGTGCGGTAGCCCGCCTGCTGCATCCAGGAGCCGATCGTGGAACGTTCCAGATCGAGCGTGTGGAAGCGGTCGAAACCGCCCTCGGGGGCGGTGTTGGTCAGCACGCCGTGGCTGTGGACGTGCTGGGAGCGCAGGATCGACGCCCTGGAGGGGCAGCACCAGGAGTTCGTCACGAAGAAACGGTCGAACGAGGCCCCCTGGCGCACGAGTTGCTGGGTGATGTTCGGGAACAACGGCAACGTGCCGGTTTCGAGATCGTCGGCCAGGATGACGACGATGTTCGGCCGGGAGTCACCCACAGCGATCGAGGGCTCGGCCGCCGGCAGCAGGAGCAGCAGGCAGGCGAGACGACAGAGAGCCTTGAGCACAGAGTGTGACTACCCCGGAAGATCCTCCATTGACACTTGGGACATCCCCGGCGGTAATAGAACTTAATTCCGGAGGTGTCACATGAAGCTCGGCCTGAACCTCGGCTACTGGCAGCGCAATCCCGACGACGCGACCGAATCGGTGCAGGCGGCCGAGCGGCTCGGCTACGACTCGGTGTGGACCGCCGAGGCGTACGGCAGCGACGTCTTCACGCCGCTGGCCTGGTACGGCGCGCGCACGTCCCGCATCAAGCTGGGCACCTCGATCGCCCAGCTCTCGGCCAGGCCGCCGGTCACCACGGCGATGACCGCCATGACGCTCGACGCCCTCACCGGCGGCCGGCTGCTGCTGGGCGTGGGCGCCTCGGGCCCGCAGGTGGTGGAGGGCTGGTACGGCCAGCCGTTCGCCAGGCCGCTGGCCAGGACCCGCGAGTACGTCGAGATCATGCGCAAGGTGTGGCGCCGCGAGGAGCCGGTGACCAGCGACGGCGAGCACTACCCGCTGCCCCTGCCGGGCGGGCTGGGCAAGCCGCTGCGGTCCATCACCCACCCGCTCAGACCCGACATCCCCCTCTACCTCGGGGCCGAGGGGCCGAAGAACGTGGCGCTGGCCGCCGAGGTGGCGCAGGGGTGGCTGCCGCTGTTCGCCTTCCCCGAGAAGATCGAGGAGATGTACGGCGACGCGCTGTCGAACGCCGAACCGGGCTTCGACGTGGCCGCCATGGTGATGGTGCTGATCTCCGACGACGTGCGGGCGGCGCTCGACGTCGTCAAGACGATGCTGACGCTCTACATCGGCGGCATGGGCGCCAGGCAGCGCAACTTCCACGCCGACATCATCGGCCGGATGGGCTACGCCGAGGCCGCCGCGCACATCCAGTCGCTCTACCTGGCCGGGCGCAAGGACGAGGCGTTCCGGGCCATCCCCGACGAGCTGGCCGACGGCATCTCGCTCGTCGGCCCGCCCGGCCGGATCAAGGAGCGGCTGGAACTGTGGCACCGCAGCCCGGTCACCAGCCTGCTCGTCATGGGGGTGCGGGACGAGCCGTCGCTCAAGCTCGTCCGCGACCTCGTGCTGGACTGACTCCCATGGCCGCCGGTACGGCTAGTCGGGGCGGGGCGCCGGGTCGGTGGTGACCGAGCGCAGGAGCGGGCGGCTGAGCGCGCCCGCCCCGATCACCCCGGCGAAGCCGGCCACGACGCAGCCCGCCAGCGTCAGCACCCCCACCAGGCTCACGCCGCCGATCATGAACGGCACCGCGCAGAACGCGCCGGTCAGGATCGCCCCGCCGCCCATCACGGTCAGCGGGATGAGCGTCTCGGCCCGGCGGGCCCGGTCGAGCACCTCCAGCGGGGTGCCGGCCAGGCGCAGCAGCCCGTACGTCTGCCGCCGGTCCAGCACCGACGACGTGGCCGTGATCCCCGCGCTGGCGATGGCCACCAGGAACGACACCGACAGCACCACGATCGTGCCCACGCGCACGTCGGCCAGGATCTGGGTGCCGAAGCGCCGGTCGTCGTGGCCGGTGGTGGGCGTGCGGCCGGGCACGATCCCGGCCAGCGCGGTGCGGGCACGATCGAGCGCGGCCGGGTCGGCGGAGCTGCCCAGGGCGGCGACGACGACGTCCTTGACGGGCCGCACCGTGGCCGGCACCCCCGCGTCCCGCAGCCGGGTGCGGGCCAGCTCCGCCGTCCGCTCCGCCTGCCCAGCGGGCGCGGTGACGCGGAGCTGAAGCGGCCCGGCCGCGTCGCCGTCCAGCGCCGACGGGCTGAGCAGGCCGAGGAAGCCCGCCACGAAACCGGTCAGCGCCACACCGCTCACCGTGCGCCAGGCCGCGCGCGGGTCGTCCACGAGCCGGCGGCCGGCGAGCAGCCGGGCGGGGCCGCGGGCGCCCGCCGCCGTGATCCGGCCGATCATGCCGACCACCCACGGCCCGGCCAGGTTGACGCACAGGAACGCCAGGGCCAGCGCCACCACGATGACCGCGACACTGGTGCCCCTGGTCAGCAGCGGGAACGCGGCCAGCACCGCCAGCAGGGCGAGCACCCGGACGAACCGCATGGCGGGCGGCGTCTCGCGCTTGGCCACGCCGAGCGGGCTCACCACGACCCGCCGCAGCCCGGCCACCGCCGACAGCCCGACCAGCAGCGGCACCGCGACCAGCCCCCCGGCCAGGACGAGCGGGCCCGGGAACAGGTCGGCGGTGAACCACGGCCCGCCCTGCATCTCGATCCCGGCCAGCAGCGGCACGGCCAGGGCGAAGACGACGGCCCCCGCGAGCGCGCCGGCCAGCGCGACGATCACCGCCTCCGCCACGGTCATCGCGACGATCTGGCCGGGCGTGGCGCCGACCAGCCGCAGCGCGGCCAGCCGCCGATCGCGCCTGGCCACCGTGAGCCGCGCCGCCGCGCCCCCGAACACCAGCAGCGGCACCACCATGAGCACGCTCGCGATGAGCGAGAGCACCTGGTACGCCTGCGCGTCCTCGCCGGGCTGCCCGGCCAGGCTCGCGACCTTGACCGGCGGCCGGGCGACGACCCAGTCGTCCGTGCGCCCGGCGGTCAGCGCGGGCGCGTCCGGCTCGTGGCCGACGACCGCGACCAGCTCGCCCGGGTGGACGAGCGCCGCGTCGCCGAGCACGCCCTCCGGATCGGGGTAGCGCCCGGCCAGTTCCGCGGCGGGCAGGTCGCGGGCCAGCCCGGCCAGCGCCGGCGACAACCACACCTCGCCGGGCGCGGGGAAGCGGGGCAGGCCGGGCGGCGGGGCCGGGGCCCTGCCGGGCAGCGCGGCCAGATCCACGACGGTGATGGCACGGTCGCGGACGAAGTCGAAGCGCGATGCTTCGACGGCCACCGCGCCGGACGCGGCCGGGACCGGGTTGCGCCAGGCGCCGCGTTCGGTCCTGGCCTGGAAGGCGGAGTTCGCGGCCACGGCGAACAGCAGCAGCGCCGTGGCCACCGCGACCGCCCCCAGCGTGAGCCAGGTGCCGAGCAGGCCCCCGCGCCCGCCGCCGCGCAGCAGCCGCCAGGTCAGTTCCAGGTTCACGCCAGTGCCCCGCTCTCCAGGAGCCGGCCGTCGCGGACCTCCACCGTGCGGTCGCACCAGGCGGCCACGTTCGGATCGTGGGTGACGACGATCAGGCTGGCGTCGTTGTGCTTGGTGGACTCCACCAGCAGCCGCATCGTCTCCTGGCCGGTCTGCTGGTCGAGCGCCCCCGTGGGCTCGTCGGCGAAGACCACGGCCGGCCTGGTGACCAGCGCCCTGGCGATGGCCACCCGCTGCGCCTGGCCGCCGGACAGCTCCCCCGGCCGCCTGGTCTCCATCGAGCGCAGGCCGAGCGGGCCGAACCACTCGCGGGCCTGCCGCACGGCCTGGACCCGCGGCACGCCGCCCAGCATGAGCGGCAGCGCCACGTTCTCCTCGGCGGGCAGCTCGGGCAGGAGCTGGCCGAACTGGAAGACGAAGCCGAAGCGGGTGCGGCGCAACTGGCTGCGCCCGCGCTCGCCCATCGCGTCGATGCGCCGGCCGAGCAGGTGCACCTCGCCTCCGTCCGGCTTCATGATGCCGGCCAGGCAGTGGAGCAGCGTCGACTTGCCGGAGCCGCTGGGGCCCATGATCGCCACGGCTTCGCCGGCCCGTACCGTGATGTCCACGCCGCCGAGGGCGACCGTCTGCCCGAACCGCTTGGTCAGGGCTCGTCCAACAAGCACGTCGTTCATGCCGTCCAGGCTCCCGCCGGAGGCGGCTGCGCAGGATCGGCCGAGCGACCATATCCGCCTCGGCCGAACGGCTGATCCTAGAGTTGGGCCGTGACTATTCGGGTTCTCATCGCCGACGATCAGCAACTGGTGCGTACCGGATTCCAGATGATCCTGGACGCACAACCGGACATGGAGGTCGTGACCGCGGTCGCGGACGGGGCCGCGGCCGTGGCGGAGGCCAGGCGGCTGCGGCCCGACGTGTGCCTGCTCGACATCAGGATGCCCAAGCTGGACGGGCTGGAGGTGACCCGCGCGCTGGCGGGCCCCGGCGTGGAGAACCCACTGCGGGTGGTCATCGTCACCACCTTCGACCTGGACGAGTACGTGTACGGCGCGCTGCGCTCCGGCGCGACCGGCTTCCTGCTCAAGGACAGCGGGCCCACCCTGCTCATCGAGGCGGTCAGGGCCGCCGCGGCGGGCGACGCGCTGGTGTCGCCGTCGATCACCGTGCGGCTGCTGCGGCACCTGGCCCAGCCCCGCCGGGCCGCCCTGCCCGCGAACGACCCGCTGACCGAACGCGAGCTGGACGTCGTTCGGCTGGTGGCCAAGGGACGGACGAACCAGGAGGTGGCCGGCGAGCTGTTCGTGTCGCTGTCCACGGTGAAGACGCACCTGGGCAGCATCATGGGCAAGCTCGGCGTCCGCAACCGGGTCGAAATCGCTGCTTGGGCCTGGGAATCCGGCGTGGTGAGCTGATTAACAGCGGGGCTCGCGGGATACAAGTGAATCAGAACCTCAGCGCATGGCCCGGGGGGAGAACAACGTGCGCTACACCCAGGCATCGCCCGCCAGAGCCGCTTGTGCCGTCTACGTGACCCTCACCGCCCAGGTCCTGTCCATCGGCGCCCTGGTGCGCTTCGAGCTGTCGCGCGGGCGGCGGCTCGCCGCCGAGCTGGCCGCGTTCGGCGGCCGTCCCCAGGGGGCCGACGCCGAGGCCGTGGTGGGCGCGGTGACGACGTTCGCGGTGCTGATGATGCTGGTGACGGGTACCACGATCGCCGCCGCGGCGGCCTACGTGACCTGGCTCGTACGCGCCAGGCAGGCCAACGACCGCTCGTCCGCGACGTCCCCGGTGGCGGTGGCCTGGCTGGTGCCCGGCCTCAACCTGGTCGCGCCCGCGGTGCTGGTCGACCAGGTGTGGCGCGGCGCCCGCCCGCCGGCCGGGAAGCGCGGCCGGTGGCTGGCCCTGCTCACCGCCTGGTGGGTGGCCTGGCTGGGCATGCTCGCGCTGGTCACGATCCGGCTGCCGCTCGACTCCACCGAGGGCGGCCTGACGGGGGTGGGGGTGCCGGAGCTGGCCTGCGCCGTCGTGGCCGCCCTGCTGTGCGCGGCGACCGTGCGCGAGCTGACCCGGCTGCAGCGGGCGGCCCGCTCGGGCCACGCCGCCGAGCCGGGCGCGGTGCCCGCGTTCTCGTCGCCGTCGGCCCCGGGGCCCACGGCGATGGGGCGCACCAGCTAGCGGCCGGCCCGTCAGGCCGCCGTCGGCCCCGAGCTGCCCTGGCTGGCGTGCCAGAGCCGCCGGGGCGGGGCGGCCGTGACGGCCGGGGGGAGGTCGGCGTAGGGCGACAGGCGGTATCCGTTGGGGTATTCGATCGTGCGCCCGCCGACCCCCGCCGGCTCCTCCGGCGTCCGGTCGATGACGGCCCGGACCGCCTCGATGCCCCGGGAGCGCCAGAGCGCGTCGAGGTCGGCCAGGTTCCAGCAGTCGAGCGCCCGCATCGACACCGCCCGCTCCCCCGTGCGCCGGACCACCCCCCTGGCCAGCACGAGCCACGAGCCGAACACGGTCGACGCGCACCGCCCCTGCACCGACTCGAAGAACGTCAGGTCGATCGGCCCCGTCGAGTCGTCGAGGGTGGTGAAGATGACCCGCTGGCCCGAGCGCACGGCCGGGGTCTGGGTGGCCACCTTCACCCCGGCGACCAGGATCTCCGCCCCGTTGCGCCGGGCGAGCAGGTCCCGGGAACGTACCACCCCGAGTTCGTCGAGCAGTTCGTCGTGGAAGCTGATGACGTGCCGGCTGACGTCGATGCCGAGGATCTCCAGCTCGGCCTCGACCATCTCGGTCTCCGTCATCTCGGGCAGCTCCCCCGGCGGCAGCCGCTCGCCGAACCCCAGCGGGAGCTGCACCGCCGCGGGAGCCGCGCGCGCGGGTTGCGACGACAGGTCGAGGTGGGAGCTGTAGCGCCGGGACTTGCGCGGGCCCGCCCGCACGCCGATCGCCGAGGCCCGGTCGAGCACGCCGACCTGGGCGATCAGGTCGCGCCTGGTCAGCTCGCCCGGCCGCCAGCGGCGGCGCCCGCCCGGGTGCAGGTCGTGCAGCGCGTCGAGGCCGCCGACCTGGACGATCCGCTCGATCGTGGGCCGCGAGGGCCGGGCGCGGTCCCAGAAGTCGGCCAGCGACGTGTACGGCTGCCCGGCCACCATGCGCTCGACCTCGGCCTCGCTCACCCCCTTGATCGCCGAGAACGGCACCCGCAACGCGTACCCCTTGCCGATGTCCCCGATCCGGAAGTCCCTGACCCGCCGCCGCGCGTCGCCCAGCTCGGCGGGCCGCACGCGGACCTGGACGCGCGGGCCCAGCCGCTCCACCTGCCAGTCCTTGCCCGACTTGTTGACGTCCAGCGGCAGGATCCGCACCCCGCACTGCCTGGCCTCGTCGATGATGACCCGCGGCGGGTACATGCCGGGCTCGTGCGTGAGCACCCCGGCGAAGAACGCCGCCGCGTGGTGCCGCTTGAGCCAGGCCGACTGGTACGTGGGCAGCGCGAACGCCGCCGCGTGCGCCTTGCAGAACCCGAACGAGCCGAACGCGTCCAGCACCTGCCAGGCCCGCTCGACCGCCGCGTCGTCGAACCCGTTGGCGCCGGCCAGCGGGACGAACGCCCGGCGCACCCGCGCCCGTCCCTCCGGGGTGCCGAGCGTGCGCCGCAGCTTCTCGGCGTACGACAGGTCGCGCCCGGTCATCACGGAGATGATCTTCAGGACCTGCTCGTGGAAGACCACGACGCCGTGCGTCTCCTTCAGCGCCTCCCGCAGCCGCTCGTGCGGGTAGTACGGCCGCCGCCACCCGTGCCTGGCCTCCAGGTAGGGGGTGACCATGTCGGAGTTGACCGGCCCCGGCCGGAACAGCGAGATGTCCACGATCAGGTCGTGCATCCGGCGCGGCTCCAGCTTGGCCACCAGCTCTCGCTGACCGGGGGACTCGATCTGGAAGCAGCCGAGGGTGCGGGCGGCGCAGATCATGTCGTAGGTGTCCTGGTCGTCGTGCGGGACGTACTGGACGCCGGGGCCGTCGCCGCTCTGGGCGTCCAGTTCGACCACGACGTCGTCCACCCGCTTGACCTCGCTCAGCGCGTACGCCAAGGCGGACTGCATCCGCACGCCCAGCACGTCGAGCTTGAGCAGCCCGGCCTCCTCCACGTCGTCCTTGTCGAACTGCGACATGGGGAACTCCAGCAGGCTGCGCTCCACCGGGGTGCGGTCGCGCAGCCCGGCGTTGCCGATCAGCACGCCGCACGGGTGCAGCGCGATGTGCCTGGGCAGGCCGTCGAGCTTCTCCGCCAGCCGGAACACCCGGTCGAGCCCGGCCTCGCCGAGCCGGCTCTCGCGCAGCTCGGGCAGGTCCTCCAGGGACGCGGTGATCTGCCTGGCCCTGATGTGCGGGAACGCCTTGGCGACGGCGTCGATCTCGTGCGGCGGCAGGCCCATCGCCCCGGCGACGTCGCGGATGGCGCTGCGGGCCCGGTAGGTCTCCATCATGGACACGCAGGCCACGCGGGACTCGCCGTAGCGGTCGAAGATGGCCTGGTAGCAGTCGAGGCGGCGGGCCGACTCGACGTCCACGTCGATGTCGGGCAGCCCGACGCGGCCCTCGGACAGGAAGCGCTCCATGAGCAGGCCGTGGTCGAGCGGGTTCACCTCGCCGATGCCGATGAGGTAGTTGACCAGGCTGCCCGCGCCGGAGCCGCGGATGGCGCAGCGGACGCCCATGCCGCGGATCATGTCGGTGATGCCGGCCACGGCGACGAAGTAGCCGGACAGGCGTTTGCGCTCGATGATGGCCAGCTCGTCGCCGAGCCGCCGCCTGGCCTCGCCGGAGCGGTCGAGGCCGCGCCTGAACAGGCCGTCCTCGACCTGGTGGCGCAGCAGCGGCACGGGGTCGCGGCCGATCTCCGGCAGGTGCAGGGCGGGCGGGTCGTTGCGGAGCGCGAGCAGGTCGAGCGGCTCCATCGCGCACGCCTCGGCCAGCCGCCTGGTGGTGTGCAGCAGCCGGGCCACCCGCTCCCGGTCCGCGCCGCACACCTTGGCCGCCACCCGCCACATCTCCTTGCCGCTCTTGAGGTAGGCGTGGGAGGTGGTGCGCTCCAGGTGGCGCGGGTGCAGCGGGACGAGCTGGCGGGCCGCGTCGAGCACGTCGCCCACCTGGTGGTCGGCGGGGTCGAGGTAGCGCACGGCGTTGGTCAGGATCGCGGGCACGCCCGCGGACTCGGCCAGGCCGAGCATGCGTACGGCCGTGGTGGCGTCGCGGAAGCCGTACTGGTCGACCAGCTCGATCACCACGCCGGGCACCGCGGCCCGCCACCTTTCCAGCAGCGCCCTGGCGTGCTCGTCGCGCCGCGCGGCCACCGCGCGGCCGACGTCGGACCTGGGGCCGAGCAGCACCACGAGCCCGTCCTCGGCGCCGAACCCGTGCTCGCCGCCGGGGCCGCCGGCCCACTCGCCGACCAGCTCGCGGGTCACCTCGGGCGCTCCGCGCTCGCCCGCGTGGTGGGCGGCCGTGACCAGGCGGCACAGGCGGGACCAGCCCTTGCCGCGGGCCAGCACGGTGACGCGGTCTGCGGCGTCCGGGCCGGTCCGGGGGCGCGGCGCGCGGACGCCGGGCACGGAGACGCCGGGCACGGAGACACCGGGCACGGTGGCACCGGGCACGGTGGCGCTGGGCATGGGGGCACCGGGCACGAGGGCGCCGGCCGGGGCGGACGCGCCGAGCGCCAGGTTCACGCCGATCACCGGCGCGATCCCGGCCTCCGCGCACGCCTGGACGTGCTTGACCGCGCCGTAGAGGCCGTCGCGGTCGGTCAGCGCGAGGATGTCCATCCCGTGCTCCGCCGCCCGGTTCACCAGCGCTCGCGGGAACGCGGTGCCGTACCGCATGGAGTAGGCGGAGCTCACGCCGAGGTGCGGGAACGGGGGCGCCATCAGTCCCACGCCCGCAGCAGCAGCCAGCCGTTGCCGGCGGTGTCGTAACGCAGCTCGTAGGAGCCCACCTCGCGGCCCGGACTGGCCTCGACCCGCCAGAACTGGCGCTCACCGGGATCGCCCTCGCCGGTCTTCCACCACTCCCGCGCGACCACCCACTGGTCGAGGACGCGGCGGACGAGGTAGAGCCGGTCGCGCCAGACGAACTGGGTCGGCTCCCCGTCTCGGGTCCACACCTCTATCTGGTCGCCATAGAGTCTGCTCAAGACGCTTCTCCCCGCGGCTCTGGTGCTTTTGCTGGGCCGCCCGGGGGAAGACGGGCGTTATGACTCGAACATATGTTCTCCCGCCCTGAAACGCAAGTCGCCCGCCTGCCGTACGAGCGGGTTGGCGCCGATCGAATTGCGGATGCTGAAGGCCACGCTGCCCGCGCGGTACCGGTCGTCGGACGTCTCCACCGGGCGGCCCTCGTGGGTGGTCGTGGTCCTGCGCTGGCGCAGCAGCGGGCTGCCGCGGCGCACCCCCAGCAGGCGGGAGTCCTGGGCCCCCGCGGGCACCGCGTCGATCAGGTGCTCGCCGTAGGCGAACACCAGGCCGACGGACTCGTACAGCGCCTCGGTGACCGACTCGCAGCCGGCGGGCAGCCGCTCGACGGCGGCGGCCACCCACTCCGCGTAGACCGTGCGCTCCAGCAGCACCGGCTCGCCCTCCAGCGTGCGCACGCGCAGCACCTCCAGCACCTCCTCCGAGCCCAGCCGGGTGTACTCCCCGCCCCGGGAGACCCGGCGGCGCTGGGCGACCACCTGGCCGCCGAAGCGGTAGCCGTTGGCGCGCGCCCACTGGGCGAAGCTGTGCAACTCGGCGAAGCTCTGGCTGCGCGTCCTGCCGAGCACGATGCGCCTGGCGCCCTGCCGGGAGCCGACCAGCCCCTCGGCGGCCAGCACCGCGATCGCCTGGCGCACGGTGCCGCGGGCCGCGCCGTGGCGTTCGGCCAACTCGGCCTCGCTGGGGAGCTGGGAACCGACCGGATGCGCGCCGGACAGGATCTCATCCCGCAGCTCATCGGCGATCAGTTCATAGCGCGCAACCATCCCCGACCCTTCCCATTCACGAAAGAGCAACATTGATGCGACTAACTGGTGCTCGCTTGTTTGTACAAGTTCCTTTACGTTCTTGCCACACCCCCTGGAAAGTGGAGGCGTCGTGTTCACACCTAGCGCCCGTGCTGCCGCTGTCGCCGCAGCCCTTACCGTAGTCACCGCGGCCTGCGGCGCCGCACCGAGCACCCAGACCACCCAGGCGTCGCAAGGCGGGGTGAACGCGGCCACCGCCACCTCCGCGGCCGACTTCGGCGGATTCGACAAGCTGGTCGAGGCGGCCAAGAAGGAGGGCAGCCTGCATGTCATCGCCCTGCCGCCCGACTGGGCCAACTACGGCGAGATCATCGAGAGCTTCCAGACCACGTACGGCATCAAGATCGAGAGCGAGACGCCCGACGCGGCCAGCGCCGACGAGATCAACGCCGTCAAGACCCGCAAGGGCCAGGACCGCGCCCCCGACGTGCTCGACCTGGGCCAGTCGTTCGCGATCAGCGGGGCCAAGGAGGGGCTGTTCGCGCCGTACAAGGTGCAGGCGTTCGGCAAGATCCCCGAGGGCCAGAAGGAGCCGACCGGGCTGTGGGTCAACGACTACGGCGGCTACGTGTCCATCGGCTGCGACGCCAAGAAGATCGAGACCTGCCCGACGAGCTTCGCCGACCTGCTCAAGCCCGAGTACAAGGGCCAGGTCGCGATGAACGGCAACCCGACCGAGGCCGGCTCGGCCTTCGCCGGCGTGTACGCGGCCGCGATCGCCAACGGCGGCTCCTTCGACGACATCCAGCCCGGCATCGACTTCTTCGGCGAGCTCAGGAAGTCCGGCAACTACAACCCGGTCGAGACCACCCCCGCCACCATCGAGAACGGCGAGACCAGGATCAGCATCGACTGGGACTACAACAACGCCGCCTACGCCCCCCAACTGGCCGCCAAGGGCATCGACTGGAAGGTGAACGTCCCCACCGACGGCCGCTACTTCCAGATGTACGCCCAGGCCGTCAACAAGGACGCCCCGCACCCGGCCGCCGCCCGCCTGTGGCAGGAGTACCTCTACAGCGCCGAGGGCCAGAACCTCTACCTCAAGGGCTTCGCCCGCCCCGTCCTGCTGCCCGCCATGACCGCCGACGGCACCGTGGACAAGACGCTGGCCGCCAACCTGCCCGCGGTCGAGGGCGAGCCCGCGTTCCCGACGTCCGAGCAGGTGGACGCGGCCAAGGCCAAGCTGGCCGCCGGCTGGGACACCGCGATCTCGGGATGACCGCCGCCGTCTCGAAGGCCCGGCCCGGTTCGCGGGGATGGCTGGGCGCGCTGCCGCTGCTGGCCTTCTTCGCGCTCGTGTTCGGCGTCCCCGCCGTCGTGATGGTGGCGGGGGCGTTCACCGCGCAGGGGCGGCCGAGCCTGGCCAATCTGGCGCAGAGCCTGCAGGGCGGCTATCTCACCGCCATGATCGGCAGCGTGCGGCTGTCGGCCGTGGTGGCGCTGCTGGGGGCCGTGCTCGGCACGTTCCTCGCCTACGCCGTCGTGACCTCGCGGAGCACGCTGCTGCGGGAGGCGGTGCTGACCGCGTCCGGGGTGCTGGCCAACTTCGGCGGGGTGCCGCTGGCGTTCTTCTGGATCGCCACGCTCGGCAACTCCGGCGTGGTCAGCGGCCTGGTGGGGCTGCCCTCCGGCTCCCTGTACACGTTCTGGGGGCTGGTCGTGGTCTACCTGTACTTCTCGATCCCGCTGATGGTGCTGGCCATGGCCCCGGCGCTGGACGGGCTGCGCCCGCAGTGGCGCGAGGCCGCGGCCGGCAGCGGGGCCACCGCCTGGCAGTACTGGCGCTTCGTCGCGCTGCCGGTGCTGGCCCCGGCCGTGCTGGGCGGGGTGGTGCTGCTGTTCGGCGCGGCCTTCTCCGCGTACGCCACCGCGAACGCCATGGTCGGCACCGTCGTCCCGCTCGTCACCCTGAAGATCGCCAGCGCGCTGACCGGCGACGTGCTGGTCGGCTACGAGAACATCGCGCTCGCGCTCAGCCTCGACATGGTCGTGGTGGCCGGGCTGGTGATGGCGGTCTACCTGCCGTTGCAGAGGAGGACCTCCCGATGGCTGCGCTGACCGGCCTGGAACGGGTCTCGGGTGCCGCCAGGCCGGCGGCGCGCCCGCGGCGGGCATGGTGGCGGGCGGCGGTGTTCCTGCCCGCCGCGCTCTACTTCCTGGTCCCGCTCGGCACCGCCTTCTGGTACACCGTCCACTCGCCGGCCACCGGGGTGTCGCTGTCGGCGTACGGGGAGCTGCTCACGGCCGACGGCTTCGCGCGGTCGCTGTCGCTCTCGCTCGGGCTGGCGCTGGCCACGATCGTGCTCGTGCTGGCGCTGGCGCTGCCGGCGATGCTGGCCGTGCGGCTCTTCGCGCCCCGGCTGCGGCCGGTGATGGAGGTGCTGTGCACGCTGCCGCTGGTGGTGCCGCCGATCACGTTCGTCGCGGGGATCGGCACGGCGCTGCGCGGCGGGACCGACCTGCTGGCGCCCACGCCGTTCTGGGCCACGCTGATCGCGGCGCAGGATCCGGCCTTCCCCGTGGTGCTGGTGCTCGCGTACGTGGTGCTGGTGCTGCCGTTCGTGTACCGGTCGCTGGACGCCGGGCTGCGCACGATGGACGTGCGCACGCTGGTGGAGGCGGCCCGCAACCTCGGGGCGTCGTGGCCGTACGTGCTGGCGCGGGTGATCGTCCCCAACCTGCGCCCGGCGCTGGCCGGCGCCTCGTTCCTGACGCTGGCGCTGGTGCTGGGCGAGTACACCGTGGCCGCGCTGCTCGGGTACGAGCCGTTCGCGGTGTGGATCGTGACCGTCTCCGGCTCCAAGGGGCAGCTCTCGGTCGCGGTGTCGATCCTGAGCCTGCTGCTCATCTGGCTGCTGCTGCTCGCGGTGTCCACAGTCTTCGGCAAGTCACGTGGGGAGAAGCGGAAATGACGGCATCGGTGGAGTTCCGCGCGCTGCGGCGGACGTACGGCAGGACGGTCGCGCTGGACGGCCTGGACCTGGTCGTCGCGCCCGGGGAGCTCGTCGCCCTGCTCGGCCCCTCGGGCTGCGGGAAGACGACGGCGTTGCGCTGCGTGGCCGGGTTCGAGCGGCCCGACTCCGGCGCCGTGCTGGTGGACGGCAGGGACGTGACGAACGTGCCCGCCAACAAGCGGGACGCGGGCATGGTCTTCCAGTCGTACTCGCTGTTCCCCAACCTCGACGCCCGCGACAACGTCGCCTTCGGCCTGCGGGTCCGCAAGGTCCCGGTGGCCGCCAGGCGGGCGCGGGCGGACGAGCTGCTCGACCTCGTCGGCCTGCCCGACCACGCGGGCCGCTACCCGCACCAGCTCTCCGGCGGCCAGCAGCAGCGGGTGGCGCTGGCCCGCGCGCTCGCCCTGGAGCCGCGCGTGCTGCTGCTCGACGAGCCCCTGTCGGCCCTGGACGCCAAGGTACGGCTGGCGCTGCGTGAGGAGATCCGCCGCCTCCAGCTCGACCTCGGCATCACCACCGTCTTCGTCACCCATGACCAGGAGGAGGCCCTGTCGATCGCGGATCGCGTCGCGGTGCTGCGTGACGGGCGGCTGGAGCAGGCCGGCGCGCCCGCCGAGGTGTACGACCGGCCGGCCACGCCGTTCGTGGCGGAGTTCGTCGGCACCATGAACCATTTGGCCGGGCGGGTCTCCGGCGACCAGGTCACGGTGCTGGGCCAGCTCCTCCCGGTGGACGGGCCCGTTCCTCCCGACCCGTCCGTGGACGTGCTGGTCCGTCCGGAGGCCGTGCGGGTCGTCCCGGCCGGCGACGGTTCCGCCGTGGTGCTGGCGGCGTCGTTCCGCGGGGCCTCCGTCCGGCTCAGGATCGCCGTCGAAGGTGACGAGGGCGGCGAGGTGCTCGCTGACGTGCCCGGCCACGAGGCGGCCCGGCTGGGCCCCGGGGCGCGGGTCACGGTGCGTCTGGTGGAGCGGCCCGTGCTGGTGGCGGCCCGTACGGGCCCCGTCCCCGTTCCCACCGCCGATGCCGTCTGACCGGGCGGCCGTGCTGCTGGACCTGGACGGCACCCTGGTGGACACCGAGGGGCTGTGGTGGCAGGCCGTCGCCTCCGTCGCCGGGCGTCCTCTGACCGCCGCCGACACCCCCTTCGTGCACGGCCGCACGATCGAGGACGTGGCCGCCTACCTCGGCTCGCCGCAGCTCGCCGGGCCGCTCACCGACGCCTTCGCCGGCCGCGTCGCCCGCGGTCCGGCGATCGTGCCGGGGGCTGTCGAGCTGCTGGCCGGGCTGGCCGCCGCCGGCCTGCGCACCGCCCTGGTCAGCGCCTCGCCCCGGAGCGTGGTGGAGCTGGTGCTGCCGCGGCTGGGGCACGCGTTCGACCTGGTGATCGCGAACGAGGACACCAAGCGGGGCAAGCCGTGGCCCGATCCGTACCTGGAGGCGGCGCGGCGGCTCGGGACGGCGCCCTCGCGGTGCGTGGCCGTCGAGGACAGCCCGGCGGGGATCGCGGCGGCCCGTGCGGCCGGGTGCCGCGTGCTGACGGTCTCGCCGGAGACCGGGCTGCCGTCGCTGCGCCGCGTCCTTTTCACCAGCCGATTTCGCCTCATAAGCCACAAAAACCGCATCCGCCGCTGAAATCGCTTCCCGTGTCCCGGCCCTGCGCTCTGCGCCGGTGAGCGGTGTATCGGTAAGCTTGCGCGGCGTGAGCGGTGAAATCTCCCACATCGGGCGCTACAGGCTGCTCAGCGTGCTGGGACGAGGCGGGATGGGCACGGTCCACCTCGCCGAGGACGCTGCCGGGCAACGGGTCGCGATCAAGGTGATCAACCCGGAGCTCACCCAGCACGAGCAGTTCCGCATGCGCTTTCGCAGGGAGGCGGACGCGGCCCAGCGGGTGCGCAGGTTCTGCACGGCCGCCGTCATCGAGGCCGCGCTCGACAGCGAGCAGCTCTACGTCGTCACCGAGTACGTGCCCGGCCCCAACCTCGAAGAGGCCGTGCACCAGTCGGGCCCCCTGCGCGGCTCCAGCCTCGACGCGCTGGCCGTCAGCGTCGCCACGGCGCTCACCGCCATCCACGCCGCCGGGGTCGTGCACCGCGACCTCAAGCCGTCGAACGTGCTGCTGTCGCCCGTCGGCCCCCGCGTCATCGACTTCGGCATCGCGCGGGCGCTCGACACGCTCGGCGGCGTCACGGGCACCGGCGAGATCGTCGGCACGCCCCGTTACATGGCCCCCGAGGTGCTGCGGGGCGATCCGGTCTCGCCGGCCTGCGACGTGTTCTCGTGGGGCTGCCTGGTGGCCTTCGCCGCCAGCGGGCGGGCCACGTTCTCCGGGGAGACCCTGCCCGCCATCGTCTACCAGGTGCTCAACACCGAGCCGAACCTCGACGCCGTCGAACCCGGCCTGCGCGAACTGGTCGCGGCGGCGCTGCGCAAGGACCCGACCACCCGGCCCACCGCCCAGCAACTGCTCGACCAGCTCGTCGGGCGGGCGGCGGCGCCGGAGCAGGCCGCGCACACCGTGCAGGTGGCCTGGCAGCAGTCCACCACCCCGTTCGGCATCCCGCCGGTCCTGACACACAAGCCGGCGCGCGGGCGCCTGTACGCGGGCCTGGCCGCCGCCGCGGCCGTCCTGGTGGCCGGAGGGGCCGCCGCGTGGTTCCTGCTCACCCCAGGAGGCCCGCCCGACGACCTGGCCGTGCTCTACCGGGAGGACTTCACGCAGACCTCCGGCGACTGGAGCGGCGTGTACGACCCCGAGGCCGGCCTGAGCTACGGCTACCGCAGCGACGGGACGTACGGGCTCGACGTGGCCGGCGAGGCGGGCAACGAGCAGCGGTGGGCGAAGGCCCCCATCCCCTTCCTGGTCGTCACCCCCACCGACCCGCCGGAGCCCTCCGCCTCCCCCACGCCGATGCTGCCCGCGTCCGTCGTGATCTCCGTCACCGCCGGCATCACCCGCGCCGCGGGCACCGGCGAGTACGGCGTCTACTGCCACAACACCAACGACGACGAGAGCTACTACGAGTTCGGCCTGGACACCAAGGGCAACGCCAGGATCCGGCGCATCTCGAACGGGGCGGGCGGGACGCTCGTCCAGTCCGAGCAGGTGCCCGGACTGCCCGGCAGGGCGCGCCTGACGGTCGCGTGCGAGCAGGCGGGCTCGACCGTGCGGCTGCGGATGTGGGTCAACGACATGCTGGTGCACGACGTCGAGGATCCGAACGGGCTCGGCAACGGGACGCTCGGGCTGTTCGCCCGCGCCACCAAGGACGGCCGCTCGTTGCTGAAGACGACGTTCGACGACTTCGAGTTGCGCGGCCGGAAGGAGCCCTGACCCGCCGCCCCGGGTGGCGCGCGTCCGGGGCCGGGGAGTTGACTAGGGGGCATGCATGCCATCATCGTCTCCGCCCCGGGCGGCCCAGAGGTCCTGGAATACGTCGAGCGGCCCGACCCCGTGCCCGGTGACGGGGAGGTCGTGGTCGACGTCGCCGCCAGCGGCGTGAACTTCATCGACATCTACCACCGCTCGGGCGCCTACCCTCTTGACCTGCCCACGCCCATCGGCTCCGAGGGTGCCGGCACGGTCACGGCCGTGGGGGCGGGCGTGCGGGACGTGTCCGTCGGGGACACCGTCGCGTGGGCGAACGTCCTCGGCAGCTACGCCGGCAAGGCCGTGGTGCCGGCCGGCCGGGCGGTGCCGGTGCCCGACGGCGTGCCGGCCGACGTGGCGGCGGCGGCGATGTTGCAGGGGATGACGGCCCACTACCTGACCCACTCGACGCACGAGGTCAAGCAGGGGGATCAGGTGCTCGTGCACGCCGGGGCGGGCGGCATGGGGCAGTTGCTGATCCAGCTCGCCAAGCTCCGGGGCGCCAAGGTGTACACCACGGTCTCCACCGGCGAGAAGGAGAAGCTCGCCCGTGCGGCCGGGGCGGACGAGGTGCTGCGCTACGACGACTTCGCCGGGGCGCTGCGCGACCGGATCGACGTGGTGTACGACGGCGTCGGCAAGGCCACGTTCGACGGCGGGCTGGAGGCGCTGCGCCCGCGCGGCCTCATGGCCCTGTACGGCGCGGCCAGCGGCCCCGTGCCCCCGCTCGACCCGCAGATCCTCAACCGGCAGGGCTCGCTCTTCCTGACCAGGCCCACGCTCGTCCACTACATCGCCGACCGCGCGGAGCTGCTGCGGCGGGCCTCCGACCTGTTCGGCTGGATCACCGCCGGGCAGCTCACGATCAACATCTCGCACCGGTACCCGCTGGCCGACGCGCGGCAGGCGCACGAGGATCTGGCGGCCCGCCGGACGACCGGGAAACTGCTTCTCATACCCTGACTCGCATGGACATCGCAGGATCTGTCTGGTCGTTCGCCGCCGTGGTGGCCCTGCTCACGATCACGCCCGGCCTCGACACGGCCCTGATCCTGCGAACGTCCCTGCTGGCCGGGAGACGGCCCGCCTGGGGAGTGGCCCTGGGCATCCAGCTCGGCACGCTCTGCTGGGGGCTGCTGACGGCGGCCGGGCTGTCGGCGCTGCTGGCGGCCTCGCAACTGGCCTACGACGTGCTGCGCTGGGCCGGGGCGGCGTACCTGGTGTGGATGGGCGTGCGCATGCTGCTGACCAGGCACGCCGACGGCGGGCCGGACGCGCGGGAGCAGCCGCAGGAGGTGCGCTTCGGCGCCGGGCTGCGCCGGGGACTGCTGACGAACCTGCTCAACCCCAAGGTGGGCGCGTTCTACGTGGCGATGTTGCCGCACTTCATCCCCGCGGGCGCGCCGCACGCGCTGATGGGACTGGCGCTGGCGGGGGTGCACGTGGCCGAAGGGCTGGTGTGGAGCGCGGGGCTGATCGGGTTCGCGTCGCTGATGGGCGGGTTCCTGCGCGCGCCCGGGGTCCGGCGCTTCCTCGACCGGCTGACCGGCGTGGTGATCGTGGGCTTCGGGGTACGGCTCGCCTTCGACGACTGAGCGCCGCCGTGCCGCCGGTATGTCGCCGGTATGTCGGGTCCTCATTCCTCGCATACCCGGCTTGACGCGGCAGGCTCCGGCTGGCGGAATGGACGTCCTCACTCTGGAAGGAAGCTCGTGCGTCTCGCCCGCCCTCTCGCCGTCGCCGCGCTCGTGGCCGCCGCCCTGGTCGTCCCACAGCCCGCGCAGGCGGCCGTGTTCCAGCACCCGGGTGTGCTGGTGAGCCGTGCCCAGCTCGACTTCGTCCGGGCCAACCTCGGCAGCGAGCCGTGGAAGTCGGCCTGGAGCGCCCTGGAGCGCCACCCCTTCGCCGCGCTCTCCTACACGCCCACCCCCCGCTCGGTGGTGAACTGCGGCCCGACGTCCAACCCCGACAACGGCTGCACCGACGAGCGCGAGGACGCCATGGCGGCCTACACGCACGCCCTGCGCTGGTACCTGAGCAAGGACGCCCGCTACGCCAAGAAGGCGATCCAGATCATGGACGCGTGGTCGGCCGTGATCACCAACCACACCGGGGACAACGCGCCGTTGCAGACGGGCTGGGCGGGCGCGAACTTCTCCCGCGCCGCCGAGCTCATCAAGCACACCTACACCGGCTGGACCCAGGCCGGGCGCTTCGCCGGCAAGCTGCGCAGCGTCTATCTCCCGACGCTGATCGCCGGCCGGCCGAACAACAACGGCAATTGGGAACTGATCATGACCGATGCCGCCATCGGCATCGCCGTGCACCTGGACGACCGCGCCTCCTTCGACAAGGCGGTCGCCACCTGGCAGGGCCGGCTGCCCGCCTACATCTACCTCACGACGGACGGCTCGATCCCCAAGGCCCCGCCGAAGAGCACGTACAACACCAAGGCCAAGATCATCGACTACTGGCACGGCCAGACCAAGTTCGTGGACGGGCTCACCCAGGAGACCTGCCGCGACTTCTTCCACACCGGGTGGGGCCTGTCGGCCATCTCCCACGTCGCCGAGACGGCCGGGATCCAGGGCGTGGACCTGTACGCCAAGGCCAAGCACCGGCTGAGGTACGCCATGGACCTGCACGCCGGCCTGGAGATGGGCGGGACGGTGCCGTCGTGGCTGTGCGGCGGCAAGGTCACCCGCGGTCTCGGGGTGCCTCCGGAGGTCGGCTACAACGCGCTGCACCACCGGCTCGGGTACGACGACACCCCCGACGCCACGAAGTGGATCGAGCAGCGCCGTCCCGCCGGGGTGTCGCACTTCCTGGGCTGGGAGACCCTCACCCACGCGCAGAACCCGTACGTCGCGGGGGTGGGCGGATCGGCCACCCCCGACTTCGACGGCGACGGCGTGGGCGACCTGTTCTCGGCCGCCGACGGGTCGCTGACCATCTGGAACGGTGCGGGCGGCAACAAGTTCGGCCCGGCCACCACGGTCGGCGGCGGCTGGGGCGCCTTCAGCCGGCCGATCTCCGGCGACTTCAACGGCGACGGCCTCAGCGACCTCGCCGCGGTCAAGAAGGACACCAACACCCTGACCATCTGGAACGGCGCGGGCGGCAACGAGTTCACCCGCTCGGTCGAGACCGGCCCCGGCTGGGAGCCGTACGCGGCCAGCCTGATGTCGATGGGCGACGTCAACGGCGACGGCGTCACCGACATCGGCGCCGTGCACGCCGGCACCGGCACCTTCACCATCTGGAACGGCAAGGGCGGCAACAAGTTCGGCTCGGCCACCACGGTCGGCGGCGGCTGGGGCGCCTACACTGCGCCGATCTCCGGCGACTTCGACGGCGACGGCCTCACCGACCTCGCCGCCGTCAAGAAAGACACCAACACCCTGACCATCTGGAACGGCAAGGGCGCCAACCGCTTCGACGGCGCGATCGCGACCGGACCCGGCTGGGAGTCCTACGCCGCCACGCTGATGTCGCTGGGCGACGTCAACGGCGACGGCCGCGACGACATCGGGGCCGTGCACGCCGGCACCGGAGCCCTCACCGTGTGGAACGGCAAGGGCGGCAACAAGTTCAACCCGGCCGTCGTCGTCGGCCCCGGCTGGGCGTCGGCCTTCGGAGCGCCTGTCGGGTGAGGCCCTGCCCGCCAAACATCATTCGATGCTTCGGGGGTAGGGGCCGGGTCGTAGCCTGAAGAACGGGGATGGGCTCATGAGCCGCATCGCAGAATGGCTGAAGAAGGCAGAAGACCTGGCCAGAGGACACTCCAAGCAGGCCGACGAGGTCCTGGACCGCGCCGAGCAGTATGTGAAGGAGCGTACCGGACACAAGTACGACGACCAGATCAGCAAGGGTGCGGACGCCGTGCAGCGCCGTTACGGCGGAGGAGGCGGGGCCGCCGGTGACGAGCAGTCGCCGGACCGGCCCCAATCACAGGCGGGATCACCCCCGGAGTCACAACCGCAACCTCAGTCGCAGGAGGAACGCGACCGGCGCCCGCCGCCGCAGGGTTGACGCGCGGCGGGGCCCGGCCCGCGCCGCCGAGGAGTTGAACGCGTGAGGGGGCGCGGCTCATGCCGCGCCCCCCTTTCGCCTGGCGGGCCGGATCAGCCGCGCGCGGCCTCCATCACCTTGCGCGCGTCCCGCTCGAACGACGCCCTGGCCCCCAGCGTGAGCAGCCCGCCCACGGCCATGGGCAGCACCAGGATGTACATGCCGTACAGCAGCGACTCGAACTGGTCGGACGCGATGCCGACGACCAGCGAGCCGAAAGCGGTGCCGGCCGTGAGCAGCAGTTGCAGGACGGCGAAGCCGAGCCCGCGGGAGGCGGCCGGGACCACGTCGGCCAGGCAGGCCGTCATGTTGGGGATCGCGATCGACATCAGCGAGCAGGCGAGCAGCACGAGGGCGGTCAGCCCGACCAGGGAGTCCATGGACAGCGCCCCGGCCAGCACGAGCGAGCCCGCCGTGATGCCGCCGCCGCCCGCCAGCAGCCGCCCGCCCTTGCGGGTGCCGTGCCACTTCCTGCCCAGCCACGAGCCGACCAGGGTGCCGATCAGCGTGCCCGCGATGGTGATCAGGCCGCTGAGCGAGCCGGCCGCGCCCACACTGGCGCCGAAGGTGCGCACCATGAGCGTGGGCAGCCAGAAGAAGATGCCGGCCAGGCCGAGGCTGAGCAGCGACAGGCCGGCGCAGACGAACAGCAGCGTCGGGATGGTGAGCACCTGCCGGAACTGGGTCCAGAACGGCGGTTTGGCGGGCGGCTCCGGCTTGTCGGCCGGCGCCTCGCCGGTGGCGACGAGCCGGTCCAGCTCGCCGCGCCGGGGTTCGCGCAGGAACCAGACGAGCAGCGCCGTCAGCAGGCCCGGCACGACCATGATGAGGAACGCGGTGCGCCACGAGAACATCTCGGCCAGCAGCCCGCCGAGCAGGGTGCCGACGCCGCCCAGGTACGTGGTCACGCGGGTGAGCCCGTACGCCTTGGCCCGGCTGGCGGGCGGGTAGTAGTCGGCGAGGAGGCTGCCCGCGGCCGGGTTGTCGATGTTCTCGGCCACCGCCAGGAACACGCGCATGAGGTAGAACATCGCGAAGCCGGTGGCCAGGCCGGAGCCCAGGGTGGCGATGGCCCAGCAGAAGACGACGATCGTGATGATGCGCGTCCGGCTGAAGCGGTCCGCCAGGTATCCGGCGGGCAGCGAGACCACGGCGGCGGCCAGGGCGGCGGCCGTGGGGATGGAGCCCGCGGCGGTGTCGCTGAAGCCCCACTCCGCCTGGATCAGCGGGAGCACGCCCGATAGGAGGTTGTGCTCGATCCGGTCCACTAGTCCGACGATGAAGAGCACCACGAGGGGCGCCCAGCCGAATGGCGCGCGGGACTGCGCGTCGATGGTGCCTGTCCGTGGCGAACCGAGCGTGCCGACCATGCCCACCCTTTCCGTAGGGAAATCTAGAATCCTGTTCTAGGGCAATGTTCTAGCCAGAGTGGCAGAAGTCACAGCATTCGTAAATGGGGGATTACAGCGAAATTTCGCGACCTTTCTGCTGTGTACGGTGATCTCATGGTCAAAAGGGTCAAAGGGGCACTGCTGGTCGCCGGCACCACGTCGGACGCGGGCAAGAGCGTGGTCACGGCCGGCATCTGCCGATGGCTGGCCCGCCAGGGCGTCCGGGTGGCGCCCTTCAAGGCCCAGAACATGTCGCTGAACTCGTACGTCACCGCAGAGGGCGCCGAGATCGGCCGGGCGCAGGCCATGCAGGCGCAGGCGTGCGGCCTCGAACCCGTCGCCGACATGAACCCGATCCTGCTCAAGCCGGGCAGCGACCGCCGCAGCCAGGTGGTGCTGATGGGCAGCCCGATCGCCGACGTGGACGCCATGGAGTACGGCGCGCTCAAGGACCTGCTGCGCGCCACCGCCGTGGACGCCCTGGCCCGGCTGCGCGAACGGTACGACGTGGTGGTGTGCGAGGGCGCGGGCAGCCCGGCCGAGATCAACCTGCGCCGCGGCGACATCGCCAACATGGGCCTGGCCAGGGCCGCGAACCTGCCGGTGATCGTGGTCGGCGACATCGACAGAGGCGGCGTGTTCGCCGCGTTCTACGGCACCGTGGGCCTGCTGGACGCCGCCGACCAGGCCCACGTCGCCGGTTTCGTGGTCAACAAGTTCCGCGGCGCGAAGGAACTGCTGGAGCCGGGGCTCGACATGATCAGAGAGCTGACCGGACGGCCGGTGCACGGGGTGCTGCCCTGGCTCGACGGGCTCTGGCTGGACGTCGAGGACTCACTGGCCCTCGACCACCGGCAGGTCAGGGCACGCGGCCCGTACGGCGGGCAGACACTGCGGGTGGCGGTCGTACGGCTGCCGCGCATCTCCAACTTCACCGACGTGGACGCGCTGGCCGCCGAACCCGGGGTCGTGGTGCGCTTCGCCACCGACCCGGTCGAGCTGGACGACGCCGACCTGGTGGTGCTGCCCGGCTCCCGGGCCACCGTCTCCGACCTGGCCTGGCTGCGCGAGAGCGGCCTGGCGGCGGCGATCACCGCCAGGAAGGGCCCCGTCCTGGGGATCTGCGGCGGCTTCCAGATGCTCGCGCGCGAGATCGTGGACGAGGTCGAGTCACGGGCCGGCCGGGTCGAGGGCCTCGGGCTGCTGCCGGCCCGGGTGACGTTCGGGCGGCACAAACGACTGGCCAGGCCGGAGGGGACGGCGTACGGGCAGCCGGTGCGGGCCTACGAGATCCACCACGGGGTGGCCACGGTCGAAGGGGGCGAGCCGTTCCTCGACGGCTGCCGGGCCGGCGACGTCTGGGGCACCACCTGGCACGGCGTCCTGGAGAACGACGGCTTCCGCCGCGCCTTCCTCGCGGACGTGGCGGCGCGGGCCGGGCGCGACTTCACCCCCGACCCGGCCACCGACTTCGCCGCGCTGCGCGAACGGCAACTCGACGCGCTCGGCGACCTGGTCGAGCAGCACCTCGACACCGGCGCGCTGCTGCGCCTCATCGAGCACGGCCCGCCCGCGGACCTGCCCACGCTGCCGCCCGGCACCGTGCGCTGAGCTACGGCTTGCGGCCCACGACGCCGTACTGGAACACCTCGCGGTCGGTGAAGCTGGTGCCGGGCTCGGGCCGCCACTTCGGCAGCGACACCAGACCCGGCTCCACCAGCTCCATGCCGTCGAAGAAGGCCAGCAGCTCGGCCTCCGTGCGCAGGGTGAGCGGGGTCGCGCCGCTGGCGTTCCAGCGGGCGGCGGCCTCGTCCATCGGGGGGCACTTCAGGCTGTGCGCGATCGCCAGGTGGCTGCCCGGCGGCAGCGCGTCGAGCAGCGTCCCCACCGCGGCGTGCGCCTCCCCGGCGTCGGGGACGAACTCCAGCACCCCCATCAGCATCAACGCGATCGGACGGGAGAAGTCCAGGGTCCGGGCGGCCTCGCGCAGGATGGTCTTCGGGTCGCGCAGGTCGGCGTCGATGTAGTCGGTCTCCCCCTCGTCGGTGCCCACCAGCAGGGCACGGGCATGGACGAGAACGATCGGATCGTTGTCGACGTAGACGATCCGGGCGGCCGGGTTGACCTCCTGCGCCACGCCGTGGGTGTTGGTCGCCGTCGGGATGCCGGTGCCCACGTCGAGGAACTGGTCGAGGCCGCGCTCGCCGGCCAGGTGACGCACGACCCGGCCGATGAACTCCCGCTCGGCGCGGGCGTTGACCGGCAGGTCCGGCATGACCTTGACGATCTCGTCCCCCACCTCGCGGTCGGGCGCGTAGTTGTCCTTGCCGCCCAGCCAGTAGTCCCACACGCGAGCCGGGTGCGGGACGGAGGTGTCGATCCGGGCCAGTTCCGCGGCCCGGTCGGCGTCCTGAGGTCGGTTGCCCATCAATGCCTCCCCAGTGGCATCCGTGATCCTCGTGTCAGAGATCAACATAGACGCCCGCCGCCGGACATGCGCGGAGAATCCTCGCTAACCGGGCTTGGCGGCCAGGTGCTGGGCGGTGATCCAGTCGTCCATCCGCTCCCAGTGGTCGTACAGCCAGCGGATGCGTTCCTCCCGGTCACCGGGGATGTCTTCGGCCGGGACCCGCCACCACGTCGCGGTGATGCGCGCGCTGAGGGGCAGCTTGCGCCAGACGTCCCCGAGCGTGACCAGATCGTCGAGGCCGGTGTGCGCGACGAAGACGACGTCCGCCGACGGGCACGCCTCGATCGCCTCGATGGCGCCGTTCGGACGGGGCGGCAGCAGATGGTAGAGGCCGCGGGCCCGCTCCGCCTCCGCGCCCAGGCCCTTCTCCTCCAGCCGCCGGATCGCCAGCCGCCGCCGGCGCGGGGTGAAGTTCCCGCCCTCCGGGAAGATCACCAGGGCGTCCTGGCCGCCCATCGTCGCCGACAGGCCGCGGATCTCCTCGACGACCCGGCTCTCCCCGTGCCGGCGGGAGACGAACGCGTTCGGCAGGCGGTTGACGATGACGTCGAGCGAGGGGTCGTACTGGAGCGCGGCCTTCATCACGATGCGCGGCCGGCGCCCGTACCGCTCCAGGAGCTGGTGGATCAGCAGGAAGGAGTCTCCGGGGCCGGCGTGCCGGGACAGCACGATGACCGGCCGGGCCGGGCGGGCCGCCCACGTCCGCCGCGGGGGCTCCTCGATCTCCACGGACAGCCGGAAGATCCGCACCGCGGCCGCGAACACCTTGGACAGCGACCACCTGATCAGCGCGTAGTGCCGCTCCTGCCGCCGCGCGCCGCCGCCCGCCACCCACAACCACAGGCAGGCGATCAGCACCGCCGACTCCAGCGTCAGCCAGGCCACCCCGAACCACACGAACCGCAGCCCCCTGCGCTGCGGCGGCGGCAGGCGCAGCGAGGCGGCGGCCGTCACGACCAGCCAGAACGGCAGCGTGACCACCATGAACACGGTGACCACGATGACCAGCGGTGCCAGCACGAGCCTGCGCAGAATCCGGGGTGGCAGCACCTCGGCCTCCTTCAGGGGTGTGCTCTCATCCTGCCCTGTTCCCCAGGTAGCGGGAAGATGCCTGGTAGGCCCGGTCGATGCAGGCGGAGATCTGCGACCCGTCACGGTAGCGCAGCGGCGAGAGCGGCTCGGCCACCCCCGACGGCAGCACGTGCACCTCCACGCCCGCCGGCAGCGTGGCCAGGTCCTCGGCGAACCGGTGCCGGCGGGCGATCTCGAACGCCACCATGCCCACCTCCCAGAACCGCCTGGGCGGCGACAGCGGGCGCTCGATGCGGCCGACGTGCAGCACGTAGACCCGGCCGGCCCCGAGCTGCACGGCCCGCCCGATCGGGATGCTGTGCACCAGCCCGCCGTCGTAGAAGTGCTCGCCGCCGATCACGACGGGCGGCAGCAGACCGGGCACCGCGCAGGACGCCAGCACCGCGTCCACCAGCGGACCGCCGTCGAACCAGTGGGCCGCCGCCCGCTCGATCGAGGCCGCCACGCACTGGAACGGCACGGCCAGCTCCTCGATCCTGGACGCCTTCACGGTGGCGCTCAGCACCTCCCGCAGCGGCCCCATCGGGTGCAGGTGGGTGCCGTCCGGGCCATGCTGGGATCTTATCGAGGCGGCCGGTGACGGTCGCTCACCGCATCGCGGGCGGGACGCGATCGCCCGCTTGAGTCTCCCGTGGGGGGAGGCGCGAGAGTGGGGGGCATGGACGGGGACGCGCTCTGCTCGATCGGCGACCTGGCCCGGCGTACCGGGCTGACGGTCAAGACCATCAGGTTCTACTCCGACGAGGGGATCGTGCCGCCCACCCGCCGCAGCCCCGCCGGCTACCGCCTGTACGACCGCGCCGCCGCCGCCCGGCTCGATCTCGTGCGCACGCTGCGCGACCTCGGGCTCGACCTGCCCACGATCCGCCGGGTCGTGGACCGGGAGACGTCCCTGCCCGAGGTCGCCGCGGCGCACGCCGAGGCCCTGGCGGCGCGGATCCGCACGCTGCGGCTGCGGCGGGCGGTGCTGACCGCGGTGGCCAGGCGCGGCTCCACCCCGGAGGAGATGGAACTGATGCACGAACTCGCCCGCCTGTCGGAGGCCGAGCGGCGCCGCCTGATCGGCGACTTCCTCGCCGCCGCGTTCGGCGACCTGCGCGGCGACCCCGCCTTCGCGGGGATCATGACCTCACTGACCCCCGAACTGCCCGACGACCCCGAACCGGAACAGGTGGCGGCCTGGGCCGAACTGGCCGAACTGTCCCGCGACCCGGACTTCCGCGCCGGCCTCCGCCGCATGGCCGCCACCCACGCCGCCACCCACGCCACCGCCCGCACCGACCACCCCACCGAACCCCGCACCGACTCCCCTGCCGACTCCCGCGCCGAGTCCCGGGCGGGACTCCCCTCCGAACCCCCGACCGGGCGCCACACCGCGTCCCGTGTCGGCTCTCATGCCGAGCCCGGCACCGGGTCCCCGGCCGGGTCCCGGGGCGGGGCCGGAGTGGCCGTCATCGCGCCTGATCCCGCGGCGCTGGCGCGGGACCTGGCCGCACCCGCCCTGGCCGCCGGCATCGACCCGGCCGCACCCGAGGCCGGGCCGTACGTCACGGCGCTGGTCGCCGCCTGCGGGCTGGACCCCGCCACGCTCACCGCCCGGCTGGCGACGGCCGACGACCCGCGCAGGGAGCGGTACGTCCACCTCCTGGCCGTGATCAACGGCTGGCCGCCGCCGGAGTGCCTGACCCCGGCGCTCGGCTGGTTCCGCGCGGCCCTGCGCACCCACCCCGCCGGGCGCTGAGCCGGGCCGCCGTCACGACGGGCCTGGTCGCAGGGCCCGCCTACGATACGCGCATGACCACGCACGGATTCACACTCACCGCCGAGGGCCCGTTCGACTTCGCCGACTCCCTGCGTTTCGTCGAGGACTGGCCGGCCACGAGCGCGCTCCCGTCCGACGGCCGGACGCTGCGCTTCGCGTACTGCGCGGAGTCCGACTGGCGGCCGATCGGCGTGAGTGTGACGGCCGCGCCGGGCGGGGTGGCGGTCACCACGACCCGACCGGCGGGGCCGCGCATCCGCGGCGAGGTGGCCCGGATCCTCTCCCTCGACGTGGACGGCTCCGGCTTCGCCGCACTCGGCGCGGCCGACCCGGTGCTCGGCGACCTGCGGCGGCTGCGTCCCGGCCTGCGGCCCGTGTGCTTCTGGAGCCCGTGGGAGGCGGCGTGCTGGGCGGTGATCGTGCAACGTTCGTCGATGCTCGTCGCCTCCCGGATCAAGCAGCGCATCGCGGCCCGCCACGGCGCGGAGGTCGTGGTGGACGGGCAGCCGTGCACAGCCTTCCCGCCGCCCGTCTCGCTGCTCGACGCGGGCGGGCTCGGGCTGCCGGCGCAGAAGGAGGAGTGGGTGCGCGGCCTGGCCAGGGCGGCGCTCGACGGCGTGCTCACCACCGAGCACCTGCGCTCGCTCTCGCCCGAGCAGGCACTCGCCGAGTTGCGCGCGCTGCCGGGCGTGGGGCCGTTCTCGGCGGGCCTGATCCTGATCCGCGGCGCGGGTGCGCCGGACGCGTTCCCCGGCGACGAGCCGCGGCTGTTCGCGATCCTGCGCGAGGCGTACGGGCTGGCGCAGGACGCGCCGCCGGCGGCGTACCGGAAGCTGGCCGAGTCGTGGCGGCCCTACCGCTCGTGGGCCTCGTTCCTGTTCCGGGCGACCTCCTACGGCGTCATGGACGACCGGGACGGAGCCCGTCCCGGGCACGGGGAGTGACCGTGGCGGGCCCGGGTCACTCGGGGCGGCGGTGCACCCCCACCAGGTGGCCGTTGTGCCGGACCTGCGCCACGTCGTAGGGGCAGAGGGGTCGGGTCACGTACGCCTCGGCGATGCTGTCGGCGTCTCCGCGGTTCACGCCCCAGCCGATGGTGTGCCAGCGCGCCTCGCCGTCGCCGCCGGTGGTGTCGAGGACGGTGATCTCGAAGAGTTCGGCGGCGGCGGGGGGCGTGCAGCGGACGTGGCCGGGCGCACGCCCTTCAGGGGTGCGGACCTCCCGGTTGCCGGTCCCCCACTGTTCCATGTGGATCTCCCTCCGGTCACGCGTTCCTGGTGCGAAGAGCATGCCCCGATCATCAGCAAGTCAGTCATGTCGCAGGATGTCGGTGGTACGCACGAGGCCCGTGCCCGCCGGGCGACCCGCAGGTCCGCGTCAGTCCACCAGCGCCGGCAGTCGCAGGACGAACCGGGCGCCGGTGCGGGAGTCGTCGAGGGACAGGGTGCCGAGGTGCGCGGTCGCGATCTCGCGGGCGATGGGCAGGCCCAGGCCGGTGCCGCCCGCGTCGCGGCTGCGTGAGGCGTCCAGGCGGGTGAAGCGCTGGAAGACGAGTTCGCGGTGCTCGGGCGCGATGCCGTTGCCGTCGTCCAGCACCTCCAGCACGGCGTCGTCGTCCTGCCGCCGCACGGTCACGTCGATCCGGGTCTCGGCGTGCCGCTCGGCGTTGTCCAGCAGGTTCGTCAGCAGGCGGGCCAGTTGCAGCCGGTCGCCGTACACGGTCACGCCGGGGCTCAGGGAGGTGACGACCTGTTTGCCGCGCGGCCTGGCCGTCTCGGCGGCGACCAGGCCGGCGAGGTCCACGGGTTCGCGCTGGTCGGGGGCGCCCGCGTCGAGCCTGCTCAGGGTGAGCAGGTCGGCCACGATCGCCTGCAGCCGTTCCAGGCTGGCCAGCACCTCGGGGCCGGTCTCCGTCCAGTCGGCTTCCCCGGGGTGGAGCAGGGCGTCCTCGATCTGGGCGCGCATCGCGGTGATCGGGCTGCGCAGGTCGTGGGAGGCGTCGGCGGCGAACTGGCGCTGGCGTTCCATCGCGGTCCGCTGCTGTTCCAGGGCCGATTCCAGGCGTTCCAGCGTCTTGTTGCCGGTCTCGGCCAGGGCCCTGATCTCGTCGTCGTTCTCGGGCACGGGGACGCGCATCCCGCCGCCGCCCTCGCTGATCTCGGCCAGCCGCCTGGTGATGCTGCTGACGGGCGCGAGCGTCCTGGCCACGACGCGGGACACCCCGAACCAGGCCAGCGCGACCAGCACGGCCGCCACGCCGGCCTGGAAGGCGATCACCTGGGGCGCGACGTACCAGGGCACGGCGGCGTCGACGGCGTAGATGACCCACTGGCCGTCGGCCTGGTACGCGATCAGCGCCGCGACCGTCTTGCACTGGCCGGGGAAGGAGGGCAGGTCGCAGAGCGTGGCGTACTCGTTGGCCTGGTTGGGGTGCGGGAGCGCGGTCGTCAGTCGGGGCGCGCCGGCCAGGCTCGGCGACCAGGCGACCGGCCGGCCGCTCGGGTCGAGCACCTGAAGGCCCTGGAGCCCGTCGGGGTCGAGCACCTCGGGCAGGTGCTCGCGCTTGACGAGGAGCAGCACGCGGACGGCCTTGCTCGCGATCTCCCCGGCCCTGATGTCGACCACTTCGTTACGGATGCCGAACAGCACGAACGCGCTGACGATGACGTTCAGCAGCAGCATCGCGATGCTGGCCAGCAACGCCAGCCGAGTCCGCAACGACCGGCCCAATCGTCTGCTCACGCGCCTCCCCCGAGGATCAGCAGAACACAGTGATCGGGCTCGCCGCTAACCTCGGGAGATTCCCCGACAAATACGATTTACGGGGTACGCCACCGTCAGAGCGGCAGCGGAATGCGGTCGAAGAACCAGTACAGGCTGATCCCCACGATCGGCGCCGACAGCGCGAGCACCGCCCAGCGGGACCACGGGGCCCGGCGCAGCAGCGTGAGCAGCGGGAAGAGCACCGCGATCAGCACGAGCTGGGTCAGCTCGATGCCGACGTTGAAGCTGAGCAGCGACAGCAGCAGCTCCCACGAGCCGCTCTCCCTGATGTCGAGCGCGCCCGCGAAGCCCAGCCCGTGGATCAGGCCGAAGACGAACACGACGGGCAGCCGCCACCTGCCGAGCCGGTCCTCGTCCCGGCCGAGCAGGTTGGCCAGGGCCACGACGACGATCGAGGCGGCGATGACCGGCTCGACGATCGCGCCCGGCACGTCCACCACCCCCATCGCCGCCAGCAGGAACGTGATGCTGTGCGCGGCGGTGAAGGCCGAGGCGGTGACGACGACGTCACGCGGGCGGCGCGCCCCGATCAGCAGCGCCAGCAGGAAGAGCACGTGATCCAGGCCGAACAGCAGATGTTCCGCGCCGAGCAGCAGGAACTCGCCCGCCTGGTCGGCCGCCTGCCGCTCGCCGACCTTGAGCGTCGGGCTCTCGGCCACCAGGACGGCGGAGCCGCGCTCACCGTCGAGCTCGTAGCGGACCAGCGTCTCCGTGCTGTGGACGAACGTCTCCCCGTCGGGGAACAGCGCGCTGGAGATCGCGTGCGACCCGCCGGGCTCGCCCCGGCAGGCGAAGTCGAGGGTGAGCACCGCGAATGCCCTCTTGTCGCGCGCTCGCACGTCGGCGTCGCGGGCGAGCGCGGGCACGCAGGGCCGGTCGTCGTAGGCCACCGCGAAACGCTCCGTGACGTACCCGATCACGGCGTCGCGGTTGAGTGCGAGCTGACGGAGCTGCTCGGTCCGCTCCTTCGCCTCGTACGCCGAGGCGTACAGCCAGGCCGACTTCATCAGCAGGTCGTACTCGAGGTCCAGCACGGCCCGTACGTGCACGCCCGTGCCGGTGACCTCGGCGTGGGCCTTCGTGGTCGCGTCGTGGGCCGCGGCCGGGGCCGCGAACAGCAGGGCGGCGGCCAGCGACACCATGACGGACGCCAAGCACCGGCGCAACATCGTCTCGTCCCTCCAGGAGGGGAAGGCCGCCCCGGGACCACGCGGGGCCCGGGGCGGCGGGTCGTCAGGAGAAGGTCAGGCGGTCACCCGCGGGGCGGGTCACCGGTTGAACCAGCGGTGCATCGGCGAGTCGGCGTCCCACCTGCCGGGGCGGCCGCGCTCGTCCTTGGTGACGAAGACGCTCGGCTCGGAGGCGGTCACGCCGCCGCCGGTGGAGCGGGCCGTGACGAACCAGGCGTAGGCCGTGTCGTCCTTGAGCCGGTCCCACCTGACCGACGCGACCTGCCCGGAGGCGACCTTGTCGCGGCCGATCACCCGGGTGGGCTTGTAGATCGCCAGCGAGTCGGTCCGCAGGGTCGTCGTCCGGGTGGTGAGGTCGACCGGGAGCACCATGTTGTCCTCGAGGCCGTTGTAGCGGCGCAGCGGGTCGTACTCGGTCGCGCCGAACTCGTCGAGCAGCGGCGAGTAGGTGTCCACGATCAGCTCCGAGCGTTTGACGTTGAACTGCAACATCCGCAGGAAGCTCGCGCCGAACTGGAGCTGGTCGGCCGGGTCGTACCCGCCGACCTCGGTCAGCCCGAGCCGGTCGGCGGAGACGGTGTAGAACTGGTAGTCCGCCAGCAGCTCGACGACCCCCTTGCCGACCTGGCCCACCTTCGGCTTGACGTTGGTGCCCACGCCGTGCTCGTGACCGGCGAGGATGAGGAAGACGTTCGCGTTCTTCTCGACGACCGTCTTGTACAACATCGAGCCGTCGGGGGCGGAGAACCCGGCCCCGCGCCCGTCGGGGTTCGTGCTCGGCACGAGGTAGTCGTGCGAGAGCAGGATGCCGTTGCGGTTGGCGTACTTCTTGAAGACGGAGTCGGCCCACTCGGCCTCCTCCCGCGTCACCCCGTACGACAGGCCGACCACCACGAAGTCCAGGCCGCCCGCGGAGAACAGGTCGAAGTGGTTCTGGTTGTCGCCCTCCTTCCACGGGCCGCCGTACTCCGCGTGCTGCCAGCCCTTGGCGGCCTCCTGGTAGCGCGAGGGGCCGTAGTACTGGTTGTAGGCGGCCCCGGGGCCCTCCTCGGTGCCCGACTGGTTGTCGTGGTTGCCGGCGATGACGCCGTTCGGGATGCCGGCGTCGTCCAGCACGCGCTGCTGCTTCGAGGAGACCTCGAACTCCCCGGCGATCTGCCGCCGCATGGCGTCGTCGGCGGGCTGGCGGATGTTGTTCTCGATGATGTCGCCGGTGTGCGCGACGTACGAGATCTTCCGCTGGTCCTTGTTCTCCTTGATCCAGTCGACGATGCCGGCGTAGGCGGACTCCCACACCGCGCGCTCCTCGGCCGTCTCCTGCTCCACCGCGCCCTCGGAGATGTACTGGGTGTCGGTGAAGTGCACGATCGAGAAGTCGTACGTGGAGGGGTCGGCGAAGCCGTTCGGGTCGCCCGGCTCGATGTCGTCGGCGAACGGATCCTCGCCCGTCACCATGACGTGCACCTTCTGCCGGTCGATGTACCCGGTGTCCACGACGGCCGTGAGCGTGGTCTCGCCCTCGGCCGCGCCCCGGGAGCTGGTCAGCAGGTCCCACGCCTTGGTCTTCGTGTTCCAGACCCGCAGCGAGGCCAGCCGCTCGGGGTCGATCGTGCCCTCCCAGCGCAGGACGGGGGCGTCGGCGTGCCCCTTCACCTGGACGTCGTAGCGCTGGTAGACGAGGTCCTGGCCGCTCGGCGCGTCGATGGTCTTACCGTCGGCGGGCTCCAGCCCGTCGGTCCTGACCTTCTTCTCGCCGGGCACCTGAAGCGTGGTGGGCAGGGTCTTGGCCGTGCCCTGGTAGACCTCGTCCGGGGTGAGGATCTCGGCCTGCGAGAACGTCGCCGTGACCGGGCCGCCGTCCGGCTCGGCCACCTTGGCCGACAGGGTGGCGGGGTCCGACACGTCCACCGCGCCCAGCGCCGGGCTCAGCTCGCCCGGGACGTCCGGGATGCCGGCCGACTCGAAGACGACCTCGCGGGTGGCGGTGTTGCCGAGCCCGTCCACGCCGATGACGGAGAGGGTGTGCTTGCCGGCCTTCAGCCCGGGGCCGATCTGCGCGCCGAGCTGGACGGGCTTGCCGTCGAGCTGGACGTCGGGGCCGGAGACGACGCCGGAGGCGTCCTCCAGCTTGACGTCGAGCACGACCGTGGCGCTGATCCTCTCGTTCGCGGCCGGGACGCTGGTGGTGACGGCCGGCGCGGAGTTGTCGGTGATGAGCAGGCGGGTGGCGCTCTCACCGGTGCTCGACTCGGCGGCCAGGGTGTGCCGGCCGTCCTTGATCGCCGTGGTGTCGAGGTCGGCGCGCAGGCCGCGGGCCGGGGCGTCCACGAGGAACTGGAGGTCGATCTCGGTCAGCGGGTTGACGTTGTCGCCGCAGTTGCCGTCGCCCATGGCGTACGAGCTCTTGAGCATCTGGCCGGTGGCCGTGCCCTGCGCCGGGGTCAGGGCGAGGTTCGAGATCGTGAAGTCGTCGCGGTTGTTCCCGCAGGACGTCGGGTAGGTGCCGGCGACGAGGTCGATCGTGTTCCAGCCGGGCACCAGGTACTCGTTCGGGATCGTCAGGTCGACGCGGCGGCTCACGAAGTCCCCGTCGACGATGACCTTCTGGCCGTTGACGAGCAGGTAGCTCTGGTAACGCGCCTCGATCGAGTTGCTGCCCACGGTGAAGCTGAGCGTGGCCGCGCCCGAGCCGAGCGTCGGCACGATGTGCACGGCCGGGGCGTCGATCGTGTAGCGCAGCTCGACCTCCCGCAGGGCCGTCTGGCTGCTGCCGCAGGTGCCGTCGCCCATCTCGTACGACGGCCGGACGTCCTGCCCGGTCACCTTCGCGCCGTCGAGGGTGAGGGCCAGGTTGGAGAGCGTGAAGTCGTCGCGGTCGTTGCCGCAGGACTCCTTGTAGTCGCCGGTGACGACCTTGATCGTGTTGTCGCCGGGGGTGAGGAAGCGCGCGGGGAGCGCGACGGTGGCCCGGCCGCCGGCGTACGAGCCGCCCAGGTCGATGCGCTTGCCGTTGACGAGCAGGAAGTTGTTGAACTTGTCGTCCAGGGGGTCGGCGCCCACGTCGAAGGCGAACATCGCGGCGCCGTTGCCGAGCGTGGCCCTGGTGACGGGCTGCTCGCCGTCCACGGTGAGCTTCTCGACGCCGCCCGCGCCGTCCGCCGGGACCGTCGCGAAGACCGCCTGGTTGCCGGAGACGAGTGTGCCGTCCGTGGGCGTCAGCCGGGGGGCTCCGGCCGGGGCGTTGTTGACGGTCACGGTGTGCTTGACGGTGACGCCCGCCGCCGTCGTGGCGCTGACCACGTGGGTGCCGTTGGCCAGCGTGGTGGTGTCCACGTCCGCGGCCAGGCCGCTGGTGCCCTGGGGGTCGGACTGGGTGAAGAAGGTCAGCGTGGCGCGCTTGAGCAGCGAGGTGTTCGTGCCGCAGCTCCCGTCGCCGAAGGAGAGGGTGTACGGGTTGTCCTCGCCGTCCGCGACCTCGCCGAGCAGTTCGAGGCCCACGTCCGACAGCACGAAGTCGTCGTAGTTGGTGCCGCAGGACGACGGGATCGCGCCGACCACGATCTCGACGGTGTTCTCGCCCTTGACGAGGTGCTCGTTCGGGATGTCCAGCATGGCCCGCTGGTTGACGAAGTCCCCGATCTCGACCTTGTACGCGCCGTTGACCAGCACGTAGCTGTGGTACTGGGCCTCGGTCGAGTTGGAGCCGACGTCGAAGGCGAGCTTGGAGACGCCCACCGTACGGGTGGCGCCGGGGAGCGCGGCTCCGTCGAGGGCGAGTTGCGTGACGCTGTCGCCGGCCGTGGCCGGGACCGCCGCGGCCTTGACCGTGCCTTCGAGGTAGGAGCCGTCGGCGGGGGTGAGCGCCGGCGGGGCCTGGGAGG